>NZ_QKTT01000002.1:0-349766 GCF_003234555.1 Curtobacterium sp. MCBD17_019 | reverse complement strand
CGTCCCCACCGCCCCCACCCACCTGACCGTCGACGGCCTCAGCGCACCGATGGACGTCGACCCGAGCGTGCCCGTCCGGTTCTCCTGGCAGCCGGCCGTGCTCGAGCGTGCCGCCGCGGGCCTCCCGGCGGGCGCGCCCGACCAGCGGTCCTACCGCATCGTCGTCGCCGGCTCGAGCGCCGCCGCCGCAGCGGGGACCGGCGACATCTGGGACAGCGGGGTGGTGACGTCCGGCGCGAGCCAGAACGTGTCCTACGCCGGACCGACCCTCACCGCGGGGAGCCGCTCGTGGTTCTCGGTGCAGGTCGTCGACGGCGCGGGCGCGACCTCGCCGTGGGCGACGCCGGCGACGTTCGGCACCGCGCTCGGCGGCGACTGGGGTGGAGCCCGGGCGATCTGGTCCGAGACCCCGTCGAACACCTGGTCGAACTACACCCTGTCCGGGCACTTCACGATCACGGCGAGCGCCGCGACGGTCCTCCTCCGCGGGACCGACGCGAGCGACTACTACCTCTGGCAGTTCCAGGCAGCGAGCGACCGCCTGGTCGCCGAGGTCCGGCGGGCGGGCGCCTACCGGGTGCTCGGCACGGTCGACCTGCACGCAGAGGGCGTCGACCTGGCGGTGGGCCGGGACACCGCGTTCACCGTGTCGCTCGGCGGCGACACGATCACGACGACCATCGGCGGCACGACCGTGGACACCCGGACCGACGGGACGTTCGCGAGCGGGTGGATCGGCGTGCAGACCGGCACCCACGAGTCGGCCACCTTCCGATCGCTCGCCGTCGCGGACCGCACGGGCGCGACCCTCTGGTCGCAGTCGTCGTCGAGCACCGTCGCCGACCTCGGCTGCGGACGGGAGTCGCACGGCGTCCTCACCGTGTCGACCTCGCGCTCGTGCCTGTTCGACCCGTGGAGCAACTACACGTTCACCGAGACCTACGTCGCGACGGCGCAGCCGACCGGCGTCGTGTTCCGGGCGAAGGACGCGAAGAACGGCTACCTCTGGCAGTTCGACACCGCCACGTCGAGCCTCGTCCCGCAGGTGCAGGTGGCCGGCAAGTACAGCAAGCTCACGACGAAGAAGATCCCGCTCGGCATCAAGGTCACCTCGGGGCACGCGTACGCGATCAAGGTCCAGGTGTCCGGTTCGACCATCCGGACGTGGTTCGCCGGCCGACTGGTCGACACCCGCACCTCGCACACGGACACACGCGGCGTCATCGGCTACCGGAACGGCTCGAAGGAGAAGACGACGTTCTCGGGCCTGACCGTGACGAGCCCGGGCTCGAGCGTCCTGTACCGGAACACGTTCACGAGCAACGCCGACGTCCCCTGCGGCACGGTGTCCGGCGGCAAGGCGACGTTCCCGACCTCGGCGGCCTGCCTGATCCGCTCCGGTGCCGTGTCGGACTGGCTGTTCGCCCGCGACGAGGTGACGCTGCCGGCCCGGACGATCGCGTGGGCGACCCTCTCGGCGACCGCGACCTCCCCCGCGCCGTCCCGCCAGTACGTGTACAAGATCAGCGTCAACGGGAGCTTCGTCGGAGCCGGTCCGACCCAGTCGGTCGGCAAGGAGGTCCGCTACGACAGCTACGACGTGACGTCCCTGCTGCACGCGGGGGCGACCAACGCGATCGGGGCCCTGCTGTACACGACGTCGGACCACCGGTTCCTCGCGGAGCTCGTCGTGCACTACACCGACGGCACCGAGACCCGCGTCGGCACCGGTCCCACCTGGCGGGTGCGCACCGGCACGGGCGTGTTCCCCGCCGCCGGCTCGGTGGGTACGTCCTACTACGCCGCTCCCGTCGAGGACATCGACGCACGCCAGTACCCGTCGGGTTTCGACACCGTCGGGTTCGACGACCACGCATGGACGCTCGCCCAGGCACGCAGCGCGTTCGCGACCAGCACGCTCACCCCGACGCCGACCGCGACGATGCTCCAGGAGGACGACGCCCCGACGACGATCACGCGGCTCGGCACCGGGCACTACCTGCTCGACTTCGGCCAGACGCGGATCGGCGGGCTCCGGCTCGCGATGACGAGCCCGGACACGCGGACGGTGGACATCCGCTACGGCGAGGTCCTCGCCAGCGGTGGTGGGTCCGTCCAGTACCAGACCACCGCCGGCAACAAGTGGGAGGACCGCTGGACCCTCAAGACCGGCTCCCAGACCCTGCGCTCCTGGGGGATCCGGGTGTTCCGGTACGTCGAGGTGTCGAACGTGCCGCAGGCGGTGACGGCGCACGACCTGCAGGCCGAGGTGCTCCGCTACCCGATCGACGCGACGGCCGCGACGTTCTCGTCGTCGTCGAGCAAGCTCGACGCGGTGTGGCAGCTGTCGCGGAACACGATCATCGACGACACGCTGGACCTGTACGTCGACTCCTGGGAGCGCGAGCGTGGCGCGTACGAGGCCGACGCGTACATCGAGCAGACCGCGCAGGAGGCCCTGTCCGCGGACGGAGCGCTCGGCACCTACTCGGTGGACTACTTGCTCGCCCACCCGACCTGGCCGACCGAGTGGCGCCTGTACGACGTCCTCGCGGTGCACGATGCGTGGGAGGCCAGCGGCGACACGACCCAGATCCGCGCCGACTACGCCACGCTCCGCACCATCCCGCTGACCGGGTCGATCAGCCACGCGACGGGACTCGTCGACCACGCGGACGCCGACGACATCGTCGACTGGCCTGCCGGTGAGCGGGACGGCTACCAGCTGACCGACACCGACACGGTCGTGAACGCGCTGACCTACCGGGACCTCGTCGACCTCGCCGAGATGGCGGCCGCGATCGGGAAGACCGCGGACGCGGCGAGCTACCGGACCCAGGCGGCGTCCCTCCGGACCGCGATCAACGCCCGGCTCTGGGACGGCACGAAGGGTGCCTACCGCGACGGCCTGACCACGGGGACGAACAAGCCGATCGCGCACGAGGCCGTGCAAGCGACCGCGTTCGCCCTGGCGTTCGGCGTCGTCGATCCCGCGAACGTCCCGCGGGCGGCGTCGTACGTGACGGGGAAGGGCATGGCCTGCAGCGTCTACTGCGCCGCGTTCCTGCTCCCGGGTCTCTACTCGGCCGGCGCCGGATCGGCCGCGGACGCGCTGCTCACGGCGACGGACAAGACGAGCTGGATGAACATGGTGCGCGTCGGCGCGGGCTCGACGATGGAGGCGTGGGACAAGTCCCTCAAGGCCAACACGACCTACTCGCACCCGTGGGCCGCGTCGCCGGTCTCCGACGTCACGACCGGCCTGTTCGGCATCGTGCCCACCGCGCCCGGGTACGCGTCGTTCTCGGTGGCGCCGCAGCCCGGCGCCGTCGACCACGCCTCGGTCACCGAGCCCACGGTGCGCGGCACCATCGCCGCGGCCTACCAGCAACGGTCGGGAGGCGCGGTCGACCTGGCCCTGCGCGTCCCGTCCACGACGACCAGCGCGGTCACCCTGCCCGTCGGGGCGGGGTCCGGGACGACGGTCTGGGTCGACGGCGTCGCGACCCCGGCGACCCGCTCGGGTTCCGCGCTCGTCGTGTCCGGGCTGCCGTCCGGCTGCCACCTGGTCTCGACCGTGTCCGCGACGAGCGCGGGGTCGGACGCGACCCTGGCCGGCCTCTGCTGACCCAGGCCCGCCGCGCTCCCCGGCCGGGCTCCCTCCGCCTGTTCTCGACATGACCGCTGTCGAACGACAACGGCGCCGTCGCCCTCGGACGCGTCACCGCCAGGGCAGCACGGACCAGGACAGCGGCCGCAGGACACCGCTGGCTCCGGCCGCCGGCCGGGAGACCCGGGGCGGCCCGCACCGCCCCTCCCGCCGTCAGATGGTCGGCGTGAGCGGCGGTGCCTCGTCGGTGAGGATCGTGAGGAGCGTCGCGATGCGTCCCTCCTGGACGGTGATGACGTCGATGCCGCGGGCGACCGGGGCATCGGCGGGTCCGAACGCCCAGGCGAGCGCGCCCGCGGTCCCGCTGACGTAGCGCGGGCCGTCCTCGGCGAACACGAACTCGGCGGGTGCTTCGTCGAGCAGTCCCGCGGCCTTGCCGAGCAGGGCGTCGCGACCGGTGACCGAGCCCTCGGGGTCCGTGAACACGACGTCGTCGGCGTAGGCGTCCTGGGCGACGGCAGCGCGGGCGGACGCGTCGCGCTGGCCGAACACGGCGTGCAGGTTGGCGGTGAGCAGGTCGTCGACGCTGGCCATGGGGGTCCTCCGGTCGGTGATCGGTGTCCGGTCAGTCTGGCGCGGAACCGGGGTGCACGCACCTGGGAAGGAGCAGTGCCCGTCCCCCGGGACTTTGATCGATCGGGCTGGACCAACCGGCGGAAGGACGCGCGGAACGGCACCGACGAGCAGGCCGCCGCCTTCCGGCACGGCTACGGGCTGGTCGAGCTCCACGAGACCCGGCTCGTCCGGTACGCGCGCGTGCGGGCGCTCGAGGACCTCGTGGCGACCGCGCACGCCGCCGTGCTCGGGCCGGTCGAGTCCCGGGCGGAGGAGCTCCGGGTGTTCCGCGGGATCCTGTCGCCCGTCGGGTCGGCGTCGCTCGTGGAGCCGCAGCTGCGGGCGCTGCTCGGCTGATCACGGGCCGCCTGTACAGTTCGAGGTGCGAGTTGTACATTGTGCAGATGACCGTCGTGAGCGTTGCGGAAGTACGAAGCCACCTCTCCGAGATCATCGCCAGCACGCTCCACGACGATGTCGTGATCGAGCGTCGCGGCAAGCGTGCCGCCGTCCTCGTCAGCCCCGAACACTACGAGCGGATGATGGAGGCCCTCGAGGATGCTGCAGACGTGGCTGCCTTCGACAGCGCCATGGCAGAAGAAGGACCGAACGTGCCCTGGGACGAGGTGAAGGCGGACCTGGGCTGGCAGTGAGCTACCGCGTCGAACTCCGTCCCGCCGCCGCTCGAGCGCTGAAGCGGATCGACCATCAGGACCGGTCCCGTGTCCGCGGTGCGATCGCGCTCCTCGGTCACGATCCTCGCCCACCGGGTGCCAAGGCGCTCCAGGGACGCGACGGCTTCCGCGTGCGCGTCGGCGACTACCGCATCGTCTACACGATCGACGACGGTGTCCTGCTGGTGGTCGTCGTCACACTCGGGCATCGGCGCGATGTGTACCGCTGACCTCGCGCTCATGCAGGCGCAGATCCACGACCATCACCACGTACCGGTCGCGGTCCGGACGACGACGATGGCCAGCCCCGAGAGCGCGAGAACCGCCCCCAACGCGCACAGCGGAAACCACGCTCCGGCACGCCCTCGCCGCCGCGCCCGGAACCCGAGGCGTGCTCCGACGAGCACCGAGGCGATCCCGCCGAAGAAGGACAGCGGCATGCTGACGAGGAAACCCGAGTTCGAACACACGCCGTGGGGCCGACCCGTCCCACAAACCCCGGACCCGTAGAGATGGAGATTCCTGTCGAACACAGCATTGGTTGGACAAGAGCACCGCGACGACGTCAAGCGCGATGAGCGCCCACATCGCGATCATGTCGATCCGTGACGTCTCCCCTCGTCGCGGGCTCTGCCTGACACGCACCATCATGCGAGCTGCCTCGGCCATTCCTCCATCGACGGAGTCGGGTTCGCCAACGTCGCCATCATCGACACCGGCGACACCCCGTCCGCGGGAGTCGACCCGAACCCCTCGATCTGCGGCGACTTCGACGTGCTCTCCGGCAACGCGTGATTCCCCACCACCGGCCTCCGCTCACGCATCACCTCGCCGCAACCGCCGCCCCGCCCGCTCCTCGAGCCACCGCGCCCCGAGCAGCTCCCCGAGCGCCGGCCCGTACCGCTCGAGCGCTGCACGCTGCACGTCCGCCGAGGCGTCGAGCACCGGCATCGGGACCCCGCCCTCGCGCCCGAGCCCCGCGACGGTATCCAGCTCCTCGACGACCCGGTCGACGCCGAACGTGGTCATGTCGTCCCCGTCGAGCAGGCGGTCGAGGTGCCGGTCCATGAACACGCTGCCCCCGGCGCTCGTGCGGAGCAGGGCGTGCAGGTGCTCGGGTTCGAGCCCCATCGCCTGCCCGACGAGCATGGCCTCGGTCGCCGCGGACGCGTGGGCGAACCACAGCGCGTTGGCGAGCAGCTTGACGACCTGCCCGTCCTCGGACCGGTCACCAGCGTGCCGGACGGTACCGCGGACGGTGAGGGCGTCGAGGACGGGACGGGCGCGTTCGACCGCTGCGGGCCTCCCACTCGCGAACAGGGTGAGCGCTGCCGCCGTCGCGTCGTCGACCGACCCACCCATGGGCGCACCGACCACGTCGATGCCGCGCTCGGCCGCGTCGCCGGCGAACGCCCGCGTCCCCCGCGGCTCACCGGACGTCACGTCGATCCACAGCGCACCGGTCGGGAGGCCCGGCAGCGCCTCCGCCATGACGGCACCGAGCTCGGGTGGTCCGGGGAGCACCGTGACGAGGACGTCCACGCGGGCGAGGAGCTCGGCGAGCGTCGGTGCCCAGCGCGCCCCGGCGGCGAGGACGTGCGGCTCGCGGGCGGGGTCGATGTCGTGCGCGAGGACCGGCCCGAGCGCGACCAGGTGCGGCAGGAGCGCCGCGCCCATCCGACCGATCCCGACGACCCCGAGCGACGTCGAGGTCGTGGGCGTGGGCGTGGGCTCGGGCTGGCGCTCGTCGTGCACGCGATCACCTTCGCACGCGCCGGCCCTGAGCATGCCCCGCCGCGTGTCGAACACCCCGCTGCCGGTTGAACACCCCGATCGGGGTGTGCAACCGGAAGCAAGGAGTTCGACCGACGGCATGAGGGTGCTCGGAGCGGCCGGACGACCTCAGGTCCGGGACCGCGCCAGGAGCCACACGAAGTACGGTGTCCCGATCACGGCGGTGAGCAGCCCCGCCCCGATCTGCGCGGGGGCGATCACGGTGCGCCCGAGCAGGTCCGCCAGGCACACGAGCACCGCGCCGAGCAGGACCGCGACCGGGACGACGCGGGCGTGCCGCCGACCGACCAGGGCCCGGGCCGCGTGCGGGGCGACGAGTCCGACGAACCCGACGGTGCCGACGGCGGCGACGGCGGTCGCCGTGAGCACGACGCTCGTCACGAGGAACAGCAACCGGGTCGCGGGCAGCCGGAGCCCGAGCAGACGCGGGGTGTCCTCGTCGAGCGACACGAGGTCGAGCGCCCGGTGCCGCAGGCCGACCACCACGAGGCCGAGTGCCAGCGCGACGACGACCGGGACGACGTCGGGCATCGTCCGCCCGTAGGTCGATCCGGACAGCCAGGTCAGGGCCTTCGTCGCATTGAACGGGTCGGTCAGGGCGATGAGCAGCCCGATGAGCGCCGTGGTCGCCGCCGAGGCCCCGATGCCGATGAGCACGAGCCGGTCCTGCCGGAAGCCCCCGCGCGCGGCGAGCCCGAACACGACCGCCGCGACCACCCCGGCCCCGGCGAGCGCCGCCCCCGCGACGCCCCACGACCCCGCGACCGGCACGGTGGTGAGCAGGAGGACCGCACCGAGCCCGGCACCTCCGGAGACGCCGAGTATCCCCGGTTCCGCCAGGGGGTTCCGCGTCACGGCCTGCACGGCGGTGCCGGCGAGCGCGAGGGCCGCCCCGGCGAGGAGCGCGGCGAGCACCCTCGGCACGCGCGTGTCGAGCACGTACGACACGATCGGCCCGGCTCGCCCGGTGGCCCAGTTGACGGCGTCGCCGAGCAGGAGCTTCGCGTCGCCGAGCAGCACCGCGGCGACGACGGTCCCGACGAGCACCGCGGCGAGCACGACGACGGTGAGCACGAACACGACGGTGCTCGGGATCCGGAGCCGGTCCCCCGCGGTCGTGGTGTCACCGGCGGCGCGGGCGCGGAAGGCGAGGCCGACGAGGAACACCGCGCCGACGAACGTGGTGACGGTGCCCGTGGGGACCCCGACGGCGGCGTCCCCACCGACCACCGCGCGGAGCAGCACGTCCGACCCGAGGACGACGACCGCGCCGACGAGCCCGGCGAGCGGGAGCGCGACGACCGCCCGGGTGAGTCCGGGCACGCCTCGTGTCAGCGGCCTGGCGAGCGCGGGGGCGCAGAGTCCGACGAACCCGATCGGCCCCGCGAGCGTGACCGACGCCGCGGCGAGCAGCACCGCGAGCACGACGCTGACGATGCGCGTCCGGCGGACGCCGACGCCGAGGCCCCGCGCGGCGTCGTCCCCGAGTCCGAGCACGTCGATGCGCCGTCCGACGACGAGCAGACCGAGGATGCCCACCGCGACGACGGGCGCCATCTGCGCGACACCGCCCATGCCGTTCTGCGCGATGCTCCCCTGGCTCCACTGGTACAGCCCCTCGGTCCGTTCGGGGAACAGCAGCACGAGGGTGGAGGTCACCGAGCCGACGCCGAGCGCCAAGGCGCTGCCGGCCAGGACGAGCCGGACGGTGCCCGACCCGAGGCCGGAGAGCGCGAGCACGACGCCCGCCGCGACGAGCCCGCCGACGAACGCGACGCCCGAGGAGGCCAGGAGCGGCAGGTGCACGCCCGTCACCCCGACGACGGTGAGCGCGACGTACGCGCCGGCGTCGACGGCGAGCGTGTCGGGAGCGGCGAGCGGGTTCCGGCTGATGGCCTGGAGGGCCGACCCGGCCACGCCGAGCGCGGCGCCCACCAGGATCCCCCCGACCGCCCGCGGGAGGCGCGACGCGACCACGACGGACGCGTCGCCCTGGTCCGCATGACCGGTGACGGCCCTCCAGACCGCCGCCGGCCCGACGGCCGCCGAGCCCTGCGTGACGTCCACGACGGCGAGCGCGGCCACGAGGACCGCGCCGGCCAGGAGCACCGCGGTGACCGTGACCGGCCGCCGCGGCGCCAGGAGCGTCACTTCGTGAGCGCCGCCACGACGGCGTGCACGTACGCGGTCATGGAGGCCGGGCCACCGAACAGCCAGATGCCGTCGTGGAGCCGGTGCACGTGACCCGCGGCGACGAACGGCAGGGACTTCCACACGGCGTTCGACCCGAGCGCGCTCGTGAACACGTCGCCGCCGTCCGCGTCGTTCGCGAGGTAGAGGAACTGCACGTCGGACGGCAGCTTCGTCAGCCCCTCGACGTCGGTGCTGCCGAGCCCGTAGCTCCCGTCGCCGGTGACGTCCCAGGCGTTGTGGAGTCCCAGCTCCTCGGTGACGTCGCCGATGAGGGAGCCGTCGGCGTAGGGCCGGATGGTGACCTGGTTCGAGACCTCGTAGCCGTCGGCGAACGCGAAGTCGTCGCCCGCGAGCCCCGCCTTCGTGATCGCCTCCTTGCCCGCGGCGACGGCGTCGTGGAACCGGTCCATGACCTTCGCCGCCTGCTGCTGCCGCCCGGTGGCCTTCGCGATCATGTCGAGGTCGGTCGTCATCTGCTCGATCTGGTGCGAGGCGTCGGCGGACCGCACGGCCACGACGGGCGCGATCGCCCGGAGCTGCTCCAGGGTCGCGGCCGACAGGTCCGTCGTGGCGACGATGAGGTCGGGCGCGAGGGACGCGATGGTGTCGGTGCTCGGCTCGCCGCGGGTCCCGATTTCCTTCGGTGAGCCCGTCAGCGGCGCGGCGGTGTCCCAGTTCCCGTAGCCCTTCGGGTCCGCGACGCCGACCGGCTGCACGGCGAGCGCGACGAGGTCCTCGACGACGTTCCACTCGGTGCCGACGACCTTCGTGGCCGGTCCGTCGAGGTGCACCTTCGTGCCGGTCGCGTCGGTGATCGTGATCGCGCCCGCGGTGGACGAGGACGTGCTCGAGGTCGCCTCGGTGGTGCCGCACCCGGTCAGGACGACGGCGGCGGTGACGGCGAGGGCCGCGGCGGTGATGATGCGCTTCATGGGGTGGGGTGGAGCCTTCCGGATCGGTCGTGGTGTCGGCCGACGGCCCGGGTGCGGACGGCGCCCGTTGCCGGGTCGACGTCCACCTCGATCCGGATGCCGTAGACGGCGCTGAGGGTGGTCGCGGTGAGGACGTCCGCCGGGGTGCCCGTGGCGACGACGCGGCCGTCGGCGAGCAGGACGACGTCGTCCGCCACGGCCGCGGCCTGGTCGAGGTCGTGCAGGACGATGCCGACGGCGATCCGGTGCTCGTCGGCGAGGTCGCGGACGAGGTCGAGCAGCTCCACCTGGTAGCGCAGGTCTAGGTACGTCGTCGGCTCGTCGAGCAGGAGGGCCCCGGTCTCCTGCGCGAGGCAGCTCGCGAGCCACACACGCTGGAGTTGGCCACCCGAGAGCTGGTCGACGGGTCGCTCTGCCAGCTCGGCCACGCCGGTGACCGTCATGGCGTGCGCGACGGCGGCCGGGCCTCCCGGATCGCTGCGTGTCCACCGGGTCCGGTGCGGGTGCCGGCCGAACGCGACGACCTCGTGGACGCGGAGGCCCCCGGGGGTCGGGCGGCCCTGGGTCAGGAGCGCGACGCGGCGGGCGAACTGGGCCGGTGCCAGGGCGAGGGCGTCGACCTGGTCGGGCTCGCTCGCGCGGTCGGTGCGGTCGGCCTGGTCGGCGCGGTCGGCGTGGTCGGCGTGGTCGGGGCCGAGGGTGATGCTGCCCGTGCGGGCGTGCTGGAGCCGGGCGAGGGTGCGGAGCAGCGTCGACTTCCCGCTGCCGTTCGGGCCGACGAGCGCGGTGACACGACCCGGGCGGAGCCGCAGATCGGCCGCGTGCACGACGTCGACGCGGGCGTACGCCACGGTGATGCCGGTGGCGTCGAGCCCGGAGGGGGCGACGGATGAGCGTCGCACCGCACGCGCGGGTGAGGCCGCCTCGGTCCGGTCGTCGGTCACGTAGGTGAGGTTAGCCTAACCTCACCCCTCCTCCGCAAGGGCTCCGCGACACATGACGCGCATCGCCCTCGTGTTGCACCTCCGAACCGCCCGCCCCGACGACAACTGCGCTGTCGTCCACGCGCGCCCTTCGTCGTCCACGCGCGCTTCGTCCACGCGCGCACTCGCTGGTCCACACGCCCGGCGTCACTGCGGGTAGGGCGTCTCCCCGCGCTCGAGCATCGCGACGAGCTTCGCCAGGCGGTTCGCCCGGGCCGTCGGACTCGGCGCCGTCGTGATCCGGTGCAGCACCGCGTACCGGTTCTGCCGGTTCAGCGTCGCGAAGCGCTCGGCCGCCGCGGGCGATGCCGCGAGCGCCGCTGTCAGGTCCTCCGGCTCGGCGATCGCCGCCGACCCGGCGTACGCGCTGGCCCATCGCCCGTCGGCCTGGGCACGGTCGACCTCGGCCTGGCCACGCGGTCGCATCCGCCCCTGCGCCGTCAGGGCCGCGACGAGCCCGATGTTCCGCTGCGACCACAGCGACGTCCGGCGCCGTGGCGTGAACCGCTGGAGGAACGTGGCGGCGTCGTTCCCCCGCTTCTGCCCGTCGATCCATCCGCTGCACAAGGCCTCGTCGAGGGCCTGGTCGTACGTCAGCGAGGTCGGGTCGACCGTGCCCTTCTTCGCGAGCACGAGCCACACGCCGTCGGGGTCGTCCTCGTGGGCGTCGAGCCAGGCGCGCCACGCCCCGGCGTCGGCGACGACGAGCACCGCCGGGCCCGGTGCCGCCGAGCCCGGTGCCGCCGGACCCGGTGCCGCCGGACCCGGTGCCGCCGGACCCGGTGCCGCCCTCCCGCTCACGGGCGGAGGGCGATCCCGTGGGCGTCCCGCGCCGTGGTCGCGACACGGTAGATCGACGTCGTCGCCGCGATGAACAGCGTCGTGCCGTCGTCGCCCCCGAAGCAGAGGTTCGCGACGACCTCGGGGACGGGCACGGTCCCGATCCGGTCCCCCGAGGGTGCGACGACGATGACGCCCTGCGCGCTCGAGCTCCACACGTTCCCGTCCTCGTCGACGCGGATGCCGTCGGGGACGCCCTCGTCGACCGCGAACTGGGCGAAGACGCGGCCGTTGTTGCACCGGATGCCATCCACGACGTCGTACGCCCGGATCCACCGGTTCCCGACGTCCGAGCCCTCGGATGCGGACGAATCGGCGACGTAGAGCGTCGTCCCGTCGGGTGAGAACGCCAACCCGTTCGGCTCCTCCACGTCGAGCACGACCGGGCGGACCCGGCCGGTCGCGGGGTCGAACCGGAACACCGCGTGGTCCCCGTACTCCAGGTACCCGGCGTGGCCCTCACGCGACTGCGTGATCCCGTAGTCGGGATCGGTGAACCAGATCGTGCCGTCGGGTGCGACGACCACGTCGTTCGGGGAGTTGAACCGCACACCGTCCCAGCTCGCCACGATCGGTTCGACGACGCCGTCGCGGTCCCGCTCGACGCGTCGCCGGCCGTGGGAGCACTGCACGACGCTGCCGTCCCGGTCGAGCGTCCGGCCGTTCGTGAACTCGACGCGGTCGGCGTACACGCTCGTGGTGCCGTCGTCGGCGTGCCACTGCATGATGCGGTCGCCGGGGATGTCGGACCAGCGGAGGGTCCGCGTCGCCGGGATCCACACGGGGCCCTCGGCCCAGGTACTCCCCGTGGCGATGCGCTCGACGGCGCCGGGATCGGGGACGAGGTCGGTCAGCGGCACGGGTTCTCCTTCGAACGCACGGGCGCGACGCACCCGTCCGCTCCATGCTGGCGCATGTCGGGTCCGACGGTCAGGAGGCGAGCGCCCCGATCTCGGCGACGGTCGCGGCGATCCGGTCCGCGAAGTCCGGATCGGTGGTGCTGCCGCCCTGGTGGACGGCCTCGAGCAGCGCTCCGAGCACGAGGGTCACCGCGAGTCGAGCGGTCCGTTCGGGCACGCGACCGGCGGCGATCGCGACGAGGTCCTTCCGCAGGTCCGCCATCCACTTGAGCACGGCCGGCATGAGCTCGGGCTGCTCGGTGATGAGGTCCTTCATGACAGCCTTCTCGTGCGGTGAGGCGCCGGTCTCGGCGACGACGTGCGCGACGAGAGCGCAGAGGTCGGACACGAGGGCGTCGGGTTCCCCAGCGGCGAACCGTGCCCGCTGGGCATCGTCGATCCGGAGGTCCGGCAGCCCGAGTGCGGCGGCGGACTTCGACGGGAAGTAGTTGAAGAACGTGCGGGTCGAGACACCGGCTTCGGCGCAGATCGCGTCGATCGTCACGCCATGGAGGCCGTGCTCGGCGGTCAGGCGGCGTGCTGCGTCCTGGATGTGCCCGCGGGTCTGCCGCTTCTTGCGGGCCCGGAGCGTGGATGACTCGGGGTCGACGCCCGCGATGTCGATCGCGGCCGTGTCGAGCGTGGCGCTGGTGTCCACGTCGTCTCCGTCCTGGTGGTCGTGGTCGTCCGGCAGCGGTCGCGCCGGATCCGTGCGGCGCCGCCCCCGTCCTGTCGGACGGCGACGGCGCCGCGGTCCTGCCCTACTTGGAGACCGGGATCGATCCGGTCGCGGGGGCGGTCAACGAGCCGGTGAGGTCGGCCGCGCGCACGGCCTCCACCTCGAGGTCGTCGGCCGTCTGGTCCTTGTCGGCCTGCTCCTGCAGTGCGGACCGCTGCCGCAGCGGCGGCACCTTGAAGAACCAGCTGAGGACGAACGCGAGCAGGATCACGCCGAGGCCGACCCAGTAGATCGACACGGCCGAGGCGTTGAAGCCGGTCATGAAGGGCTTGGTGAGCCGCGCGTCCGCGCCGTTGAGGTACGACGTGTCGCTCGTCTCGCTCGCGGAACTGCTCGAGCCCGACGTGCCCTTCCGCAACTGCTTCGCGATGGCCGGTGCGACCTCGTTCACGACGTGCTTCCGCTGACTGGCATCGCTGTAGTCGATCGTCAGCCGACCGTTCGACACCGAGGCGTGCGCCTGCTTCGCGGCAGCCGCCAGGGCCTGCTGCTCGGCGGCCGGTTCGGCGGCGGCGACCTGCTGCTGGATGACGGTCTGCGCGGCCGCTGCCGGGACGGTGCCGGCGGTGACCTGCTGCTGGACGGCGGCCGTCACCTGCTGGGTGACGGCCTTGTCCGCGGCGGCCTTGGCGGCGGTCGTCCCCTGGTCGAGCGCGTCCTGGAGCTTGCTCCTGATCGGGGTGACGATCGGGGTCCAGATCTGCTTCATCACGCCCTTGTTCTCCGACGCGTTCGCGACCGAGGGGGTCAGGGCGGCGTTCAGGCCACTCGACAGGTCCGTCTTGTCCGACATCGCGGTCACGATGTTCGTCGGCATGAGGGAGAACAGCACCGACAGGAGCACGGCCGTGCCGAGCGTTCCACCGATCTGCCGGAAGAACGTCGCCGAGCTCGTGGCGACACCCATGTCCCGGGGCTCGACCGAGTTCTGGCTGGCGAGCGTGATGGTCTGCATGAGCTGGCCGAGGCCGAGACCGATGAAGAACATGCCGATCATGAGGAACCAGAGCGGCTTGTCGATCGTCATGAACGTCAGGACGACGAAGCCGACGGCGGTGAACGCGGTGCCGGTGACCGGGAAAATCCGGTACCTGCCGGTGCGGGACACGATCTGGCCGGACACGATCGACGCGATCATGAGGCCACCGATCATCGGCAGCGTGGCGAAGCCGGACGCCGTCGGGGACAGCCCGGTGACGATCTGCAGGTACAACGGGATGGTCAGCATGGCGCCGAACATCGCGAACCCGACGAGGAAGCCCATGACGGTCGCCATCGAGAACACGCCCGAGCGGAACAGCTTGAGCGGGATGATCGCGTCGTCCTTCATGAGGGTCTCGACGACCAGGAACCCGACCAGTCCGGCGACGCCCACGGCGTAGCAGGTGATCGCGCCGGCGGAACCCCAGCCCCAGTCGCGGCCCTCCTCGGCGATGAGCAGGAGCGGCGCGAGGGTCACGATGACCGAGGTGGCACCCCACCAGTCGATCCGCGGCGTGCGCTTCTCGCCGGTCTTCGGCAGGTGCAGGAACGCGATGACCATGAGCAACGCCGCGATGCCGATCGGGACGTTCACCAGGAACACCCAGCGCCAGCCCGTGATGAACAGGATCTGCGCGGCACCCGAGAACAGACCACCGACGAGCGGGCCGATGACCGACGAGATGCCGAACACGGCCAGGAAGTACCCCTGGTACTTCGCGCGCTCACGGGGCGCGAGGATGTCGCCCATGATCGCGAGGGGCAGCGACATGAGCGCGCCCGCACCGATGCCCTGGAACGCGCGGAACGCGGCGAGCATGAGCATCGAGGTCGAGAAGGACGACAGCAGCGACCCGACGACGAACACCGAGATGCCGAAGATGTACAGCGGGCGGCGCCCGAACAGGTCCGAGAGCTTGCCGTAGATCGGCGTGGTGATCGTCGAGGTGATGAGGTACGCGGTGGTCACCCACGCCTGCTCGTTGAGACCGTGCAGGTCGTCACCGATGGTGCGGATGGCGGTCCCGACGATCGTCTGGTCGAGGGACGAGAGGAACATGCCGGCCATGAGGCCGTAGATGACGAGCAGGATCTGGCGGTGGCTCATGATCGGCGAGCCCGATGCGGGCGCCGATCCTGGAGCACTGCGCCGGACCTGCGCGGGAGCGGAGGCGGTTGACATTGCGGTCCTTCGGATGGGTGTGGAGATGCGTGCGTCGCCTGCAGGGAGCCGACCTCGTCGGGGTGCCGACGGCGGCATACAACCTTGCAGTGCATGCAACTTTACACCTGCCGCAGCTTTGCACAACCCGCAATAGTGCAAGCACTGCACCCCGCGTTCGCGGGCCGCGACGGACGGGAGGCGGGACCCGCGTGCTCGACGCAGGTCCCGCCTCCCGGGTTGGTGATGCGGGCGCCCCTCAGGCGCGAGCGGACGCGGTCAGGCGCGGTGCTCCGGGTGCTCGTGGTGGGCGACCGCCGGAGCGGCGTCCTCGACCACCGGCGCCGCGTGGTGGCCGTGCTCCGCGTGGGTGTCGTCCCCGCGGGAGGGCATGCCCCGCTCGAGCTTCGCACCCTCGACGTCGACGTCCGGCACGATCCGGTCGAGCCACTTCGGGAACCACCAGGCCGCGCGCCCGAGCAGGTGCATGGACGCCGGGATGAGCAGCAGGCGGACGATGAACGCGTCCACGAGCACCCCGAACGCCAGCCCGAACCCGATCGGTCGGATCGTCGAGGACTCCGAGAAGATGAAGCCCGAGAACACCGAGATCATGATGATCGCCGCCGCCGTGACGACCGCCCGGCCCGCGTGGACGCCCCGCTGCACCGCGATCTTCGCCGGGGCTCCGTGGGCGTACGCCTCGCGCATGCCCGACACGAGGAACAACTGGTAGTCCATCGCGAGCCCGAACAGCACGCCCACCTCGATCACCGGCAGGAAGCTCAGGATCGGTGCCGGGTCGTGCACACCGAACACCTGGCCGAGCCAGCCCCACTGGTAGATCGCGGTCAGGCCGCCGAACGCCGCCAGGAGCGAGAGCACGAAGCCGGCGGTCGCGGTGAGCGGCACGAGGAACGACCGGAACACGATGATGAGGATGATGAGCGAGAGTCCGACGACCACCACGAGGTAGAGCGGCAGGACGTCCGCGAGCTTCTCGGAGACGTCGATGTTCGCGCTCGCGTTGCCGGCGACACCGAGGTGTACGTTCCCCCCGTCGGCCTTGACCGGCGACAGGTCGCGGAGGTCGTGCACGAGGTTCTCTGTGGACACGCTCGAGGGTCCGCCCGTGGGCTGCACCTGGAACGCGATCACGGTCCCGTCCGACGACGCCCCGATCGGTGCGACGGCGTGCACGTGACCCTGGTCGGCGATCTTCTGCCCGATCGCGACCTCCTGCCGGAGCAGGTCGTTCCCGGTCGCCTTGTGCGGCAGGTCGGCGACGACGAGGATCGGGCCGTTCTGACCGGCACCGAACTCGCGCTCGAGCACCTTGTACGCCTTGTACTGACTCGAGTCGGTGGCCTCGGCGGCACCCGTCGGGAGCCCGAGGCGCATGTGCATGGCGGGCAGGGCGACGACCCCGAGCACCGCGACGCCGGCCACGAGGGTGACGATCGCGCGCCAGGTCGCCATGGGCTTGTTCGGGATCCGCACCGAGCCGGTGCGCCCGATCGCCGCGCGCTCCTTCCGACGGAGGATGCGGAAGCCGACGAGGCTCAGCATCGCGGGCGTGAAGCTGATGGCCACGAGGATCGCGACCGCCACCGCGACGGCGCCGACCGTGCCCATGAGCCCGAGGAACGGGATGCCGGTGATGTTGAGCGCGAGGAGCGCGACGATCACCGTCGACCCCGCGAACACGACCGCATTGCCCGAGGTGCCGTTCGCCAGACCGATCGACTGATGCAGCTCCATGCCCTGCTTCAGCTGGGACCGGTGCCGGTTGAGGATGAACAGCGAGTAGTCGATGCCGACGGCCAGACCGAGCATCACCCCGAGCACCGGCGTCACCGAGATGAACTCCACGAGGCCCGAGAACGACATCGCACCGAGCGTGGCGACGCCCACCCCGAGGATCGCGCTGACGAGCGGCAGCGCGGCGCCGATGACCGTGCCGAGCATGACGAGCAGCACGATCGCGGCGATGACGATGCCGACGACCTCACCGGGGCCGAGGATGCTCGGAACGCCCTGCGCGATGTCGTTCGACGGGTAGACCCGCACGCCGTCGATGCCGGCGTGCTCCGACTTGTCGACGATCTTGTTCTTCAGTGTCTGCGGCACCGCGATCGTCGCCTTCTGGAACGACACCGTGCCCACCGCGGCACTGCCGTTCGACGACACGAAGCGGATGTTCTTCGACAGGTCGAGCAACTGCGAACTCAGGTCGAGCTTCGTCTCGTTCTGCTGGAGCTTCTTCCGGTTCGCGTCGACCTTCTGCTGGTTGGTCGCCAGCGTCGCCTTGCTCGCGTCGAGTTTCTGCTGGTTCGCGTCGATCTGCGCCTGGCCGGCCGTGAGCTGTGCCTGCACCGCCGCGAGCTGACCGGCAGCCTGGGCCTGCGCCTTCTGTTGGTCGAGCTGCTGCTGTGCGGCGTCGATCTGCTGCTGTCCCGCGGCGAGCTGCTTCTGGCCCGCGTCGATCTGCGCCTGCGCGTCGGCGAGCTGCTGCTTGCCCGTGACGATCTTCTGCTTGCCGTCCTGCACCTGCTGGCGCTGGTCGGCCAGCTGCTGCTGCGTCGTGAACGGGTTCGTGGTCGCCCGGACGCCCTTGTACCCGTCGATCGTCGACAGGAACGACTTGATACCGGACTTCTGGTCGGCCGTGAACGCGTCACCGCTCGTCGTCTGGAAGACGATCGTGCCGCTGCCCCCGCTGGCGGACTTGAACTTCTTGGCGAGCTCGTCGGTCACCTTGCTCGTCGCGGTCCCCGGGATGGTGATCGAGGACGAGATCGTCCCGGCGAACAGGCTGTACCCGACCCCGGCGAGCGCCAGGATCACGATCCAGGCGACGACGACGGACCAGTGTCGGCGCGCGGCGAAGCGTCCGAGGCGGTAGAGGAGACCGGCCATGCTGGTGCCCCGTTCCTTTCTGTGCGGTGGTGGTGCTGCTGGGATCGGGGTACGCCGGTGGACCCCTCGTGGTCAGTGCTGGGGCATGTAGCCGCTGCGGACGCTGTCGATGAGTCGGCCGAGCAACGCGTCCCACTGTGCGCGGCCGTCGCCGTCAGTGCTCGCACCCGTGCGGAGGACCCAGTGCTTCGAGATCACGACGACGCCGTTCATGAGCGAGGTCACGAGGAGTTCGGCGTCGAGGGGGTCGGCCGACGGGTTGCGGCGACGGACCTCGTCGACGAGGACGGCGGTCGACCGGTCGAAGGCCTCGTCGATGAGCAGACGGCCGCGGCGGTCCTCCTCGGGCGGCTCACCGAGCACGCGCACGATCGACGAGATCGCGGTCGGCAGGTCCGCGACGCGTAACCACTCGGCGATCTCGTCGAACATGGAGGCCCGGTCGCCGTTGCCGACGGGCGTCGCGGTGGCCGTCGCCACGAAGTCGTCGAGGACGACGGTGAGCAGCTCGCCGCAGAGCGTGAGGACGACCTCGTCGATCGACGAGAAGTGGTTGAACACCGTGCGGCGCGCGACGTCGGCTCGGGCGGCGAGCTCGTCGACGCTGAACCGGGGGCCGCCCCGTTCGGCGGTCAGTGCGCGAGCAGCGTCGAGGATCGCCGCCCGGTGCCGGGCCTTGAGCACGGCCCGTCGGTCGATGCTGGTCCCCGTGGTCACTCCGGAGACACTAGGTGCACCGATGCACGGAGTGCAACGACGTCCATCCGACACTCAGGTCCGTGACCCCGGGGTGAACCGCGTCTCAGGCGAACCATCTGGTCTCGCTTACCCCCAGGGGGTACCCTGTCATCATGATGATCCTGCAGGCGATCGGTGCCGCCCTGGCGGCGGCCGGGACGATGGCGTGGACGATCCTCTGGCCCCTCGTGCTCGGGTTCGCCCTGTCGGGTGTGATCCAGGCCGCGGTCAGGACCGAACGCATCACCCGGCTCATGCACGACGACTCCCCGCGTGCCATCGCGGTGGCGACGGGGTTCGGAGCACTGTCCTCCTCGTGCTCCTACGCGGCGGTCGCGCTCGCCCGGGCCCTGTTCCGGAAGGGCGCGAGCCTCACCGCGGCGATCGCGTTCGAGGTGGCGTCGACGAACCTCGTCGTCGAGCTCGGCCTCGTCCTCGCGTTCGTCATGGGATGGCAGTTCACCCTCGCCGAGTTCATCGGCGGCCCCGTCATGATCGTGCTCGTCGCGCTCGGCTTCCGACTCTGGATGCGGGGTCGCATCGTCGACGCCGCACGGGAGCAGGCCGACCGGGGCCTCGCCGGCTCGATGGAGGGGCACGCGGCGATGGACATGTCGGTCGCCGGTGACCAGGGATTCTGGCGACGCCTGTTCTCCCGACCGGGCATCACGTCGGTGTCCCAGTACTTCGTCATGGACTGGGCCGCCGTGCTCCGGGACATCGTCATCGGGCTCCTCATCGCGGGGGCGTTCGAGGCATGGGTGCCGAAGGCATGGCTGCAGGCGGTGTTCCTGCACGGTGACCCGACGGTCGCGTTCTTCCTCGACCCGCTCATCGGACCGGTCATCGCCATGGTCAGCTTCGTGTGCTCGGTCGGGAACGTCCCGCTCGCGGCGGTGCTCTGGAACGGCGGGATCAGCTTCGGCGGCGTCGTGAGCTTCGTCTTCGCCGACCTGCTCATCATCCCGATCATCGTGATCTACCGGAAGTACTACGGCTGGGCGGCCGCCCTCAGGACCACCGGCGTCCTCTACGGCGCCATGGTGCTCGCCGGGTACGTCGTCGAGCTCGTCTTCACGCCGCTCGGCCTCGTCCCCACCGGTCGGCACCTGGCGATCGCCGAGACCGGGATCAGGTGGAACTACACCACCTGGTTGGACGTCCTGTTCCTGGTCGTGGCGGCGGTCCTGCTCGTCGTGTTCGTCCGCAGCGGCTCGTGGTCGATGCTGCGGATGATGGGCGGCGGCCCGGACGACGGGGGCCACGCGCACGAGCACCACGAAGCGAACGAGCACGAGCACGAGCACGGGCACGGGCACGGGCACGGGCACGACGAAGCGCACGCGCACCACGACGTGGGCGGGCACCACCCGCACCACTGACCGCCCGTCAGCGGTACAGCGTCTCGCGCGGGTACTCCCCGAAGGCCGCTGCGTACGCCCCCGAGAACCGGCCGAGGTGCACGAAGCCCCAACGGCGTGCGACGTCGCCGACGGACACGTCCTCGGGGTGCTGCTCGAGCAGTTCGGCCCGCACCCGCTCCAGGCGCACCTGCCGCAGGTACCGCGTGGGCGACGTGGCCAGGGCACGCTCGAACGCCTGCTGCAGGGAGCGGGAGCTCACGTTCGCCGCCGCAGCGACGTCCGTGAGCGTGATCGGCAGATGGGCGTTCGCGTGGATGAACTCGACGGCCGTGCGGACCCGTCGATGGCGCGGGAGCAGCAGCTCGGGCGGCAGGGAGGTCGCCTCGTGTGGGAACGTCGACAGGAGCGACACCGCGGCGAGGCGGTTCACCTCGCTCCGCAGCAGGGCACTGGCGTCCGCACTCGCGCCCACGGCGTTCACCGTCCGCACCGCCGCCGTCCACCGCTGGAGCGCGTGGTCCTCGAGTCGGCCACCGTGTCGGAACCGCAGGGGCCCGCCGTCGTGGCCCTCGACCTCCGCCGCGACCCGCTCGAGGTACCGGCCGTCGAGGTGGACGAGGTTCTGCTTGTAGTCGGCGAACGCGAACCGGTTCTGGCCACCGGTGGTGAACAGGACGGGCTGCCCGGGCTCGAGCGGCGTGAGGTCGCCGGTCCCCTCGAGGTCCATCGCGCCGGTCCCCGCGGTGATCCACGTGACCACGTACTCGCCCTGCACCTGGACGGTGCCTTCGACCGACCCCGTGAACCGGTTCCCCCGCAGCGTGACGTCGTCGTCCCCGGCGATCGTGTATCGGTACCCGAACTCGCGCTCGGTCGGCTCGATGTGGAACTGCCGTCCGTTGTACGCGGCCTCGTACATGGCACGGGCATCGTCGATGTCCTGCCCGGCGACCACTGAGCGTCGCACCACGTCCTCTGCCATCATCCAAGGATCGCAGCCGTGGCGCCCGGACGCCGGGGTTGACAGAGAACTGCGCGTCTGGGACACGCGGGCGCGCCCGGGCGCAGCCGGCCTGCGGCATCCTGAGGGCATGACCGACGGCTCCCCCACCCCCGCCGACGAGCACGACGGCCCCGAGCGAGCGGCGGACGTCACGACCGCTCGGCGGGCCGTCGTCCGCCAGGGCGTCTCGGTCGCCGTCGCGACCGGACTGTACGGCGTGAGCTTCGGCGCGCTGAGCGTGGCGAGCGGCCTCAGCGTCGTGCAGACCTGCCTGCTGTCGCTCCTCCTGTTCAGCGGCGGGTCACAGTTCGCGCTCGTCGGGATCCTCGGCGGCGGCGGCACCGCGGGGGCGGCGATCGCGGCCGCCTCCCTGCTCGGCATCCGGAACGCGCTCTACGGGCTCCAACTCGGTCCGACGATGCTCCCCCGCGGGTGGCGTCGCATCGTGGTCCCCCAGCTCACGATCGACGAGTCCACGGCGGTCGCGGTCGCGCAGTCCTCGCGGCCGCTCCGTCGCCTGGGGTTCTGGGTGACCGGCCTCGGCGTGTACATCGGATGGAACGTCATGACGCTCGTCGGGGCCCTCGCGGGGTCCGCGCTCGGCGATCCGAAGCGCTACGGGCTCGACGCCGCCGCCTCGGCCGCGTTCATCGCACTCCTCTGGCCGCGGCTGCGGGCACGGCAACCGGTCGCCATCGCGATCGTCGCCGGGATCGTGACGACCGCACTCATCCCGGTGATCCCACAGGGCCTCCCGGTCCTCGCCGCCGCGTGCGTGGGCGCGGTGATCGCGTGGTGGTGGCCCGACCGGTGGCGGCCCTCCCGGCCGGATGCGACCGGGGCCGCGTCGTGACCGCGTGGATCGCGGTGATCGCGGCGTCGGCGATCGCGTACGGGTTCAAGTTCTCCGGCTACACCGTCCCCCCGGCCGTGCTCGAGGAGCCCCGGGTCGCCCGCGTCAGCGAGATGCTCCCGGCCGCCCTGCTCGCCTCGCTCGTCGTCCTGCAGACGTTCTCGACCGCGACGCACCTGGTGCTCGACGCGCGCGCGGCCGGGCTCGTCGTGGCGATCGTCGCGCTCGTGCTGCGGGCGCCGTTCATCGTCGTGGTCGCGCTGGCCGCCGTGACCGCCGCGGTACTGCGGGCGCTCGGCTGGTCCTGAAGCGGGGTCTGCTCGCGCCATGTGCTCACGCGGACGACAACGGGACATGGGGGCGCATCCGCACTCGTCGTCGGCGTGCGCAGGATCGACGGAGGGGCGCAGACCGGCCCCTTGCATCCTCCGATGGAGATCGCGGGCTGCGTCCCTCCGCCCGTCGAGGCCGGGCACCCGCGATTCCTACCGTCGGGATGTGGTCGAACCGCGGCCACCTGACCGACGGAGGCACCATGACCACCATCAGCGCACCGGGGACGGACCGCAGGAGCACGAGGCCCGCTCCGGGCGGGCTCCGCGGCGTCGTCGCCCGCAACCCGCTCCGCACGTTCGCCGTGCTCGCCCTCGGGACGAGCTGGCTGGTGTGGCTGCCCTACATCCTGTCGCCCCACGGTCTCGGGATCTGGGACCTCCACTTCCCCGAGGTCCTCGGCACCGCGCAGCTGTCGGGCGTCCTGCCGGGCGCACTCCTCGGACCGGTCACCGCGGCGTTCGTCGTGACGGCCGCGGCGGACGGTCGTGCGGGCCTCCGGGTGTGGGCCGGCCGGCTGTGGCGGTGGCGGGTCCGGTGGCAGTGGTACGTGACGGTGCTGCTCGGCGTTCCGGTGCTCATCGTGCTGTCGGGGCTGCCGTTCGCCGGCGGGGTCGTCCACGCACCGTCCGCGCTGGCGTTGGCGGCCTACGTGCCGGCGCTGCTCCTCCAGGTCGTGACGACCGGACTGGCGGAGGAGCCGGGCTGGCGGGACTTCGCCCTGCCGCGACTCCAGGGCCGGTTCGGCCCGATGCGGGCCGCGCTCGTGCTCGGGCCGCTCTGGGGGCTGTGGCACCTGCCGCTGTTCCTGACGGACTGGGGTGGATGGCCGACCGCGCACTGGACGCAACCGCTCGTGTTCGTGGGGTTCTGCATGGCGTTCACCGTCGTGATGTCGTGGGTGTTCAACCGGTCGGGTGAGAGCCTGCCGCTCGCGGTGCTCCTCCACGTCAGCGTCAACACCACGGCGTCGGTCCTGTGGAGCGACATGTTCCCGGGCATCGGTGCCGAGACGATGCTGCTCGCGCTGCTCATCACCTCGACCATCGGCGCGGTCGTCATCGTGGTCGCGACGCGGGGCCGGCTCGGCTACTGCGGTCCTGTCGCCGGCACGGCCGGGAGGCCCGGCACCGGTCCGGCGGAGGACCCCGCCTCCGCCGTGGCCGGCACCGCACCCGCTGCTGCCCCGACGCCCTCCGCGTCGCCACTCGTAGACTCGAGCGATGGTCACCGCTGAGGCCCGCCCGCGGGTGCGGCGGGTGGACGTCCTGGTCGCCGCGGCCGACGCGGTCGCGGTGATCGCGCTCCTGCTCGGCGCACCCGCGATGGCGGCGGGGGATCCGGACTCGGCCCAGATCCAGTTCGCCTCGCCCGCCGACCCGTCCTGGTGGGTCGTCGCCGCCGTGCTCACGGCCCAGGCGTGCGTGCTGCTGTGGGCGCGGAGCCGACCGCGGACGACGCTCGTGGCCGTCGCGGTGCTCGCAGCCGTCCTCGTGCTGGTGGCCCCGTCCGTGCTGCACGGTCTGTCGACGCTCGCGGTGATGGTGGCGGTCGTGCTCGCGGTGCTCCGGCAGCCCCTCGCGTGGCTGTGGCCCGCCCTCGTCACAGCGGCGGTGGGCGTCGGGATCGAGGAGGCGGTCTGGCAGCTCACCGGCTACGGCGCGACACCGGTGCAGGCGATCACGCAGGGGCTGGGCCAGGCGGGAGCCGTGATCGGCCTGCCACTGCTCGTGACCCTGGTCGTCCGGTCGCGCCTGGACGTCCGCGCGGCGCGGGCGCGCGAGCGGGACGCGGTCGTCCGCGAGCGGGACGCGGTCGTCCGGGAGCAGGACGCCGTGCTCCGGGAGCGGGACGCGGTGGTCCGCGAGCAGGACGCGCGCGTCGAGGCGGCCGTGTCCCGGGAGCGGGCCGCCATGGCGCGGGAGCTCCACGACATCGCCGCGCACCACCTGTCCGGGATCGCGCTCATGGCCGCCGTGATCGACCGGCAGATCGACACCGACCCCGAGCGTGCCCACGCCGCCGTCCGCCAGGTCCGGGAGCAGAGCACGGCGGTGCTCGACGACCTCCGGCGGCTCGTCGGGCTGCTCCGCGACGACACCCTGGCCGAGCGGTCCGTCGAGACCCTGGCGGCGGTCCCGGACCTCGTCGCGCGGGCGCAGCGGCACGGGCGGGTCACGCTGCGGGTGCTGCGGGGCGAGCCCGAGGCCAGCCCCTCGGTCGGCTCGGACGTCGGTCCGCTCGCGCAGCTCGCGGCGTACCGAACCGTCCAGGAGGCCCTGGCGAACGCCGCCCTGCACGCCCCGGGTGCCGCCACCACCGTCGAGCTCGACGACCGCGAGCACACCCACGTCACCGTCGTCGTGCGGAACGGACCGGCACGCGAGGCCGCACCACGGTCCTCCTCGGGCGGTCACGGGCTCGTCGGCATGCGCGAACGAGCCGACCTCGTCGGCGCCGACCTGCGGTACGGTCCCACGGAGGACGGCGGGTGGGAGGTCCGCCTCGTCGTCCCGCGGGCGGCGAGCGGTCCTGACGCCCCGGCCGTCGGAGCGGAGGTGCCGTCGTGATCCGGGTCCTCATCGCGGACGACCAGCCCCTCGTCCGCGCCGGTCTGTCCGCGTTGCTCGACGCCGAACCCGACATCGCGGTCGTCGCCGTCGCGACGGACGGTGGCGAGGCACTCGCCCTCGCACGGTCGGAGCACCCGGACGTCGCGTGCCTCGACATCCGCATGCCCGTCGTGGACGGCATCGAGGTCGCACGGGCCCTGTGCGGTCCCGAGGCGGATCCCCCGATCCCGGTCCTCATGCTGACGACGTTCGACCTCGACGACTACGTGTTCGGCGCGCTCGAGGCCGGTGCGTCGGGCTTCCTGCTCAAAGACGCGGACCCCGACACCATCGTCGCCGCCGTCCGGCAGGTGGCCGCCGGCAACGGCACGCTCGACCAGGCGCTCACCCGCCGGGTGCTGCGCGAGTTCGTCGAACGGCGCGCGCTCCAGCCCGTGACACGCGGGCGAGGGACCGAGCTGCTGACCGAGCGGGAGCGCGACGTGCTCATGCTCCTGGCGCAGGGCATGTCGAACGAGGAAATCGCGGCCGCGCTCGTCGTCGAGGTCTCGACGGTGAAGTCCCACTTGGCCCGGATGCTGCCGAAGCTCGGCGTGCGATCGCGGCTGCAGGCCGTCGTCTGGGCGTACCAGAACCGCGTCGTGACGGTGCCCGACGCGGAGCGGTGACCGGAGCAGGACGCACCAGTGTGCGGCTGCGGGACCCAGGATCCACGAAGACGCGCGCGGGATCGATCAGGTCGGACCGACTTCGCGCGGACGGCGGTCGCCGACGTCGGGGAACGCGTACCGTCCGGCCGAGAAGGGCACGTCACCCCTTCGAAAGGACACATCATGAACCACGCCCTGTGGGTCACCCTCGCCATCATCGGCATCATCCTGCTGCTGATCGGCGCGTTCGTCGCGACCCTGAAGTTCCTGATCACGGTCGGGATCATCGTCCTGGTCGTCGCCGCGATCCTGCTCGTCATCCGACTCGTGCGGGGCGGCGCGTCGCGGGTCTAGGCAGTCGGCCGGAGACCGGGCCCCGCCAGCTCCTCCACCGTCCCGCTCACCCGGACGCGACCCGTCGCGGGGACCTCGACGGTGATGCGTGAGGGGTGTCCGGTCTCCGCACCCTGCTCGACGGTGAGCACCGCCGGGACCGCCACGTGGCCGCCGTCCCGCAGGTAGGCACCGAGCGCGGCGGCAGCCGACCCCGTGGCCGGGTCCTCGCGGACACCGCCGCGCGGGAACGGGTGACGGCTCACGAACCGCGTGGCGTCGACCCGGTGCACGACCGCGATCGTGCCGTCCCATCCCTCCCGGTCCTGCAGGCGGAGCACCGCGTCGCCGTCGTGGTCGAGCCGGGCGAGGACGCCGTCGCGGACGGGCACGAGCGGGTGCGGGTTGCCCCCGGACAGGAACGCCGGTGGCAGCGCCGGGTCGAGGTCCGTCGACGACAGACGGAGCGCGTCGAGCAGCTCGCCGAGCACCGC
Organism: Curtobacterium sp. MCBD17_019; assembly: GCF_003234555.1. Classification (NCBI taxonomy): domain Bacteria; kingdom Bacillati; phylum Actinomycetota; class Actinomycetes; order Micrococcales; family Microbacteriaceae; genus Curtobacterium; species Curtobacterium sp. MCBD17_019. The sequence continues at coordinate 323,084 of NZ_QKTT01000002.1, read as the reverse complement.
GTCGGGGAGCGGTGCGACGGTCGTCGCGACGGCGGTGAGGGTGGCGCCGTCCGGACGGACCGCGACCGGCACGACGCCGGCGTTCGTGGTCAGGTCGACCACGCCCGCGGCGCCGTTCCGCGCCAGCGCCACGCCCGACGCGATGGTCGCGTGGCCGCAGAACGCGATCTCCGCCCGCGGCGTGAAGTAGCGGATCCGCGCCGAGTTGGGCGTCACGGCGGTGAGGAACGCGGTCTCACTGTGTCCGAGCTCGCCGGCGATCGCGAGCATGTCCGCGTCGGTCAACGTCTCGGCGTGCAGCACGACCCCCGCCGGATTGCCGGACCGCGGGTCGTCGCTCGTCGTCGTGAAGGCGCGGAACTGCAGCGTCCTGGGTGCCGTGCTCATGCCGTATGTCTACCGGGCCCGGCGAGCGGGGCGCGACAGGCACCCTGAAGTGCCTACTTCCGCTCTCTCACGGGCGCTCCTACCGTGGAATCGGGCCGACTCGTCGCGCCCGTGCACTCCTCCGTCCGAAAGGCTCCCATGTCCCGCATCTCCGTCATCGGCGGCACCGGCTACGCAGGATCGGCGATCGTCGCCGAGGCTGCGTCCCGTGGTCACGAGGTCACCTCGCTCAGCCGTTCGCTCCCGACCGACCAGGTCCCGGGTGTCCGGTACGTGCAGGGCGACGCCTCGGACGAAGCCGTCCTCACCCCGGTCATCGAGGACGCCGACGTCGTCGTCGCCGCGCTCGCCCCACGCGGCGACCTCACCGACACCTTCCGGGAGGTCAACCGCACCATCGCGCGACGGGCCGCGTCCGCCGGTGCTCGGCTGTTCGTGGTCGGCGGGTTCTCGTCGCTCCGTCCCGCGCCCGGGGCGCCCCGCTACGTCGAGGACCTCAGCGCCGTCCCGGCCGAGCTGCACCACGAGGTCCAGAGCGGCGCGGCCCTCGTCCTCGAGGACCTCCCCGCCGCCCCCGAGGCGCTCGACTGGGTGTTCGTCAGCCCGCCCCTCCAGTTCGGCTCCTTCGCCCCCGGCGAGCGCACCGGCTCGTACCGGGTCGGCACCGACGTCGCCGTGGTCGCTGAGGGCGGCGCGATCTCCGCGCAGGACTACGCCATCGGGTTCGTCGACCAGATCGAGCGGACGGACCTGCACCGCACGCAGGTGAACCTCGCCAACTGACGCCGGCCACGCCTGGCATCCGGCGGCGCTCGGCGTCCCATTGAACTCGGCGGAAGCGCGTCGTCGCCGGGCCGTGCATCGGACGGGAGGCGCTGCACCCGCGGCCCCACCGTGTTGCACACCTCGCGTCCGGTCGAACACCGGGATCGCGGTGTTCGACCGGACGACCGGTGTTCGACGACCACGACGACGTCACCACGAGCACGCCGTGCTGCCGCCGGGGCTCAGCGCGCGCCGTACGCCCGCATGAAGGCGTGCACACCGTCGGCCATCGTCCTGCGGGTCGCGTCCGTGGACAGCTGATCCGGGAACCGGATGTTCATGGCCAGCAGGGTGGTCAGGGCGTTGAAGTGGTCGGCCGCCAAGAACGCGTCGTCCACGTCGAGCAGACCGACGTCCGCGAAGTGTGCGATCCGCTCGGCGAGCGCCGCTTCCGGTGCCGAGTTGAGGGGGTGGTGCGCGAGCTCGGGGAGGACCGCGCGGTTGTCACCGATGAGCTTGATGGTGCTCCCGTAGTCGGCAGAGCCGAGCATGGTCTCGCCGATCTGCACGGCGAACCCGACGAGCGCGCGTTCGAGCGCGGCCTGGTCGGCGATGGGAGCGTCATCGGCCAGGTGGTCCGCGATGGCCCGCCGGAGCGTCTCGACGAGCGACTCCCCCGCAGCCACGACGACACCGAGGAGGAGCCCGCGTTTGTCGCCGTAGTAGTCGTACACGGTCCGCTTCGAGACGCTCGCGCGCGCGGCGACGGCGTCCATGCTCGTGCGCTCGACACCGTCCAGGACGAAGAGGTCCCGCGCTGCCGCGAGGATCGCGCTCCGTTTGTGCGCCTGCCCGGCACGGATGGTCTTCGATGTCGATTTCGACGTCGGGTCCTGAGGGGTCGCGGCAGCCACCACGCCACATTACACCGACGGGTGTACTTCCTACACTGCACAGTGTAGTTTACGCGGTATGACCACTTCCCTCACGGCTCCGGCCGTTCCCGGCCCGGTCACGGACCGGCGGCTCACCCTGATCAGCCTCGTGCTCGTCCTCGGCGCCCTGACGACGCTGCTCGACACGACCATCGTCAACATCGCGCTCGACCACTTGCACCGGACGTTCCACGAGTCGGTCGCCCGCACGCAGTGGGTCGCGACCGCGTACCTCCTGGCCTTCGTGTCGGTGATCCCGGTGTCCGGCTGGGTGTCCGAACGCCTCGGTGCCCGCACCGCGTGGATCGTCGCGGTCGCGACCTTCATGGTCGGTTCCCTGCTCTGCGGACTCGCGTGGTCCCTCCCGTCACTCGTCGTGTTCCGGGTGCTGCAGGGCGTCGGGGGCGGTCTGGTGCTCCCGGTGACGATCACGATCCTGACCCGCGCGGCCGGCCGCGAGCGCATCGGCCGCGCCATCGCCACCATCGGGCTCATCGGGCAGCTCGCGCCGATCCTCGGACCGATCATCGGTGGGTCCATCGTGCAATCCGTCAGCTGGCACTGGCTGTTCTTCGTCAACATCCCGATCTGCCTGGCCGCTCTCGTGCTCGGCCCGCTGTTCCTGCCGTCCGCACCCGCGCAGCGCGGGAGCCGGTTCGACGTGCTCGGGTTCGTGCTCCTCACCCCCGCGGTCGCGCTGATCGCGTACGGCGTCAGCCGGCTCACCGGGGACCACGGGTTCGCCGCGACCGACGTCTGGCTCCCGCTCGGAACCGGAGGCGCGCTCCTGGTCGGCTTCGTCGCCTCCGCACTCCGTAACCGGACCCATGCGCTCGTCGACGTCCGCGTCTTCGCACGTCGGAGCTTCGGCCTGTCGAGCGTCATCACGTTCGTCGGCGGCTTCTCGATGTACGCCCTGATGTTCCTCCTGCCGCTGTTCTACCAACAGGTCCGCGGTGCTTCCGTCCTGCACACCGGCCTGCTGCTCATCCCGCAGGGCCTCGGCACGATGCTCTTCATCGTGCTCAGCCGCCGACTCACTGCGAAGCTCGACGGCCGCCTGGTCGTCGGCGGTGGCGTGGTGCTCCTCATGCTCGGGATCGTCCCCTTCGCCCTCGCCGGCGTCGATGGTCACTCCGTCCTGCTGCTCGTCGCGCAGTTCGTCCAGGGTGTCGGGATGGGCGCCGCGTCCCTCCCGGTGATGACCCTGGCGTTCGCGAGCCTGAGCCACGACGAGACCCCGCGCGGCAGTGCCGCCTTCAGCATCGTGCAGCGCGTCGGGGCGCCCTTCGGCGTCACCGTGGTCGCGGTGGTCCTCGAGCACTTCCTGGCTTCCGCGGGGTCGCCGGCCGCCGCGGCCGGTGCCTTCGGGGCGACGTTCTGGTGGGTGCTCGGGCTCAGTGCGGTGCCGTTGGTGCTGGCTGCGTTCCTCCCGAGGGCGTCGCGCTGACCGTGGTGCACTCCGCAACGCCCCTGTTCAGCGCGCTGGCGGTCGCGAAGCCGCTCGTGCGGATCGCGTGGACCAGCCGGCGGACGTCCGGGACGCTCCGGTCATGCTCAGGTCGGTCAGGCGCGGGCTGCGGAGAGGGCGGCCACCGCGGAGGCGACCCAGTCCGTCTCCACGGCGATGCTCCTCGACGCGGCGTCCCCGGTGGAGTCATCCGCCGAGTCGGCCTGCCACGGGAGCCAGAACTCGATGACACGGTTGATGCCCCGGGCGTCGGGCTCGATCGCCGCCCGGATGCCGTCGTAGTCGAGCCGACCGGTGCCCAACGGGACGCCGGTGTACTGGAACCCGACCCAGCCCGGCGAACGGGTGAAGTCGAAGTCCTTCACGTGCCAGTTCGCCGTGTACGGAGCGCACCGGGCGACGACGTCGGCCGGATGCTCGAGGTTCGCGACGATGTTCGCGGGATCGAGGCAGATCCGCAGGTTCGGCGACCCGATCGCGGACACGACCGCGACGAGCTCGACCGAGCTGACACGTTCGTAGGTCTCGAGGGCGAGGGTGACCCCGGCCTCCTCGTACGCCGGCAGCGCGGCTCGCAGGCGCCGGTCGGTCTCGACGGCGTCCGGCTCGTCGTCGCCGGCACTCCACATCGACCGGACGAGCACCGCGTCGAGCCGCTGTGCGACGTGCAGGTACCGGGCGAGGTGCTCCGGGTCGGTCCCGCGCGTGCCGACCTCGAGCGTCAGCCCGAGCTCGTCCGCGAGCGAGCGGATCCCGGCGAGCCGCTCGTCCGACGCCGTGTCGAGCGGTGCGTGGTCGCAGATCTGGAACAGGTCGACACCGTCGTGCGTGGCGGCGTCGCGGAGTGCGTCGTCGAGGGACATCGGCGACGGCACCCGATCCGACATGCGCCAGAAGTACGCGTAGGTGGACAGGCCGAGCAGGGAGGTCATGGGGTCCGCTCCGAGACGCTGGTGGTGATGACTTCGTCGAGGATGGTCGCGATCGCGGCGGGGTCGTGGGCGAAGCGGCCGAGGAAGAGCCCGCCGATGCGACCCTGCCCGCGGCTGAGCAGCCCCGGTCCGGCGCTGCCGCCGTAGATCGCACGCGAGCCGGCGAGCTCGGGACGCGACGCGAGGTACGCCTCGATCCCGGCGAGCACGGCGACGATGTGCTCGTCGGGGGCGGGCGCCGTGGCGCCGATCGCCCACACCGGCTCGTAGGCCACGATGACGGGTCCGGCCAGGTGGTCCGCGGTGGCGGTGGCGAGGAACCGGCCGAGCTGACCGGTCACCTCCGCGATCGCATCCTGCCTGGAGGCCCGCTCCACCTCGCCGACGCAGATCAGGGGGGTGAGGTGGTTGCGGAACGCGGCGTGCACCTTGCCGGCGATCTCGTCGTCCGTCTCGTGGAACAGACAGCGGCGCTCGGCGTGCGCGATCTCGACGAGGTCGCAGCCGATCTCGGCGAGCTCGGTGCCGGACACCTCACCGGTGAACGCGCCCTGGTCGGCCCAGGCCAGGTCCTGCGCCCCGAGGTGGACGCGGGTGCCCTCGAGCAGGCCCTTGACGGGGACGAGCGAGGGGAACGTCGGGATGACGAACAGGTCGACGGCCCCGGCGGTGACGGCGGGGTGGTCCCTGGCGATGTCCGCGACGGCGGACGCCCACGCCAGCGTCCGGGCGTGACCGAAGTACATCTTCAGCGACACACCGATCGTCAGCGCGGGTGCTGCCGCGGCGGTCAGCATCAGGCGTCCACCGACTCCGTGTCGATGCCCTCCGGCGCGCTGCCGTCGTACTGGCAGATCGCGGCGACCTTCTCGGCGGAGGCCGAGGAGGTGTCGAAGCTGTAGCCGAGCCACTCCCCCGCGAGTCGGCGGGCGAGCTCGACGCCGATGACGCGCTGGCCCATGCAGAGCACCTGGGCGTCGTTGGACAGGACCGAGCGTTCGACGCTGAAGGAGTCGTGAGCGGTGACGGCGCGGATGCCGGGGACCTTGTTCGCCGAGATCGCGACGCCGAGGCCGGTGCCGCAGATGAGGATGGCCCGGTCGGCCTCGCCGTTCGCGACCATGCGGGCCGCGTCGACCGCGATGTGCGGGTAGGCGGTGTGCCCCTCGGCATCGACACCGACGTCCACGACGGACGCCACCCGGTCGTCGGCCTCCAGGTCCTTCTTGATGATCTCCTTGTAGTCGAACCCGGCGTCGTCGGAGCCGACGACGAGGCGGAACTGCTGCTCAGCCATGGTGACCTTCCTTCTGCTTCGTGGGGAGCACCGCGAGGACCGCGGCGGTGATCAGGGCGAACGAGATCGCGCCGGCGTCGGGGGTGCCGACGGCGTGCTCGGCGTGGGTGCGGGCGCGACCTATCTTCGGGAGCAGCGCGGCGGTGCCGTCGGCGGCCTCCTGCGCGGCGGCGGACGCGGCGGTCCACGCGGTCACCAGGTCGTCGCCGGCGTCGACCCGTCCGGTGAGCACCGTGTCGAACGGCACGAGCGCGTCGACCATGGTCTTGTCGCCGACGACGGCGCCGAAGGCGAGGACCGCCTCGTTCGCCGCGTGCACCGCCGCAGCGACGTCGGCGGCCGACGGACGCGACTCGTCCCCGAGCACGCGACCCAGCGCCTCCAGGGCGGCACCCCAGATCGCACCGGAGGTCCCGCCGGCCTCGTCGGACCAGGCGTCCCCGGCGATCCGGAGGACGGATCCGGCGCCGGCACCGCGCGCGGCGGCGTCCTGCGCGGCCACGTGCGCGGCGTGTGAACCGCGCCGCATGCCGATGCCGTGGTCGCCGTCGCCGGCGACCGAGTCGATCTCGCCGAGCCGGACGGCGTGCTCGTCGATCGTCGCGCGGATCGCGGTGATCCCGTCCGTGACGACCGCGGCCGACATCTGTGACTCCTCGCTGCCGGGCGTGACCTGGACCTGCTCGCCGGCCTCGAGGAGTTCGTCGGACACGCGCTCCTGCGGCACCGCTCCGCCCTTCCGGTACGCGGGGCTGTCGGCCGGCGCCGCCCACAGCTGCTCGAGCTCCTCGTCCACCCAGAACAGCGTCAGCGACACCCCGGCCATGTCGAACGACGTGACCAGCTCGCCGACCTCGGGCTCCACGACGATCGCGCCGACGTCCGTCAGCAGGCGCTGCACGGTGCCGTAGACGACGAACAGCTCCTCGTACTTCACCGAGCCGAGTCCGTTGAGGATGGGGACGACGCGGGCGCCGTCGACGGAGACACCGTCCGGGAGCTCCTGGAGCAGGCGGCCGACGAGCAGGTCGGCGAGCTCGGCGGCGGTGGGGACGTCGGCCTCGTCGATGCCCCGCTCACCGTGGATGCCCATCCCGATCGCCATCCGCCCCTCGGGGACCGTGAACAGCGGCTCGTCGGCGCCGGGCAGCGAGCAGCCGCTGAACGCGACGCCGAAACTCCGCGTCCGGTCGTTCGCCCGCTCCGCGATCGCTGCCACGTGGTCCAGCGAGTCGCCCCGCTCGGCGGCGGCACCGGCGACCTTGAACACGCACAGGTCCCCCGCGATGCCGCGACGCTTGTGCTGCTCGTCGGCCGACGCGGAGGCGATGTCGTCCGTCACGCGGACCGTGCGGACGTCGATGCCAGCCTCGGTCAGGGCGCGCGCCGCGGCATCGAAGTTGAGCGCGTCACCGGCGTAGTTGCCGTAGGACAGCAGCACCCCGCCACGGTGGTGCGCCGCCGTGGCGACCGCGGTGACCTGCTGTGCCGACGGCGACGCGAACAGGTTGCCCATCGCCGCGCCGGCCGCGAGGCCGTGCCCGACGAGTCCGCCGAACGCCGGGTAGTGCCCCGAGCCGCCACCGATCACCAGGGCCACCGTGCCCTCAGGGCTGGTGGTCGCACGAGTGACCCCGCCGCGGACCTTCCGGACCCACCGCCGGTTCGCCGCGACGAACCCGTCGACCATCTCGTCCGCGAAGTCCGCCGGGTCGTTGAACAGGCGGGTCATGGTGTCGCTCCTTCGATCGGGTGGTGCGGCTGGCCGGTCACGGTCGCGCGACCGGCGTGGACGTTGGAGGGGCCGTGCACCGGCACGCGGCGGGCAGGTCGCGGCGGTGAGGCCGAGGTCGACTCCGCTGTAGCGTCGTTGCATCGGGTTCGAGGAGAGGGGGCGTCGTGGCGCTGACGAGCCGTGACATCGCGCGGGCCGCGGGCGTGTCGCAGGCGACCGTGTCGCGGGTGCTCAACGGCAGCCCGAGCGTCTCGGACCAGACCCGTGAGCGCGTCCTCGGTGCCATGCGCGACGTCGGCTACGTGCCCAACGCGCAGGCCAAGGCGATGCGCACGGCCCGGGCGGGCGCGATCGGGATCGTCACCAGTGAGATCCAGAACCCGTACCTGCCGTACCTGCTCGACGAGTTGACGCGGGTCGCGCGCGAGATGAACGTCAACGTCGTGGTGTGGAACGACGACGATCCGGCGATGCCGCTCGCGACCGCCGGCGTCGGCGCCGGCACCGTCGACGGCGTGCTCTTCACCGCCGCGAAGCAGCAGACGCTCGGCATCGACCGCCTGGTGGAACGCGGCGTTCCGGTGCTGCTCTGCAACCGGGCCGACCTCGAGTCGACCGCCGACATCGTCATGACGGATCACTTCGGGACGGGCGTCCGTGCCGCGGAGTTCCTGCTCGAACGCGGTCGGTCGCACATCGCCGCGATCTTCGGCCCGTCGGACACGTTCGCGAGCCCGGCGCGTGAGGCCGGGTTCCGACAGGCGTTGCGGGCCGCCGGGGTGGAGATCCGGGCCGAGCAGACCACGAGGGGCACGACCACGTACGACACGGGGAACCGCGCGGCGCGCGAGTTGCTCGCGCACGGCGTTCCGGACGCGGTCTTCTGCTCCTCGGACATCATCGCGTACGGCGCGATGGACGCCCTCCGCACGGCCGAGGTCGCCGTCCCCGAGCGGACGTGGGTGCTCGGCATCGACGGGCTCCCGATGTCGGCGTGGGGTGCGTTCGACCTCACGACGTTCGAACAGGACATCACGAGCATCGCGCGCGCGTCCGTGCAACGACTCCTGGACCGCATCGCCGGGGACACGTCGGAGCCGGTGCACACGCTGGTGCCCGCTCGGCTCGTCGAGCGCGGGTCGACCGGGGCCCGCTGACCGGGAGGCACGGTGTCCGCCCGGTCCGCCGGGTGTCGGCGGCGTGGGCGCGACGAGCGTGGGGTGCGCGCCGAGGTGTGGAGCACCCCGGTCGTGGGTCTGGGCCATGCGCTCTCCTCGGACTCGTCGGTCGTCGCGTCGGATCAGTGCGCCGTTGCGGCGACCGTCTCGGCTCCCCCGACGGTTGCCGCGCCGTCGACGGGCCCGTTCGGCAGGATGAGGACCTTGTTGGCGTCGCCGGTGAGGAGGTCGATCGCGGGGCCGAGGTCGCCGAGCGGGAACCGGTGGGTGATGAGCCACGAGATGTCCACGCCGCCACGGGTGAGGACCTCGACGAGGTCCTCCCAGGTGTCCCAGAGTCGGCGCCCGAACGTGCCGCGCAGGGTGATCCCGTTCTTGTTGATGTACTTGGCGATGTCGACCGGCACCGGGTTGCCGGGGTGTCCGATCGTGACGATCGTGCCCTCGCGGCGGACCGACTCGAAGATGGTCGGGTACGCCGCGGCGGCCGCGCTGACCTCGAAGGCGACGTCGACGCCGCTGCGGTGGGCATAGTGCTCCTCGACGTACTCGACGACGCCGGGGCCGGGCTCGAACACGGTCGCGCCGAGCTTCTCGGCCCAGCCGCGTCGGTACGGGTTGGGTTCGACGGCGATCACCTCGGTGGCGCCGAGGTGCAGCGCGAACTGCACGATGAGCAGCCCGACCGGGCCGCAGCCGGACACCAACACCGAGTGCCCGGCGACATCGAGGTCCGCCCGCTGCAGCGCATGCCAAGCGACGCCGGCGGGCTCGAGGAGCGCACCGACCTCGAGCGGCATGCCCTCCGGCAGCGGGAAGCAGATGTTCTCCGGCACCGCGACGCGCTCGGCGAACGCGCCGTCGGCGTGCATCGCGATGATCTTCATGTTCAGGCAGTTGTGCCCGTTGCCGGTGCGGCACATGAAGCACTGCTCGCACGGGATGTGCGTCTCGAGCGCCACCCGGTCCCCCACCGCGAGTCGACTGACGTCGGAGCCCACCTCGATCACCGTGCCGGAGACCTCGTGCCCCAGGACGACCGGCAGGTCGAGGTTGAACGCCACCGCCGACGGTGTCCACTCGTACATCTCGCGGTCGGTGCCGCAGATCGACACCGCGCCGACGTGGAGCAGGACGTCACGGGGGCCGACCGTGGGCTCGGGGTGGTCCTCGACGAACTCGACGCCCGGCGCCGCGGTGGTCTTGACGATTGCCTTCATGGTGCTTGCTTCTTCCTTCGGTGGCTCAGGACTGGTTCGCGACGCGCGGGTCCACCACGGCGGTCGGCACGGCGGAGGTGACCTCGTCGACGTAGGCCCGCTCCTTCCGGCTCCACGTCTCACGGGTGAGGAGCACCGTGACGACGCCGACGACGCCGGCAGCGACGTAGAGGAGCGAGACGCCGCCCCAACCGATCGCTGCCGCGAGGGCGGTGGCGATGAACGGGATGAAGCCGGAGATCGCGGCGGCGAGCTGGTAGCCGATCGAGGCGCCCGAGGAGCGCGTGTCCGTGCTGAACAGCTCGCTGAACCAGGCGCCCTGGGTGCCGGCGAGCATGTCGTGGATGAGCGGCAGGCCGATGACGTAGACGAACACGATCAGGACCGGCACCTGCGAGTTGAGCATCAGGAACATCGGGAACCCGAACGCGATCGAGAGGATCGACCCGACCAGGTAGATCGGCTTCCGCCCGAACTTGTCGGTGAGGTCGCCCCAGAACAGGGAGGAGCCGACGCCGATCGCGGTCGCGATGCAGAGCCCGACGAGGCCGACCTCACGGAGGTCCGCGTCGAGACCGGAGATGTAGCTGAGGATGTAGGTGACGACGACGTAGAAGCCCGCGGACTCGACCAGGCGCAGGCCGATGACGCGGAGCAGGTTCCGCCAGTCGTCCTTGAGCACCTTGAGCAGCGGGTTCTTCGCGGTCTCGCCGCGGTCCTTGACGTCTTCGAACTCCGGGGACTCCGAGACCCTCGCCCGGATGATGAGGCCCGCGATGACGAGGACGGCGCTGGCGAGGAACGGCACCCGCCACGCCCACTCACCGCCGAGGTGCACGGAGAACAGGAAGACGATGTTCGCCAGGAACACCCCGGCCGGGTTCCCCGCGGTCGGGATCGCGGAGTAGCGGCCACGGTGTCGCCACGGCGCGTGCTCGTAGGCCATGAGGATCGCGCCGCCCCACTCGGCGCCGAACGCGACGCCCTGGATGACGCGCACCGCGACCAGGAGGATCGGGGCCAGGACGCCGACGGTCTGGTACGTCGGCAGCAGTCCGATCGCGAACGTCGCGAGTCCCATCACCAGCAACGCCGCGACGAGCACCGGCTTGCGGCCGATCTTGTCCCCGAGGTAGCCACCGATGATGCCGCCGAGCGGGCGCATCGCGAACCCGACGCCGAGCGTGGCGAACGAGAGCAGCGTCCCGACCAGCGGATCGGCGCCGGGGAAGAACGCGGTGCCGAAGTACAGCGCCGACGCGGTGCCGTACGCGAGGAAGTCGTAGTTCTCGACGCAGGTGCCGACCGCTGCGCCGATCGCCGCGGACTTCTTGTCCCGCGTTCCGTGGACGGCGCGCTGGCGCTGGACTTCAGTGAGGGCCATCGTCTTCTCCTTCGAAGAATGGGTACGTATTCACGGGGATGCTCCGAGCGACTGTATACGTAACCAAGTGACGCCCGCAAGCCGCGACATCGCTCGGCGCAGAAGCACCACGACGTGTGCTCCTTGCGCCAGCGCTCCCCTGCGGAGCAGGATGCCGGAGGTACCGCTGTGCCGTGATGATCGTCGAAGCCCAGGCCGACTTGTCTGCCGACCGATCACCGGCACCGCGTCGGAGGCATCGTCCATGACGACTGCGCGCTCGCTCCTGTCCTCGGTCCTCGGACCGTTCCGGTCGACCGGTGCCCGGTACGGCCGTGTCCTCGACCACCCCGGGGCGCTGGCGTTCTTCCTCCCCGCGGCCGTTGCGCGTCTCGGCGTCGCGATGACCGGGCTCGGGCTGCTGTTCTCGATCCAGCACGCGTCGGGATCGTTCGCGGTCGCAGGCGCTTCCACGGCCGGTTTCTCGATCGCGGAGGCCGTGGCGGGTCCGCAGGTCGCTCGCCTCGTGGACCGGTGGGGGCAGGCGGTGACGGTCCCGGTGATCGTCGCCGCTCACGCTGCCGCGGTCGCTGCGGCCATCACCACCGCGGGGAGCGCACCGGTCCCGGTCACGCTCGCGGCCGTGATGGTCGCCGGTGCCGTGACGCCCCAGCCCGGAGCCCTGTCGGCGGCGCGGTGGTCGCACCTCCTGACGGATGGGCCGGCGCTCCGCGTCGCCTTCTCCCTCGAGGCGAACGTCAACGACGTCGTGTTCCTGTCCGGTCCGATCCTCGTGACCCTCGCCAGTACTTCCCTCGTCCCGTGGGCGGGTTCGGCCGCGGCCGCGACACTCGTCGCCCTCGGCTGCGGCACGCTGTCGCTGCAACCGCGCACCGCACCAGCGCCGCGTCGAGGTCGGAGACGCGGCCGGAACAGGACCCGGACCTCACTCCTCGCTCCGGACTTCCTCGCCGCACTCGGCGTCAACCTCGGGCTCGGGTGCTTCTTCGGCGCTGTTCCGCTCCTCGTCACCGCCGCGGCGAGCGCTCGCGGGATGCTGTCCCTCACCGGTCTCGTCCTCGCCGTCCCCAGCGCCGCGAGCATCATCGCGGGCCTCGTGTACGGGTCGATGCGGGCGACCCCGCGTCCCCAGGCGGCGCAGCTGGTCGCGACGCTCGTGCTCACGGTCGCCGTGCTCGTCGGCGTCGCCTGGCCCACGCTGCTCGGGCTGGCGATCATGCTGACCATCGGCGGAACAGCGATCGCCCCGCTGCTCGCGTCGTCCTCCCAGATCGTGCAGGCGACGGTCGCCGGATCAGCACTGACGCAGGGGTTCACATGGATCAACTCCGCCTCCGCGATCGGCATCGCGATGAGCGCATCGCTCACCGGAGCGCTGATCACGCACAGCGGAGTTCGAGCCGCGACCATGCCGCTCGTGGTCCTCGTGCTGGCCGCGGTGGCGTCCGCCGCGCTGTCGTTCCGGTACGCCCGGACCCGGAGCGCGTCGGATGCGTCGGCATGATCGATCCGCCACCAGGCGGCGCCAGCTGGGCCATCGGCGCGCCGTCTGCCGTCCTCGCTGGTACGAGGAGCGATGCCGCGCCGGCGAAGACGGGTGCGTTCATCGCGGTGTGCGCCTGATGGACACACGGCTCTGCTGCCACCGGGCCTCCCGACCGGTGTCGGACCGCGCGTCGCCGATCCCCACCATTGGCGCGGGAATGGAGGGCCGTCCAGCGCGGGTGGATCCGGGATCACGGGTGATCTTCGTCACGTCAGGCCTGCTCATCACCGCTTGTGCCGCCGTCGATCTCGGCCGTCGGCCTCCGCACGGCACGGATCGTCCCTTGGCGACCCGGTCATCAACCGATGCGCCGACCAATCGGGTTGACTATGGGCGTGCCGACGACCGCTGAGATTCTCGACTTCGACGAGCCGCCCGTGCCGGCGGGAGCCAGCCCGTGGGTGGTCCCGCCGAAGGCCACCGTCATCAGTGTCGTCGACCCGGACCCTGAATGGCCGCAGCTCGCATCGACGGTGAGCAACCTGATCATCGATGCTCTCGACGTTCGCGCGCTCCGTGTCGAGCACGTCGGGTCCACGTCTGTTCCTGGGCTCGCGGCGAAACCGGTACTCGACCTGGACCTGACGGTCGCAGATCCCTCCGACGAACGTGTCTGGCTGCCGCGGTTGGAAGCAGCGGGCTTCGTCCTCACGGTGCGCGAGCCCTGGTGGCACGAGCATCGCCTCCTCCAGGGAGCCCCTGCAAGCAACCGGGCGGCAGCGCCGGTTCCCGGGATCCCCGTGAACCTGCACGTCTTCGGGCCGGACAGTCCGGAGCTGGTCAAGCACGTGGTGTTCCGGAACTGGCTCCGACACGACACCGCGGATCGCGAACGCTACGCGACCGTCAAGCGTCAGGCCGCACAGCAGCCAGCGCAACGCATGTCGGACTACAACGCCCGCAAGGCCGCAGTCATCCGAGAGATCTACGAGCGCGCCCTCGCGGCCGCCGGCTTCATCGAAGGCGACTAGAGAGACCTGGCCACGCTGGCAAGCGCTCTCACGGCGGTGCGCGGAAGCGGATGACGCGTCGTGATCACGCAGGACGCGCTCACCACTCGGACAGGCCACACCGGCGGAGCACCTCGTCCACGACGACATCGAGCGGCTGACTGGCATCGACGTGCACGCCATCGCGCGGCACGGTGCCGGTCGCATGGAGTGCGTGAACGAGGGCCCGCTCTTCCAGCCGGCCCGTCCCGGCCCATTCGTCATCGCCCCGCGCCTCCAGACGTCGCTCGAGCGTTGCCCGATCGATCATCAGGACGAAGACGTCGTCGAAGACGTCGATGAACGATTCGACGTTGCGCGATCCTCCGCAGAAGAAGGTGACCGGATCTGACTGGTCCGCCGCGATCGAGCGGACCCTGTCTACCTGCCAGATGTGGTGGTGGTGAACGGCTGTCCCGGTCACACCATCGACAGGCGCCCCTGTCTTCGGGTCCCCCTGGTAGGCGAGTTCTCGATCGCCGTCGATCGCTGGGAAACCACGGCGACGCAGTTCGTGGCACACCGACGTCTTCCCTGTTCCGGAGACGCCTTCGACGAGGTAGTTCCGCTTCCCCATGAGGGCACGGTAGCCCTCGGCGATGGATCTCTGAAGCCCATCGGCTACTGGACACACCGGAGGGTGGCCGGATGCTCGTACAGGTGTCCGGAGCGCGTTGAGCCCCAGGGTGGAACGTGTCGGAAGGGCGTCGACGCCAGGCGTACGATTTCTTGAAGTCGAGACGATTTGTCTCGACAAGCCTGGTGATCACCACCTAGCTCACCCTCGTCACTGTCGACAGGAGACCTCCATGTCCGATTCCACCGCACCCGACAGCCACACGAACGTGGTTCCGCAGTCCACGCAGGCTTCCACCTGGACTGAGCAGATCACTCCGGGTCGTTTCTCCGGCCAGACCGTCATCGTCACCGGGGCCGCGTCCGGCATCGGTCGTGCCACGGCGTCACGCGTTGCACGCGAAGGCGGGCGGGTCGTGGCCGTCGACATCACCGCCGACCGCCTCTCAGATCTGCTTGCGGAACTGCCCGACGCCGACATCGTGCCGGTGGGTGGCGACATCACCTCGCAGGCAGACGTCGACGCGATCGTCGCAGCCGCCGGTGGCCAGATCGACGCTCTCGCCAACGTCGCCGGCATCGCCGACGACTTCTCCCCCATCGACGAGACGAGCGACGCCGTCTGGGAGCGCGTGATGGGCGTCAACGTCACCGGCACTTTCAAGCTCACCCGAGCCGTGCTGCCCGTCATGCTCGAAGCCGGCAGGGGCTCCGTCGTCAACATCATCAGCGGCGCCGCGCTCCTCGGTAGCGGTTCAGGAGCGGCCTACACCGCGTCCAAGCACGCGGTCCTGGGCCTGACCCGCTCCGCAGCGTTCATGTATGCGCAGCGAGGACTGCGTGTCAACGCTGTCGCTCCGGGCGCGGTCGCCACGAACATCGGCTCCTCCTCGAAGCTCTCGGAGAAGGGCCAGGAGCGGTTGGCGCCGTTCTTCGCACTGCTACCGAGCATCGCGGCGCCCGCCGAGCTCGCTGCCTCGATCACGTTCTTGCTCAGCAAGGACGGTGTGAACATCAACGGCGCCGTCCTCTCCAGCGACGGCGGCGTCTCCGTTCAGTAGTCCGCACCACGGCTGGCCGCGCCGGCCGGAGTCGTGATGCCGCGAGGATGGCTGTATGGCCAAGAGCACAGGACGACTCCGCAATGAAGAGACACGCTTGGCGATCCTCGACGCGACACGCTCGGAGCTGGCCAGCCGTGGATGGGACACGCTGTCGTTCGAGCGAATCGCCGCGGTAGCTGGCGTCGGCAAACAAACCCTGTATCGATGGTGGCCGACGAAAGCGGCGCTGGTTTCGGAGATGGTCACCGCGGGCGGCATCCTCCCGGTAGGTCCCGTTGCCGTCTCCGATGACGTCCACGCCGACGTCACTGCGTGGATGCTGGCCGTCGCGCGTGTTTACGACGACCCCGATGCAGCCGCCGTACTCCAGGCCATCATCGCGGCTGTTGCCGAAGATGCTGACCTCTCCGCGAACTACGACGAACGGATCACGACTGCCGCCCGCACGCGGCTCGCGGAACGACTGCGACTGGCGGTGGAGGCCGGTGCGCTCCCCCCGGACCTCAGGATCGACACGGTCACGCAGGTCTTCCTGGCGATGGTCCTATGGTGCCTCGTCACCCGCCGCCCGCTCGATGGAACCCTCGTCGAAGATCTCGTCGCGGCAACGTTGCCGGTGCCTCCCGACGGGTACGCACTCACTTAGCCTGAGCAATCTCTGGGAGCCGCCGGTTCAGAAGGCCAATCCCCCCACGCTGTGAGGAGAGCTCCGCCTTCGAGAGTCTTGTATGAAGGTCTTGGATCAGGCTACTGCGGCTCGTACTGCGCGCCACGGCTGAGCATCGTGTATCGGAGTCGGGGGCACAGTTGGTCCATGGCGAGCAACGAGAGCCGTATCGACGTCGAAGGTGAAGTGGCCTTCATCGAGTTGGCGCTGCGAGCACGGGGCCTACAGGTCGATGCAGACGCCATCGAGCGAGTCCGCCGGGTGCTGCAAGGAGCGCTCTCTCGAGACCAGGCGAGGCGAGAAATCGTCGCCAAGTACGACCGGCCTGCGTCCCGATAGCCGA
Source organism: Curtobacterium sp. MCBD17_019 (assembly GCF_003234555.1). NCBI lineage: Bacteria > Bacillati > Actinomycetota > Actinomycetes > Micrococcales > Microbacteriaceae > Curtobacterium > Curtobacterium sp. MCBD17_019. Next base: position 306,595 of record NZ_QKTT01000002.1, on the reverse strand, counting down.
CGAACTACCGAACGTCTGCCCGCGTTGCCCTGCGACGGGGTTTCTCGTCTGGCTACTTCACCCACGATCGTTGACCGCGCACCGCTCGAGCAGCGGGTCTGCTGATATCGCGCTCAGCAAGGCGGTTCGGGATCCTGAACGTTCAGCTCTGGTGCGGAGCCTTTCTCGGCGAACGCACGATCTGCTTCCGCTGCAAGGTAGGCGGTGATGTCGATGGGCTGAGTCGGGGGGAGATGGATGTCTTCGGGGCGGACGGGGTGCTGCATCAGCTGTCACTTTCGTTCTACGAGCAGAGGACGAAGGGCCCCGGTGTGCTCACCGGGGCCCTTCGGAGTGTCAGCCGACGAGGACTCGTGGCTGGTCCTGCGCGGCGGGTGTCGCGGCGTCGTGCTTGTCGAGGGCGTGGCCTTCGACGTCGACGTCGGGGAGGACCTTGTCCAGCCACTTCGGGATCCACCAAGCGGAGCGACCCAGGAGGGACAACGCAGCCGGCATCAGGACCATGCGGACGATGAACGCGTCCGCGGCGACGCCGACGAGGAGCCCGAACGCGATCGAGGCGCCGATCGCGAACTCCCCGGTGGCGAACCCGCCGAAGACGACGATCATGATGCTCGCCGCAGCGACGAGGACGGGACCGGATCGGGAGAAGCCCTCGCGGATCGCCTGCTTGGGGTCACGGCCCTTGCGGTACATCTCCTGGATACGTGAGACGAGGAACACCTGGTAGTCCATCGCGAGTCCGAAGAGCACTCCGACGAGCAGCAGCGGCAGGATGCTCAGCATCGGGTCGCCCTGCGGTGCTGGCAGGAAGTCCAGCCACCCCCACTGGAACACTGCGACGCTCGCCCCGAACGACGCGCCGACGGAGAGCAGGTATCCGAGGGTCGCGATCACGGGGATGAGCAGCGACCGGAACAGGACGATGAGCAGGATGATCGAGATGACGACGATGACGACGACGTACTTCACCAGCGCACGTGCGAGCTGGTCGTCGGAGTCGATGCCGATCGCGGTTTCACCGGTGACTTCGAGGTGCGTTCCGCTGATGGTGTCAGCGTCGTCGCGGATCTGGTGCACCAGGTCCTTGGTGGAGTCGTCGATCGGTCCCTCGGTCGGAATGACGGTGACACGTGCGTAGTCCCCGTCGGAACTGACCTGAGCGGGAACGACCTGCTGCACGCCGTCGAGACCGGTGAGTTCGTTCTCGATCGCGGCGGTCTTCGAGGTGATGTTGTCACCCTCAGCCAGGACGATCAGGGGGCTCTGGATGCCGCCGAACTTGTCGACGATGAGGTTGTAGGCGGTGCGTTCGGTGGACTCCGGGTCGGACCCGCCAGGGACGTTGGAGGCGGTCTTCATGCTGAGCATGGGGAGCGCGACGACGACCAGGACGAGGACGCCGCCCAGGAGAGACACGATCGGGCGCTTCACGACGAAGCTGCCCCACGAGCGGAGGACGCCGCGCTTCTGCGGGCCGTCGTCGGTGAAGAGTTCCCCGCGTTGCAGCGCTGCGCGCTGCTTTTTCGACAGCGCCTTGACGCCCATGAACCGCATCAGTGCCGGCAGCAGGGTGAGCGAGAGCAGGACGGCGACGGCGACCGCGAACGCTGCGGCGACACCCATCTCGGTGATGTAGCTGAGGTTTGCGACCATGAGCGCGACGAGCGCGACGACGACGGTCATGCCAGCGAAGACCACAGCGGTGCCGGCCGTACCGGTTGCGCGAGCGATCGCGTCGTCGACCCTCCGACCGGAACGGAGCTCGGTCTTGAAGCGGGACAGGATGAACAGGCTGTAGTCGATACCGACTGCCAGGCCGAGCATGGTTGCGAGGATGATCGCGTTGTCACCGATCGGGGTGAGTGCGCCGTAGGCGAGGACACCGATGAGGCCGACACCGACGCCGAAGACAGCGACGAGGAGATTGATGCCCGCAGCGAGCAGCGATCCGAACGTGATCGCGAGGATGACGAACGCGATGATGACGCCGGCGCCTTCACTCGGGCTGGTGGCCGGGGCGCCGAGGGGCACGAGGTTCCCGCCGAGCTCGACACCGAGCCCAGGAGGGGCGTTCTCCTGCAGCTCGAGAGCTGCGTCGTAGTACTTCGTCTCCTGCTTCTTCGTCAGGTCGCCGTAGGTGATCATGGCGACGGCCACCGTGCGGTCCTTGGAGATGTAGGGCTGTTCTGCGTTCAGTGGGTCGCTGACGGACTTGACGCCGTCGACCGTCCGAGCCTTCGCGAGGAACGACTCGAGCTGCTTCGCAGTCGTCGCGTCCGTGACGTTGCCGGACTTCGGTTGGAACACCAGCTGCAGGGACGCGGTGTCCGAGGCAGTCTTGGAAGGGAATTCCTTGTTCATCCGCTCCAACGCCTGGGAGGCCTTGGTGTCGGGGATGCTCGTGGTCGCGGCACCCTTGTCGATGCCGCTACCGACGATGAAGATGCCGATCAGCACGGCCATGATCAGGAGCCACGCTCCGATCACCAGCCATCGGAACCGGGCGCTGAAGCGCCCGAGGTGGGACAGGAACGTGGACATGCGGTTTCCTTCGTCGTCGTGGTTGCGATGTGCGAACAACGTCAACGATCCCGATCCGAGCGCTTCGACACGGCCTCCTTTCGCACCGTTCGGGCTACTCCATTTGCAGTAGATCCCGCCCTTTCCTTGCACAACCAGTAGGCGCGACATCGGCGGGCCGACGCTCATTGAGCGGCGGCCATCTGGGTGGAGTGATCGGGTCAGGAGTTGGTGACGGCGAGCTCGGGCACGAGGACTTCGTCGATCGAGGTCTGCCGCCATTCCCGGAGCAGGCGGTGGAACCGGACGGGCCCGGGGCTGTACCCGCCGCCCCCACGCTTCCGGGTGCCCTCGCCGTTGTAGTAACCGGGCGTGCACTCCGCCAGGAACGCCGCGTTGTCCACCTCCACCTCGTGGATCGTCGCCAACCACCGGTCTTCGGCTTCGACGGTGGGCTCGACCTGCCGTGCGCCCTCGTCGCGAGCGTGCTCCAGGATCGCGGCGATGTGCGTGGCCTGCTCCTGCAGGATGTGCACGAAGTTCACAGAGTTCGCGTTCTGCAGCGCTCCGAGGTGGAAGAGGTTCGGGAAGCCGTGCGACACGAATCCGTGCAGTGTCCGGGGGCCTCGTGCCCACGCTTCGAGCAGTTGCGTTCCGTCCCGGCCGTGCACCGGCAGTGTTCCGGAGATGACGCCCGAGACGCCGGTCTCGAACCCGGTGGCGAAAACGACGGCGTCGACCTCGTACTCCGTGTCGCCGACCACCACACCGGTCTCGGTCATGGCGGTGATTCCTCCGGTGTCGGCGGTGTCGACCAGGCTCACGTTCGGCCGGTTGAAGGCCTGCAGGTACTTGTCACTGAACGTCGGCCGCTTGCACATGTACCGGTACCAGGGCTTGAGGATCTCTGCGGTCGCCGGATCCGTGACGACGGCATCGACGCGTGCACGGATCTGGTCCATCTTGCGGGCGTCCGCGATCTCGATCAGCCGGTCGCGTTCCTCCGGGTCGAGCGTGTCCTCCGTCTGCCCGGTCAGCATCGTGCGTTGCAGCGCTGCGGTGGAGGTCCAGCCGTCCTGAATCAGGTCCACCTCGGTCTCTTCGCCGGAGACGACCGCGAGGAAGTTCTCCATGCGTTCCTGCTGCCATCCGGTCGGGAGGCCCGTGGTCCAGTCCGCGGGCAGATCGCGATTGTCGCGGACGTCCACACTCGACGGGGTCCGCTGGAAAACGGTGAGGTGCGCAGCGTCCTCGGCGACGAGGGGGATCACCTGGATGCCCGTCGCACCGGTCCCGACCACCGCGACGCGCTTGTCGGCAAGGCCGGTCATCCCCCCGGCCTGGTCACCACCGGTGTAGCCGTAGTCCCACCGACTCGTGTGGAACGTGTGTCCCCTGAAGTTCTCCATCCCGGGGATCGCGGGGAGCTTGGGCTGAGATAGCGACCCGGAGGAGACGATGACGTACCGTGCGCGCATCGTGTCGCCGCGGTCGGTCCGGACTGCCCAGTCCGCGGTGTCGTCGTCCCAGCGGAGGTCGGTGACCCGGGTGTGGAAGAGCACGTCGTCGTACAGGTCAAAGTGCTTCGCCATCGCCATCGCGTGCCGGCGGATCTCCTCGCCGGGCGCGTACCGGCGAGTGGGGACGGTTCCGACTTCCTCGAGCAGCGGCATGTACACGGAGGCTTCAATGTCGCAGTGGATGCCCGGGTACCGGTTCCAGTACCAGGTACCGCCGAAGTCGCCGCCCTCCTCGGTCATGCGGATGTCCGTGAAGCCCGCCTGGCGCAGCCGCGCCCCGGTCAGGAGTCCGCCGAACCCGCCGCCCACGATGAGCACCTCGACGCGGTCGGTCTTCGCCGGACGATCCGAACGGCGCGTGTACGGGTCCGTCGCCCAGTACCCGTACGCGCCGCGCATGCCCTGGTACTGCCGGAGCCCGTCAGGACGGATGCGTCGGTCGCGTTCGACCCGGTACCGGGCGCGCAACGCCTCCAGGTCCGCTTCGCGCATGCTGCTGTCCGTGGCGATGTCCGTCATCGTGCTCCTTGAGATGGGCGGGGCGGCAACAGCTGTTGCCGCCCCAGCGAGTCAATCGCCGTACCCTTTTTAACTCAATCGCTTGATTTACACTCCCGGGAGATTTCCACCTACTGGGAAGGGGGTCCCCCGAAGGGTGGACCCCGCTCAGGATGGCGACTGCCCGGCAGCGCGCGGAGACGTCACCGCCTCGGCCAGCCACAAGGACGACACGACGTCGATCAGAGAGTCCGCCACGGCGGACCAGTTCGCCCAGATGCGGGCACCGCCTCGCTCCAGCGCGCGTTCGTGTTCCGCGATCACCTGCGTCAGGAGGATTCGGCCCATCGTCATCCGCTCAACACGCACCGGCGCTGGGAGGTCCGGGAGGCAGCGCTGGATACCCTGCGCGATGCGCATGAGCCCCGGTGCTTCTCGAGCTTCGTCCATCGCGATGTCAGCCCAGGCGGGATCCGTCGCGACCTGCGCGCTGAACCGGCCGTACCAGGTCGGTGATCCCAGGGACTCGAGATGGGTGGTCGTCGGACGCACGAAACAGGCGATCCAGTCGCGGATGTCGTTCCGCCCCTCGACTCGCTGCAGTTCGGCAAGTCGGAGCGCGTTGATGGCGTGCTGGTGCCGGGCGAGGATCGCGCGGATGAGATCTGCTTTGCCTCCGAAGTGGTACCCGACCGCCGCGGTGTTCCCCTGCCCGGCGGCCTCTCCGATCTGCCGTCCTGACACGTGTGCGATGCCGTACTCACCGAAGAGCTGCTCGGCCGCCGTGAGGATCGCGTCCCGGGTTGCAGCCACACGTGACGCTCGGGTCCTCTGCTGGGCATCAGTCATGGCGGCTCCTCCCGTTCCCAGGAGCCTAACGACCGTCCATGTTCCCGAAGGGCTTCCCGAACGGTCATTGCGTCCGCGTGATGCGCGCGGCCGGGTCAGGCGAGAAGGCCGGCCTGGTAGGCGTACGCGACCAGTTGGGCCCGGTCACGGGCGCCGACCTTCGCCATCGCACGGCTCGCGTGGGTCTTCACCGTGAACGGTGAGACGAACAGCTCTGAGGCGATGGTGTCGTTGTCGTGCCCCGCCGCGATGCTGAGGACCACGTCGCGCTCGCGGGCGGTCAAAGCGAGGAACCGGTCGGCGAGGTCGGCGTCGATGACGCGGCCCGGGCTGTCGGTGACGTGCCCGATGAGCGCGGCAGAGGCTGCTGCGGACAGGGCACCTCCCCCGGCGATGACTTCCTGCAGACTGACGATGAGCTCGGCTGGTCCGACGCCCTTGCCGAGGAACCCGTTCGCGCCGGCCCGGAGCGCGGCGAGGACGGTGTCGTCGTGCTCGAAGGTGGTCAGCACGACGATGCGGGTCTGCTCGGACGGGATCCGCTCCCGGATCCGTCGCGTCGTTTCGACGCCGTCGATCCCGGGCATGCGGACGTCCATGAGGATGAGATCGACGTCGTGATCGTTGAGGAAGGTGAGGGCGGCGAACCCGTCCGCTGCTTCACCGACGACGGTGAAGTCCGGGTGCGCGTCGATGATGGTGCGCAGTCCGAGCCGGATCATCTCTTGGTCATCGACCAACAGCACGTGTGTCACGAGCTGGCTCCTTCGTTCCATGGGATTCGTGCTGTGACGGTGAAGACATCCTCGTCGGTGCCAAGCTGAAGGGTTCCGCCGGCGGACTCAACGCGTTCGCGCATACCGATGAGTCCATATCCGCTGCCGTGTGCGGTCGGCGGCGTGGACGCGACCGGGTTCGTGACGCTGATCACCACATCAGCCTCGTCCGTCAGCACCGTCAGCGCGGCCTCACCGGTCCCGTACCGGTGGGCGTTCGTCAACGCTTCTTGCGCCACGCGGAACACCGTCACCCCGACGGCCTCGTGCACCCGGCGAGCTTGGTCGGTGATTTGCGCGTCGATCGATAGGCCAGCGTCCTGGAACGAGGCGGCGAGCTCGTCGATCGTCGACAGGCCGGGTGTCGGTCGGCGCGCGTCGTCGTGGTCGGCGTCGTCGCTGCGGAGCATCGCCAGCGTGCGTTGCGTGTCGCTGAGGATCGACTGCACGGCGGTGCGCGCCGCGACCAGCGATCGCTGGGTCGCGGCGTCGTCGCGGCCGGCGGTGACTTCGACCGCGCCGATGTGCATGCTCACGACGGCGACCTGGTGGCCGACGATGTCGTGCAGGTCGCGGGCGATGCGGACCCGCTCTTCGGCCACTCGCCGTTCGGCTTCAGCCTCCCGTGTCGCGATCGCGTCGCGGGTGCGCTGCTCGAGGGACTCCCAGTACTGTCGCTGCAGCCGAAGTGCCGCGCCCACGGCACCACCGGCGACGACGGCGACGATGACCGCGACGGCGTCGAGACCGACCGCGCGGCCCGCGGAGAGGAAGCTGGCGAGTCCGAAGATGACGGCCATCGCCAGCGCTGTGATCCCGATGCTGCGCGTCGGCGGCAAGCCGCGCAAGGTGAGTGCGAACAGGACGAACACCACGACGGTGCACTCGCCGATCGGCTCCCGCCCTCCGACGATCACCACGACGACGCCCGCCATCGTCAACGTGAGTCCGACCTGCGGTAGACGGGCGGCGACGAGCGCGCCGGCGAGGGTCACGAGTGCGCCGATGCCGGCGAGCAGACCGTCGCCGTTGGTGACGATGACGACCAGTTCCACGATCATCGCGGTCACGCTCACCCAGAGCGGGAGGCGCTCGAGCACGGGTTGCGTGCGCAGCCACAGCGGGCGCGGCGTCGCGGGCCCGCCGGGCGTCGGAACGGTCATCCCCTGAGTCTGGGGTAGGCCGGTGCCGGTCTTGTACTCCATCTGCATCAGGTTCCTCGGTTCTGGGGAACGACGCCGACGGGTGTCGCTGCGGTGATGCTGGTCCCCATAGCCGCACCGATGGAAGGACACCTCACGACCACGCTTCTTCCCGCTCGCCCCGCCCGGACGGCGATGTTCATCTCGACGCCGGCGGAGCTCGACGACGAATCTGACCAGCGGAACCACACCTCTCGTGCTGGGACGATTGCACGGGTCCCGTTGCTGCCGGTGTGGGCAGCGGTCGCCGCCACGAGCGCCGTGTTGCGGTTTGCCGGCTTCATGGTGCTGGCCGCTTCGATGCTCCTCCAAAGTGCAGCGTGGGGCATGATCTCCCGGTGACGGATCCACCGACGCTGCACGGCGTGCAACGCGGTTCAGCGGAGGTGTTCGAGTAGGTGCGCGGTGAACGCGGCCATGAGCGTGTCGAGGGTCGCTTTCGGCGTGGAGCTTGCGTAGTAGAAGTCGTGGTCGACGTCGTCGAACCGTCGGGTCTCGACCGGCGCGCCGACGGCTACCGCTCGCGCGCTGAACTCCTCGATGGAGGGGCGCAGCGTGTCGTGCTCCGCGGTGACGACCAGGGTCGGTGGCAGTGCCCGGAGCTCGGCGTCGGAGAGGAAGCTGGGCGAGACCAGGGGATTTTTCCGGTCGGTGTCCTCCAGCGGGTAGGCCGTGTCGACCATCTCGAGCATCCCGGCGTTCACGAACGGCTTCTCGATCAGCAAGGTCGCTTCGGCGGGCGGGATCGACAGGTCCACGGCGGGCACGATGAGGGCGGCAGCGCGAACAGCGGGGCCGTGCTCGCGGGTGGTCTGCGTGAGGGTGCCGAGGGCGAGGTTCCCCCCGGCGCTGCTGCCAGTCACCGCGATCCGGGTGCCGTCCCATCCCATGGTGTCCCCAGAGCGGGCGACCCACCTGAGCACGTCGAAGCACTCCCCCAACGCCTGTGGGAACCGGGCTTTGGGAGCTGTGCTGTAGTCGACGTTGACGACGACTGTGCCGACTTCGCCCGCGATCCCTCGAGCGAGGTGGTTGTCCTGCAGCGGGTTCCCGATCACGAACCCACCACCGTGGGTGTTGATGACCACCGGCGGGGTGGCACCGTTGGCGGCGAGCGGGGCGTCCGCGGGAGGCCGTGTGATGTAGCAGCGGACTGACCCGTGACGGGTGGGGATGTGCACGATCTCGTTGTCCGGAACCGCTCGGGAGGTCAACTCCACCTTCGGCGCCCGGATGATTCGTGTGACGAGCGTTGACATCGCCCAGGTGCGGACGCGCATGCCGAGAGGGGCGGCCATGATGGTCTCTTTCTGTGGCGTGGCTACTGGTGCAGGCGTGCGGGTCGAGCGTGTTCGTCGGTGCCTATCGCGGGCCGGGGATGGAGGGAGGAGCCGCCGCTGACGGCCCCTCCTTCTGTCCGGCTACTTGTCGCGACGGGTCCCGGCTCGAACGGTGTCCGAGCCTGAGGCGGCTGCGGCTGCGGCTGCAGCCGGCTGGCCGGCTGCAGCGGCGTCCTGTCGCGCCTTCTCGAGTTCGTCGGCTTCTGCGCCGCCGATCGCTTCGCCGCGGGCCACCATGCCGGCCGTGTCGGAGAGCTTGATCTGCGGCAGGAACAGCGCGAGGAGGAACGCGGCGGCGATGAACGGCAGCAGGTACCAGAACACCGGCGCGAGGGAGTCGGCGTACGCGTTCACGATGCCGTTCTGCACCGCCTCGGGGAGCTTCGCCACGGTCGCGGGGTCGATGCTGCCCGCCGAGGACGCCGCATCCGTCGCGGAACCGCCGGCGCCGCGGAACACGTCCGTCAGCGAGGTGGTCAAACGTGCGGTGAACAGTGCACCGAAGACGGCGGTGCCGAGGGAGGCGCCGACCTCGCGGAAGTAGTTGTTCGTCGAGGTGGCGGTGCCGACCTGCTCGGCGGGTACGGCGTTCTGTGCGACGAGGACCACGACCTGCATGATGAGGCCGAGGCCGGCGCCGAAGACGAACAGGTAGACGCAGATCAGCCAGATCGGGGTGTCCGCAGCCAGCTGCGTCAAGCACAGCATCGCGGCGGCGACGAGGATCGTGCCGACGATCGGGAACATCCGGTAGCGGCCGGTCTTCGTGATGAGGTTGCCGGATACGACGGAGGTGCCGATGAGGCCGACCATCATCGGGAGCATGAGAAGCCCCGAGACTGCGGCCGAGGTGCCGGACGCCATCTGCAGGAACGTGGGGACGAACCCGATGGCGGCGAACATGCCGATGCCGAGCACGAGGCCGATGCCGGTCGCGAGCAGGAAGGTACGGTTGCGGAAGAACGACATCGGGAGCACCGGGTCCTCGACGCGGGACTCGACGAGCACGAGGAGGGCCGCGGCGACGACGAGGCCGGCGAACCAGGCCCAGGTCTCGGGGGCGTCCCAGCCGTGGTCCTTGTTGCCGCCGAACTCGGAGAAGAACACCAGGCAGGTGGTGGCGGCGGACATGAGGAGCACGCCGAGGACGTCGATCTTCTTCTCGGCCTTCTTGGTGGGCAGGGTGAGTGCGAACCAGGCGATGAAGAACGCGGCGATCCCGACGGGGATGTTGATGTAGAAGGCCCAGTTCCAGGTGAGGTGGTCGACGAAGAACCCACCGAGCAGCGGGCCGCCGATCGCCGAGAGGCCGAAGATCGCACCGAGCGGGCCGAGGTACTTGCCGCGCTGCGACGCGGGCACGATGTCGGCAATGATCGCCTGCGACAGGATCATCAGACCGCCACCGCCGAGGCCCTGCACCGCACGCCACACGATCAGCTGCGTGAAGTCACCGGCGAACGCGCAGCCGGCCGATGCGATGGTGAACAGCGCGATGGCGATGAGGAACAGGTTCCGCCGACCCAGGACGTCGCCGAACTTGCCGTAGATCGGCATCACGATCGTGGAGGCCAGCAGGTAGCCCGTGGTCAGCCACGCCTGGTGCGCGACACCGCCGAGCTCGCCCACGATGGTGGGCATCGCCGTGGACACGATGGTCTGGTCGAGGCTCGACAGCAGCATGCCCGCGATGAGCGCCGAGAAGATGGTCCAGATGCGGCGCTGGGTGAGCAGGAGTGGCCCGTCGGACCGTCCTGCCCGTTTCGCGCTCTTGGTCGAGCTCATGGGGTGTGCTCCAGTTCGTTGATCGAGTGTGCCGCCGAGAGCGGCGCACTGCTGGCCGGGACAGCGGGGCTGTCCGAGTTCGCCATCGCTGTGACAAGGCGGAAGTTGGCGCGGAGGATGTCCTCGAAGGGCGGCCCGTCGTCATCGGCGAAGAACCGCCACGCGGTCGCTTTGAGCAGTGCGCCGATGATCTCGGCAACGAGCCGCCCGCGGTCGTCGGCCGGGTCTGTCCATCCGAATCGGGAGCGCATGGCGTCGCCGACGAGGTTCATCTGCCGGTCGGTCGCGGTGACGAATCGCGCCACGAGGGAGGGCTCGCGTTCCAGGACGTCCCGCATGAGGGCTTCTTCGCCGCGGTCGAGGCCGACGACATGGAGATGTTCGATCGCCAGTGCGACCGCCGCTTCGAAGGGAGCGAGGTCGGGGTCGACCGCCGCTCCCGCAGCGAAGGTGGCAAGCAGGTCGTCTTCGACGCCGAGCTCGATCCCGAGCACGACGTCTTCCTTCGACGCGAAGTGGTTGAAGAACGTCCGGCGGGACACACCAACTTCTTCGCAGAGCTGCTCAATGGTGAACCCGTTCAGGCCGTCCGCGATCGTCCGGCGACGGGCCGTGGCGATCATGCGACGGCGAAGCAGTCGCGTGCGCTCAGATGTGTTCACACTCTGCAGCTTTGCACTTTGCGAGGCACAGTGCAACTACTTGAAGTTGGAGGTGCAGACTTCGCTGGCCGTGCGGCATGGATGCGACAACGCTCCGTGGTACGGACGGAAGTATCCGGCACCACGGAGCGTCGTGGATCCGCGGGTGGATCAGGCCGTGTGGAAGCGGCGGAAGGCTTCCTCGAGCGTCTCGGTCGGGTGACCGATCAGCGTGGAGAGGACCGTCGAGGGTCCGTCGAGCGCGCCGTCGGCGACGGCGGCGTCGAGGCCGACGAGGAACCCGATCGTGCCTTCGTCGAGACCTGCAGCGACGAGTGCCTCCTGGTGCTCCTCCGACGAGACGCCGGCGTACGCGACGTCGCGTCCGAGGACACGGCTGGCGGTGGCGGCGAACTCGGCGCCGTCCCAGGCGGTGTCGCCGGCGAGCTCGAGTGTCTCGCCGCGATGCGCGTCCGTTGCGGCGACGACGGCTGCCGCTTCGGCGTAGTCGGAGCGGGAGGCCGAGGCGATCCGGCCGGTGCCGCTGCTGGCGAGCCACTGGCTGGTCGCGGCGATCTGGGCGAACGCCTGCTCGTAGTTCTCGTTGTACCAGTTGTTCCGGAGCACGGTCGCGGTGACGGGTGAGGCCGCGAGGAGGTCCTCGGTGGCCTTGTGCTCGGGTGCGACGAACAGCGTCGACGTGTCGGCGCGGGGAGCGCTGGTGTAGACGATGTGCTGCACGCCGGCCTGTTCCGCGGCGCGGATGGCGTTGGTGTGCTGCGGGACACGCTGGCCCACCTCGCTGCCGGAGACGAGCACCAGGGTATCGATGCCGTGGAACGCGGCCTGGAGGGCGTCCGGGTCGGTGTAGTCGGCGACTGCGGTGCGGACATCGTGGTCGAGGAACAGTGTCGAGAGGCGGTCGGCGTTGCGGCCGACCGCGACGACGTCATCGGCAGCGAGGCCGCGGGCGAGGAGGTGCTCGACGATCAGGCGGCCGAGTTGACCGGTCGCGCCAGTGACGGCGATCGTCACTTGATGACCCCGAGACCGTCGGTCCATCCGATCTGCTCGGAGACGGCCAGGCCCATCTGGAGGTAGCCGATGCCCTCGAGCTCGTGGGCGCGGGCGAGGGGGCCGGCGTCGTAGGCGTCAAGGCCACCGGCGGTGATCGCTTCGCGGAGGGCGGCCTTCGCGTCGGCGTCGTCGCCGGCGATGAGGACGGCGGTCTTCTTGCCGCCGACGCTCTTCGCGGCAAGCGCGGAGGCGAAGTTGGTGTTGAACGCCTTGACGACGTGGGACTCGGGCAGGCGGGCGGCGAGGTCCGCGGCGCCGCTGCCGGCGTCGAAGGCGACGGGCTGGAAGGTGGCGAAGTCGACGGTGTTGGTGATGTCGACGACGGTCTTGCCGGCGAGGGCGGCCTTGTACTTGTCGGCGATCTCGGGGAGGGCCGCGTACGGGACGGCGAGGACGACGATGTCGCCGGCGAAGGAGGTGGGCTCGTCGGAGTGCTTGATGGACTCGACGGTGGCGCCGCCGTCGGAGAAGACGGAGGCGATCGCGGTGCCCATGTTGCCGGTGCCGAGGATGCTGATGTTGGTCATGATGCGTGCTCCTGTTTCAGAGGTGGTGCGGTTGGAGAGGGTGAGTTCAGAGGGCGATGAAGCCGAGGATCGCGCTGACGATCGAGAGGATCATCAGGACGATCGGCGCCGCCGGAGATTCCTTGCGGCGCAGGTGCACGACCACGGCGCCGAGCATGAGGACCGCGAGGAGGATCGCAGCGATCGGGGTGAGGATCGGCGCGATACCGAGCAGCAGCGGCAGGATCAGACCGATCGCGCCGAGAACCTCGGCGAGGCCGATGAGCTTGACGTGGCTGCTGGCGAAGTCGGCCGCCCAGCCCATCCCGCTGCTGGCGAGGGCCTCGGTCGGGCGTGCCAGCTTCATCAGGCCGGCTCCGAGGAACGCGAGCGCCAGGAGGCCATTGATGATCCAGAGTGCGATGAGCATGATCTTCCTTGTGCTTGAACGTTGAAGTAACGAGAGCGACAGTACACACCGTTTTGTTGAACAGTCAAGTTTTTTCTGCGACGATGTGCGCATGGACGAACCGCGCTGGCTCAACAAGACCGAGGCGGCAGCCTGGATGGATCTCCTTGCGATCATCGAGCTGCTGCCTTCGGCCCTCGACGCTCAGCTCAAGCGTGACTTCGGGATGACCCGCTTCGAGTACAACGTTCTCTCGATGCTGAGCGAGTCGCCCGATGACAGCGCCCCGATGAGCAGCCTCGCCTTCCTCACCAACGGCTCACTCTCCCGTCTGTCGCACGCGGTGACGAAGCTCGAGAAGCGTGGGTGGGTGCGTCGAGTGCCGTCCGAGACGGACAAGCGCTCTCTCGTAGCCACCCTGACCGCCGAGGGTCGAGCGCTCATCGAGCGAGCGGCACCGCATCACGTCGAGGAGGCTCGGCGGGCGTTCTTCAACGCCATCCCGCCCGAGCGGGTCGGTGATCTTGCAGCGATCCTGCGGCCGATCGCCGCGAACCTCCTGACACCGGACGCCGACTGCGGGCCGGCGGCGCGCGCCGCCGCTGCGCCGGTGGCTCACGACTGACCTACGACTCCACAGGCCGCCCACTCCACAGACCCCCGACCGCTCGGACTGGCACCCGTCAGTCAGTTGCTCCGCCGTGCCCGCTCATCCGATGCGGCCGCCCCTCTCAGAACGGAAGTCCCATGAGCACGATCGACACGACCACCCGCCGCCCGAGCAGGGTTCGCGGAGTTCTCATCGCGACGGTCCTCGCCGCCGTCATCGGCAGTATCGCCAACGCGATCATCGCCGTGAGCGCCCTGGCGGCCGGTGCTGACACGGCAGTACAGGGCCTGACGGCGCCGGCGTACGTCACCTTCACCGTCGTCGGCGTCCTGGTCGGTGCGATCGGGTGGGCGCTCATCAGCCGCACGCGGTCGGCTGGACGGGTGCTCGCGATTCTCGTCCCGGTCGTGCTCGTGCTCTCCCTCATCCCCGACGTGCTCCTCGCCGTCAGTGGTGACTCCGCGATGATGACCGCGGGCGTGGCGCTCGGCATCATGCACCTCGTGACGACGGCGGTTGCGGTGCCGCTCTACCGCACGTTCCTCCCGATCGCGCGCTGACATCTCTTTCCGCTCGCCAGCCGATGCGACGCCTTCCTCGCTCGGCTGGCGAGCGTCCTGTATCCAGGCCCGCTACTGCTGCGACGAGCCATCAGGAATGTTCTGCAGCAGATGGTTGACTGTTCAACAAAACGGCGTACAGTGGTCTTCGGTGCTTGATCTTTCAAGTAACTCCGGGTTCGGGCAGCAGCGCGGCCCGGGACCCACGCCGACGTCGAACTCTGCAGGAGCAGCAATGAATCCCCTCGACACTTCTTCGGACCCGCGCCCCGCCCCGAACGCGGCCGCGCCTGGCACCCCGGACCGTGAGGTCGCGGAGTTCGGCGCCGTGCACCTCGAGGTCACCGACCTCGGCCGTTCCACCGCGTTCTGGACCGATGTCATCGGTCTCGTCCTGCGGTCCGAGTCCCAGGACGAGGTCGAGCTCGGTACGAAGGCGCGGACGCTCGTCACCCTGCACCCGGGCGCTCAGACCGGGTTCCTGCAGGGCCACAGCGGGCTCTACCACCTCGCCGTGCACCCGCCGACAGAAGCGGACTTCGCACGGATCCTGCTCCGCCTCATCCGGGTCGGCTGGCAGATCTCGCCGACCGACCACATCATGTCGAAGGCGATCTACCTCCTCGACCCGGACGGTATCACCGTCGAGATCACCCTCGAGACGCCGGAACGTCTCCTCGAGTTCCGCATGGACGACAACGGGCCGTCCGTGATCCGCCAGGACGGCACTCGCTCCAACGGTCGTGAACCGCTCGACGTCCGCGCCGTCCTCGCCGCACTGCCCGATGACGACACCACCCTTCCCGTGCCGGAGGGCACGAAGATCGGCCATGTTCACCTGTACGTCGGTGACCTCGAAGCCGCATACGACTTCTACCGCACGTTCGGGTTCAACCAGGCCGTGTGGGCACCCCGCTTCCACATGGGCGACCTCGGTGGTGGCGGCGCGTTCAACCACCGCATCGCAGTGAACACCTGGCAAGGCGTCGGCGCACCGCAATCACCCGCAGGGACCGCCCGCATGCGCGCCTTCACCCTCCGCCTCGACACCCACGAGCGCCTCGACCACGTCCTCGGAACCGTCGACGGACCCATCGAGGAATCCGACGCCGGCTTCCTCGTCCGAGACCCGAGCCTGAACACGCTGCTGCTCTCCGCCAACTGACCACCGCCCGCAGCCCGGGCATCACACGACCTCACCCACAAGCTCGTGAGTGACCGCTCCCAGCCGAAGGACAAGACCATGAGTACCACCGACGACAACAAGACCATCGCCCGCACCTTCTACGACGCCTACAACGGCGGCGACCTGCAGGGCGCGTTCGACACCTACATCTCCCAGGAGCTCGTCAACCACACCAACGGCGGCGCGATGAACAGGGACATGTGGATGGGTTCCGACCTCGCCGCGAAGACCGCGGTCCCCGACCAGACCATGACGATCCTCGGCCAGGCCGCCGACGGCGACACCGTCTACACCCACTGGGTCCTCGAAGGCACCTTCAGCAACGGCGACCTGTTCGGCATCCCCGCCAACGGCAACGCGACCCGCCTCGAAGCCGTCGCCGTCGATGTCATCCGCGACGGCCAGATCGTCGAGCACAATGCCATCGGCGACATGTCCGCCTTCATGAGCCAGCTCACCGCTCAGTGAGCACCGTCCACGAGCTGATGCAATAGCCGACTGACTCGACAGCCGGCGAAAGCGGAATGATCGCTGGCGGGACCGCACCGGATGAGCCGGGGTCGAGCACAGCTCCCCCGGCTCATCCGGTCACCTTCGACTCCGCCAGCTGTTTCAGTAGCCGATCCTTCACCGAACCTTCAGCAGTACGGGGCTTGCGTCCCGAACTACGAAGCGTCACCGTCAGCTCCGGTGATGTACGGATCGCTCGGGCTGTGTACTTCGGCGCATCCGCGCAAGTCGTAGGCGCACTCGAATCGACCCCTTCGTCCTGCGGAGCGCTTCGCGGAAGTACCACGCGAAAGCCAACCCGATCAGCACCACCGGGAGCAGTTCGGGCGCGAGCAGGAACGTGCCGAAGATCATGTCGAACATCTCGAAACCGACGAGCGACGCTGCCGCGAACCATACCCAGCCGCTGAACAACATCAGATGCCGCGCCGCCCGGTGGCGAACGCGCCGCCCGCGAGCCCGCAACAGGCCGATCTTGCGCCAAGAGGGCTGGCGGTACCGCGGGGGCACTTTTGATGGGATGTGACGACGACGGAAGCTGGCGAGCATGAGCGCTCCAGATGGTTAGCGGCAGCGGACGGCGAAACCGTCGAACCGCGCACGCGCCACTCCACGAGCAGTAGGCAGCCCCCTACAGCGGTAGTGAACCGTCCCAGCGGGAAACGATCAGGCGGTGCGTGCGGCGAGACGACGGACGGGCCGTCCCGGCGCGCACGGTCCGTGCCCGCTTACCAGCATCACGTTCATCTGAGGCCGCAGCTCCGGCTGCGGTCTGGTCGCGCTGGGCACCGGCCAGAGGGTGAGGCCGATCGCGAATACGACGCAGATCACGCGGCCCACGGCATGCACGAGACCCAGTGTCACAGCGGTGCCGACCGTCAAGACAAGGAGCGCGGCAACCGGATGCGCGGCTGCGGACGCGAGAACGAGATGCATCCAAGTCTCGATACCCACAACGCGAGCGAGCAGAACCCATCCGAGTGACGTCACTGGACCCTCCGCCCGCTCCGCTTGGTCATCCAGCTTAGGCAGGGGGACCTAACGACACCAGACAGTCGTCCGGTCGGCGACGAGGACGTCTCATTGACCGATCGGCTATCGAGACGCTGTGACGGGGCGCTGGATAGGGTTCAGAGGCATGGAAGCAACGACGCTCGAACCTCGCACCCTGGTCGCCGGCGACACCGTCGCGATCGTTTCGCCTGCGTCCTGGCCGGAGGACTCCGTGCCCGGCTGGATTGCCCAGCAGGTCGAGTCGTGGGGCCTTCGAGCAATCATCGCGCCGCACGCACTCGACCACCGCGGTTACCTCGCCGGCACAGATGCCGCTCGCATCGCTGACCTCAACGACGTGATCCGAGACCCGGCGGTCCGAGCCGTCATCGCGTCCACCGGAGGGTGCGGCAGCTTCCGGATCGTCCCGGAGGTCGACGTCGACGCCCTCCGCGCCGATCCCAAGGTGCTGGTCGGGTACAGCGACATTACTGCTCTGCACTGCGTGTGGGACGCTGCCGGCGTCCCGACGCTGCACGGAGCGATCGCTGGCGCACACGCTGACCACGTCCGACGGCTGCTCATGGAGGGCGCCCACACCGTCGTTGACGCCGACGCTCGCACCCTCTCGGCGGAGCTCACCACAGCCGGGCGTGCGGAGGGGGCGCTCTTCGGCGGCAACCTCGAAATGCTGGCGCGATCGGTCGGGGTCGTGAACCTCGACCTTGCGGGCAGGATTTTCCTCCTCGAAATGAACCGCGCCGCGGGGCTGGGCATGGTGGATCGCGCGCTGACACAGCTGCGGTACTCCGGGGCACTCGACGGCGTTGCCGGCATCGCACTCGGGAGCATCGACCAGTTCGCCGGCTACGAAGACCGGGGGTGGACGATTCTTGACACCCTCCGCGACCACCTCGATGCCCTCGGCGTCCCCGTCCTCGGTGGCCTGCCCCTCGGCCACGTCGAGAACCTCGTCACTGTGCCACTCGGCACGCACGCCGTCCTCGACGTCGACCACGCACGCCTGACGGTCTCCGCGCCGTCCGGAACCTGATCGGCTATTGAGACGCGTGCTCCTTGCCGCCGCCGACCAGTCGTGACAGGCTCGGCGTCATGAGCCACTGACAGTGCGATCGAGAACCGTCGCCCTCCCGCGGCGGGTCAGTTCACCCTGCAACGAAAGGCTCACCCGTGGCTCTCACGCCCCAATCGCTCAACCCGCGCGTCTGGACCGAGGCAGTCGCTCGCGACTACGACCGGTCCTCCGCGTCGATGTACGACCCGTCCGTTCTTGATCCCGCCGTCGACTTTCTGGCCGACCTGGCCGCCGGCGGCCGCATCGCAGAATTCGCGATCGGCACGGGACGCGTCGCGCTTCCGCTCGCCGCTCGCGGTCTGGAAGTCGCCGGCATCGAGTTCTCCGCTCCGATGATCGACGAGTTGCGCCGGAAGGACGGCGGCGCGGACCTCGAAATCGTCATCGGCGACATGGCTACCACTCGGCTCCCGGGAGAGTTCGCCGTCGTGTTCCTGGCGTACAACGCAATCACCTGCCTCCTGACGCAGGAAGCGCAGCTCCGATGCTTCGAGAACGCCGCCGCGCACCTGGCCCCTGGGGAGCGGTGGTCATGGAGGTCTTCGTCCCGCCACTACGCGGGCTCATCCCCGGCGAGACCTACAAGCCCTTCCACATCTCGGACGACCACCTCGGCTTCGACGAGTTCGACACCGTGAACCAGCTCCTCGTCTCGCACCACTACGACTTCTTCCACGGAGTCGACGGGGCAACCCGGTTCGACTCACCCCAGCGGTATGTCTGGCCCAGCGAGCTGGACCTGATGGCGCTGCACGCAGGACTCACCCTCGACGATCGATCGGCTGACTGGAAGCGGACCCCGTTCACCGCTGACAGTGCCTCGCACGTCTCCGTCTGGCGGAAGCCCTCGCGATAGGTCCGGAAGCCGATCGGTTGACGACAGAGGGGGAGACGAGAGCTGAAGCTGCTTGGGCAGGCAGGTCGGATGGCAGCGGAGGAGGACCCGAGTGGAAGCAAGTTGGCCGCTGTGGGTCGTTGGAGGCGCATTCGTCCTGCTCGGCGTGATCTTCTCAGCCGATCCGAAAGAGAGTCGCGAGTTCTTCGTGCGGCAGGTCCGGTTCCTCTACGGTGACCGGGCCGCGCAGCGATACCGCCGTTTGCCAGCTGGGCTCTTCCTCGCGCTCGCGCTCGCCATGGTGGGGGTCGGCATCCTCTTTGGCTGCTTCGCGGCCGGACTGTAATGACGTCGGGCCCAGTGCTGTCCGATCGGAAGACACTGGGGCCGTTCGGTGCCCGATTGTGTTGCGAGACGACGCGGCCTCGGGGCGGCCAGCGGATCCTCGCGCCATGAACGCTCTACTGATCGGGTACGCCCGCGTCTCAACCTACGAACAGGACCTCACCGCTCAGCGCATCGCGCTCGAGCGACTCGGAGTCGTCCCGCCCAACATCCACACCGATCACGGCCTGACCGGCACCAACAGGTCGCGACCCGGCCTTCGGGAAGCGCTCGCTTCCTGCCGGGATGGCGACACACTTGTCATCGCGAAGCTCGACCGGCTCGCTAGGAGCCTTCGAGACGCGAAGGACATCGTCGACGAGCTCACCGCCAAGAACGTCAAGCTCAATATCGGCGGTTCCGTCCATGACCCCAACGACCCCGTCGGCCGCCTGCTGTTCAACGTCCTGGCGATGGTTGCCGAGTTCGAGTCCGACCTCATACGAGCTCGCACCGCGAGGGGATGCAGATCGCGAAAGCGAAAGGCCACCTCCGCGGCCGGCAGCCGAAGCTCAGCGCCGCTCAACAGCGACACCTCCTCGAGGTGCACGAAGCTGGTATGCATTCGGTCGCGGAACTCGCCGAACTGTTCGGCGTCGGACGAGCGACCGTCTACCGCTGTATCGACAGACAAGCCCACCCCGACCGCTAACGGTCAGCTCCGCTCTCGGCGCAGGCGTCCGAGAGCGGGGCGTCATCCGCGAGCAGATTCATCAGATAACTCATCCAGTCTGTCCTCGAGCGCGGACGTCCGCTGAACGACCGGGCTTCGAGACGGTCGACGCCCGGAAGGAGGAGGTTGAGTTATGTCGCGGTCGACGGGCGCCGGGTAGCGTCGGAGCATGACGTCGTGGTGGGATCGAACCGATCCGTCAGATCGTCCGGAACTGACGAACCGTATGCCTGCAGGACTCATCGAGTCGTGGTGGAACGTAATCGCGGGTGCCGCCCTGATGATCGGTCTCCCCATCATCGTGCTCAGTGGTGGCTTCGACGCAGCGCGCGTCGCGTTCGCACTCTTCGACCTGGCCATCATGGTGGCACTCGAGCTCGTCTTCTTGAGGAAGCTTGTCCAGCGCATCGCCGGCCGGCGCGCGCTTCGCGCGGAGCGCGACGACGATTCATAAGTAGGTTCCGATGCTCTCGCGCGTCCGTACATCGATCCCTCAAAGGGACGTTGCGCCCGCCGGGCTCAGCTGAGAGGTTCGGATCGTGAATGATGAGATCACTGCGGAGGCTCTCCGGCAGGCGTTCCGTGAAGCTGACGGCTTGGAGCCGCTGGTCCTTCCTGATGCTGAAGTGATCGCCTCCCTGGAGGCTGACATGGACACGTTGCGTGACGCCCTCATGAGCGCGCCTTGGATCCGTATTGAGGAGCGCCGCGGAGGTGATGAAGGAGAAAGCTATTCCGTCTGGCCGACCGACGGCGTCCAGGTCAATTTTTTCTTCGACTGGGGAGCCCCCATCGAGTTCGACTTCGACCTTCGGGAGCTGATCGATGACGAGGCCGTCAACGGGCTTGTTCGCTTGTTTCGGCTGGTGAGTTCAGCGGTGGGCAAGGACGTCGTCGTTCGAGCCGAGGGGCATCGAGACGGCCTGCCGGTCGTGCGCGTCGACGCTGGAACCGGCTGCGTTGTGCTCAGCCCTCTCTCCTGACCCGATGAAGGGGCCCCGTAGGGGATCGTTGATCGGACGAAACTCCGGCCGGCCCCGCACCTTCCAGATGTTCCCTCTTCGGCATAACGTGGACGTCGTGGAGCGTGCCGCAGATCGCGTCATCGTCCCCAACGTGGTCGGGTTGCCCTTCCACGTGGGGCGAGACGTTGCGCATGATGCGGGCGTAGTGCTGGCGAACTCGGACCCGGACGGACCGCCAATCGGCGCGCTCGCCTGGCCGGGACTCTTCTACATCACCTCGCAACGCCCGGCCGCGGGAGCCAAGCTCTACCGGTGGGACTCGGTCGTCATCGAGGTCGTGGCGTATGGCGAAGCGGATTCGACCACGCGCGCTCCGTTCCCGCACGAGCCGCCCGTTGGCAGCGCCCACGCACACCCCACGTCCGATTCGTACGTCCACACGGCAGGGGTCGACGACACAGCTGCGAGCTGAAGCGGAACCGCTAGAGGCCCCGGACGGCGAATGAGATTGCTTGCTTCTCGCTCTGGCGCTGAGTGCCGGAGTCCTGTCCGGGCCCGTCGATCTCCAGCCGATCAATCTCTTCTTGATCTCATGTCAGGGCGTGGCCGTTCTCGACATGGTCTGGATGAGGGGGCACGGATGGCTGAGGAGTTCCGGTACGACATCGAGCTGCTACTCGAGGCGCAGCACGGCGACGTGGCTGCGTTCACCACGCTTTACCGCCGTCACGCTCGTGCTGTGCTCCGCTACGCCTGGGCCGGCCTCGGTGATCGGTCCCAGGCGGAGGACGTGTTGCAGGAAACGTTCACGGTCATGTGGCGCAAGCGGCGGCAGGCGGCGATCGTCGACGAGTCCCTCCTGCCATGGTTGCTCGTCGTGTGCCGGAATCACGTGCGCAACCAGCTGCGCCGCCGACGACGACAGACAGCCCATGAACTCGATGATCAGAGTGCCACTCACCACCAGAACGCCTTGCACTCGGACGCCGAGGAGCTGGTCGCGATGCGAGTGGAACTGGGCCGCCTCAGCGATCTCGACCGTCGATTGTGCGAGCTGTGCCTGGGCGAGGGATACACCTACGGCGAGGCCGCCGCGCTCCTGGACACCACAGAAACCGCGGTCGGGAAACGGTTACAGCGTGCTCGCGCGCGCCTTCGAAGCGCTCTCAGCGGCGACGAGCCAACGAACACCAGGGAGGGCACTGCATGACCGAGACGACTCTGCCCGACGACGATGAGCTCGAGCGCATCGCGTTGGCGTCCATGCCCGTGGTGTTGGACCGCATCAGGCCCCGACTACGCCGCCGTCGACAGCTGCTGATCACCGGTACCGCCCTGGTCCTCACAGCTGGCGGCGCGATCGCAGCGACCTTGGTAATCAACGACCCGGGAGACGGGATCGCCAACATCGGTCAGGCGTCCACCTTCGCGCTCGACTGCCACGACCAGGACGGAGCAGTCGCAGTGTCAAACGTGTACGCCGATGACCCCGGCACAGCGTCAAGCGACCCCGTTGCCACCTGCCTTCACGAGGAACGGCTCACCGCGATCGATCACGCGGTGTCGGCAGCCGCCTCGAAAGAGCACGCAGCCGACGTCGGGTGTGGTGTGGTCTTGGTGCCCGCCGCTGCCGAGGACGACGAGAAGCGGTGGACGTGGCTACCCGATGCGCACGGTGACGGGATGAGCGTTTCCGACGGCTTAGGATCATGGGCTGATGCACGGTGGACAAAGAATTGTGAGCAGCACACCGCGACCATCCCGTTACCGCCGATGCCGATAGCGCGACAGGTTGCTTGCGCGAAGGCAGCGAACTGGGCCGAAGTGTTCGTCTCTTCTGGTCGGAGCGCGGCATCCGTCTGCAGCACGCACGGATTACCTACCTGGGGACCCTAACGAGCGAGCATGAACCGTTGGAAGCCGCGAAGCGCCCGATGAGGGATCCGCTGACGGAAGCTCGCTGAGCCGGTTCACGAAGGGCCAGGAATTGTGCCGCTGGCACCCGCAGTGAGCCCACATGCTCACGCTGCGTTTCGATTACGATCTCGCCGTGGCTGCGTTCTCCACCGACGATGTCTTTGGCAACAGGCTGGACTTCGAGATCGCCCGCGACGGCTTCGTGTGCCCGCTGCGAGGCAAGGTCACCCTGCCGGATGCCGAGTCGTGGTTCCGGCACGAAGGTTACCGGGTGCTCGAGATGGAGGCCGGGGGCTGGGTTGACGACCGGCACATGCACGCGACCTTCGCGGCAGCGCTCTCGTTCCCCGACTACTTCGGGATGAACCTGGACGCGCTCAACGACTGCATGTCCGATGTGGCGGAGGCTGATTACGGGTGGAATGCGTCCGAGACCGGCGTCGTCATGGTCCTTGTCGGTTTCAACCGTTTCGCCGACCGACGCCCTCGGACCGCTCATCACCTGCAGGAAATTCTCCGGAGGCAGGGCCGCTACGCAGCGCTCTTCGGGAACAGAGTGCTCACCATCCTGGCCTGAAGGGGATCAGCTACCGAGCACAGGAGTAGCTAGCTCCCGGTACCGTTCACGTCGTGAAGATCGGTCTTCCTGTCATCGCCCTCGTTGGCATAGTCGTCGGAGTGCTCGGGTCCACTTATTCGACGTCGGGCCAGATGGTGCTCGGATGGATCATGATCGTTGCGGGCTTTGCTACTGCGGCTGTCGCGGTGACTGCGCGAGTACGCGAAAACCGCCAGCTGCTTCGTCGGTGGGCTGACGAGGACGAGCGCCAGCAGGACTGACCGCTCGCCTCGGCTGCCGATCCGCTACCGGGCGGCAGCGACGTCCATGCCCGGCGCGGCGTCGTGCCGACGCTCGAAGCCATGCCGCTCGTAGAATCCCGCTCAACCGCGGGCCGCGACGAGTTGGACGTCATCCACACCCCGGCGACGCGCCTCGTCCACGAGGCGGCTGAGAACTTCTCCACGCTGTCGTTGGCGTTCTCGATTGTCGAACTCGCCCGGTCCGCCGTTATGCTCGGCACCGTCTTCCGGAACTGGGGGCCCGTATCAGGGTCCGTGCAACAGCAGTTCTTGGACGGCTACCAAACGGTCCAAGCCCTCACCGACGAGGAACTCCACTGGTGGCCGGTCCTCGTGCTCTGGTACTCCCTGGCACTCGTGCCTCGCGGCGACGACCCCAACGGGTGGGGTCGAGCAGCAGCCGAGGTGCTCGACGGGCACACAGCGAGCTAGGAGAACGCAGTCTCGGTAGCCGATCGGCCACCGGGCAACCTCCCGTCGCAGCGCAGTGCGGCCCGCTGATCACATCGCGAGGAGCTGCGCGTTCCGGGCTGCGATCTGCTCGTCAGTGTCCGGGGAAATCATCGGCAACCCGAACTCCTCGGTCTCGAACTGGATCTTCTCCGCGGTGGGGCGGAAGCTCCGCTCGTACTCCGCGAAGGCGGCCACGATGTCGCCGCCGACCGTGACGAATGCGTCGTACAGGGCGGTCGCGCCGAGGATCGCGACGGACCCGCCCATGCCGGCGGCGGGTGAGGGGCAGTAGGCGGCGTCACCGACGAGTGCGACACGGCCCGCCGACCACGCGGGCAGCCGATTCTGGCTCAGCTTGTCGAAGTAGAAGTTGTCGGCGCTCAGGGCCTGGTCGACGACGTCGGAGAACGGCTCTCCAGCGTCGGCGAACACCTCGCGGATGATCTGCTTCTGCGCCTCGACGTCGTGGTGGTCGTACGCGATCTCCTCGTCGGACTGGAACATGAACACCACGTCAGTGGTCTTCTCGTACGAGTTCAGCAGCAGCGTGCGGCCGGGCGCGTTTTGGATGCGCGACGTCCACGGCTGGATGAACATGTCCTGGACGACCGTGACGGACGTGTAGTGGTGCAGGAAGTGGCTGTAGTCCGATTCCGGACCGAACCAGAGCCGCCGCACGGTGGAGTGGTTGCCGTCGCAGCCGAGCACCATCGCGAACTCCCGCTCCAGCCCGTGGCGGAACGAGGCCCGCACCCCGCCGGGTGTCTCGGTGAGTGCGGTGATCGAGTCGCCGAACGTCACCTCGACGGTGTCCTCGATCTCGGCGAAGAGGATGTCGAGGAGGTCATCTCGGTGTACCTCAACGTCGTCGAAGCGGTGGATCTCGTACTCGTCGATGACGATGCTCTCCTCCGACGCGTCCGGGTCAGCGGTCACGACGGGGGTGCCGTCGAGGTCGGCGATCACGGTGGTTCGCGGCGGCAGTGCCTTTGCGCGGACGGCCGGGAGGACGTCCATCCGCTCGAAAATCTCCATCGCGTCGCGCCGGAGATCGACCGGCGTTCCGCCCCTGCGAAGCCCCGGCGCCTGCTCCACGATGGTGACCTCGTACCCGAGGCGCCGCATCCAAATCGCTGTCGTCATCCCAGCGAAGCTCGCTCCCGAGATGAGGACCCGGTCGGGCTGCTGTGTGGTTTCCGTGCTCATGATGTCCTCCCTGGCGTACCGCCAAGATTGATCGTGGAGTGACTCTACTTTTCTCAGCATAGCACCGTTCTTGGAGTCACTCCACTTTTGTGGAAGGATGACGTCGTGAAGGATCAGATGGGCCTCCGGGAGCGCAAGAAGCTCGAGATGCGTCAGCGGCTGGCCGACGTCGCGGCGCAGCTCTTCATGGATCGCGGTTATGACGCCGTGGCCATGTCGGACGTCGCGAGAGCCGCCGGCGTGGCGGACCAGACCGTTTACAACTACTTCCCGACGAAGCCGAACCTCGTCCTCGACCGCGCTGACGACATGCTCGAACGCTCACGTCGCGCCGTCCTCGAACGGGATCCGGACACGACCCCGGCTGAGGCCCTGAGTACTCAGGTGCATGGCGACATCGACCACTTCGCCGCCCGCGACGCCGTCTTCGCGCGCGGCGAGTTCCCCGCGCAGTCAGTGGTCAGCGACTCGCTCCGCCGCTATGCGCTGGAGTTCCGCTATGACCAAGCCGGGGCGATCGCTGCGGCGATCGGGCAGACGGATCCCGATGTGCCTGCCCTCGTCGCCCGCGCCCACGCCAGCGCTCTCACGACCGTGATGCAAGCGGTGACCGATCGCATCGGGGCAGCGATCCTGTCCGGCGCAGACCTCGCCGCGACCGCCCGCGAACTCCACGTCGACGCGGACGTCGCGCTTACGGATGCTTCGGATACGTTCCGGTCCACGACGGCACGATTTTCAGAACCAGCCTGAAGTCAACGCGAGCAAGTTACTCACCGCTTTCGGGCGCCGAGTTGGCCTGTCGAGCCGTCCGCAGATCAGACTGACGCATCGTCTCAGTAGCCGATCCCTAGGTGGGCGCGCCATCCGGCGCTACTTGGTTTGAAGGACTTCGTGCGTCGGAGGATGCAATCCAGGAGCTGAGGATACGGAGCTTGTCATCGGTCGGCGTGCCCGCTGCTGGGGTCCAGATGGTGATGTGCTGATCGACGACGCCGAGCGGTTGGAAGCTGTCCCAGTCGAACGTGAGCGCACCGATTTCCGGGTGGTGGACGGTCTTGGTGCCTTGCCCGCCGCCGGCAACGTGGCGGTCCGCCCACCACGTACGGAACTGCGGATACCCGATGGAGAGTTCCCCGACGATCGCCGCGAGCCGTGGGTCGTGTGGACTGTCGGCGGCCTGGCTGCGGAGGAGGGCGACGGCGGTCCTGGCCATGCTCTCCCAGTCGTGGTAGAGAGCTCTCGCTCGGGGGTCGGCGAAGAGCATCCGGACGTAGTTGCGGTCCTGTGGCGGACGGTGTTCAAGGTCGAGCAGGAGGGCGCCGGCGAGGGGGTTCCAGGCGAGGTAGTCGAGGTACTTCCCGACGACGAACGCGGGGGTGCCATCCAACCGATCGAGGAGCCGTTGCAGCTGTGGGCTGACCGCGCTCTGCCGGCGACGCGGTGCGACGCGCTGATCGGCGTGCTGCGCGAGCCCTTCGACGTACTCACGCTCAACCGGTGTCAGTCGGAACGTGCTCGACAGGGCGTCGAGCACGGGAGCGGAGGGGGCGAGGCGTCCTTGCTCGATCCGGGTGTAGTAGTCGACGCTGATCGCGACGGCGGCCGCGACCTCTTCGCGGCGGAGTCCGCTGACGCGACGAGAGCCCGGCTCCCCCGCATCGAGCCCAAGCATCTGCGGGGTGAGTTCGCTGCGCCGTGCTTTGAGGAACAGGCCAAGCTCTTCCAGGTGCGGGTTCTTCCCTGCCACGGTCCCTCCGATCGCGTCTCGTTGCAGCCAGTGAGGTGCCGCGTTCGGGCGGCAGGCCCGGACGCGGCACCGGCGGGTGCGACGCTACGCGGTGACGTGCTTGTGGAAGAAGCGGCTGATGTTCTCGACGGCGTAGTCGACCTGCTTGTCGGAGTCGTAGTAGTCCCAGTGGTTCCCGTCACCCCAGGCAAGTTCCTTCTCGCCCTGCACGGCCTCGTAGAGCGCCTTCGCGTTCTCGGGCACCGCGGACCCGTCCGAGTGCACAACGATCGTCGGGATCGTGATGTCCGATGCGCGGGCGAGAGCGTCGAAGTCGAGCCACGTCGTCCAGGACTGCACGTTGAGCTTGTTCGTGTACTCGGGGACGCCGCCGCGAGCCGGGTTGTTGTAGTAGTCGTACGCACCCTCGACCGGCGCGTAGTTCGCCGCGTCCGGCTCGGTCTCGCTGTAGACCGTGATGAACGTCTCCTCACCAGTCTGCTCCGCCTTTTGCTTCGCGGCGGCAGCCTGTTCCAGGCGCTCAGCGATGCCGTCCTGGCCGTACGTGGCGTCGAGGACGGCAGGGGTCACGAGGAACCCCGCCGCGGTCGCGAGTGCCTTCACGCGGTCGTCGCCAGCGGCGAGGAACGTGGCGTTGCTGGCGGAGGTGCACACGCCGAGCATGCCGACAGCCTCGACGTACGGCAGGTCGAGCAGGAACGTGACCGCGGCCTGTAGGTCCGCAAGCTTCTCGGCAGGGACTTCGAGCTGGCGGGGCGCGCCCTCCGACTCGCCGTAGTGGGCGTAGTCGAACGCCAGCGTGACCAGGCCCTGCTCAGCGAGCTTCTGCGCGTAGGTGCCAGCCATCTGCTCCTTCACGGAGGTGAACGAGCCCTGCACGATCGCGGCCGGGTAGTGGCCGTTCTCGTCGAAGTCGGTGGGGGTGAACAGGTTGCCGACGAGCGTCAGCCCGTCACGCGTGAAAGTGACCTTTTGCATGACCCCACCCTCGGACTGCGCGCGCCCGCCGACAATGGGAAAGATCCTTCCTAGGCACCGTCGACCCCGCCCAATGTCACCCGTCACGCCGTCTCGATAGCCGATCGTCTACCGGACGAGGCTTCCTTGCAACGAACGTGGAGCCTCGTACCCGACCGAGGTCGCAGCATCGCTGACGATGTCGTCCTCGCGCTCGCTGCCAGCCCCGTCTCACATAGGTGGTCCGCGACCTCTCTCAGTGAAGGCACGTTATGCGGACGCCTTGCGCGAGCGGAGCGGCCCTCGCGTCGCGTCGTGGACCGGAACGTCTCACCCTGAACCGTTCGGTGACAAGTTGAACGCGGAGGAGACACGTTGCGTGCGGGGCGACAAGTTCCCCTACTGCGGCATGTCCACGAACCGCGAGAACATCCCGTGGAACGCCACCGTGATCGTGTCCGTCGGCCCGTTGCGGTGCTTCGCGACGATGAAGTCCGCCTCGCCCTGCCGCGGGTTGTCCTTCTCGTAGGCGGATTCGCGGTGCAGCAGGATGACCATGTCGGCGTCCTGCTCGATCGATCCCGACTCGCGCAGGTCCGAGATCTGGGGCTTCTTGTCCGCACGCTGCTCGGGACCACGGTTCAGCTGCGAGAGCGCGATGACCGGGACCTGGAGCTCCTTGGCCATGAGCTTGAGCGCACGCGAGAACTCCGAGACCTCTTGCTGGCGGCTCTCGACGCGCTTGCCGCTCGTCATGAGCTGCAGGTAGTCGATGACGACGAGCTTGAGGTCGTGCTGCTGCTTGAGCCGCCGGCACTTGGCTCGGATCTCGACGAGCGTCATGTTGGGGGAGTCGTCGATGAAGAACGGGGCGTCGTTGATGCGACCGCGGGTCTGGGCGATGGTCGTCCAGTCGCGGGCGTCGACGGTGCCCTTGCGCATGTTCTGCAGCGGCACGCTCGACTCGGCGGACAGCAGGCGCATGGCGATCTCGGAGCGGCCCATCTCGAGCGAGAAGAACGCCGCGGTCTGGTTGTGCTTGACGGCGGCGGCGCGTGCGAGGTCGAGCGCGAGCGTCGACTTGCCGAGCGCCGGGCGCGCCGCGACGATGATGAGCTGGCCGGGGTGGAACCCGTTCGTCAGGGCGTCGAGCCCGGCGAACCCGGTCGGCACGCCGGTCATCTGCCCGTCGCGGCCCTTGGCGGCCTCGATCTCGTCGATGGCCGAGCCGATGGCCTCGGTCAGCGGCACGTAGTCCTCGGTCTGCACGCCACCCGCGACGTTGTAGACCTCGGCCTGGGCGTTGTTGACGAGGTCGGTGACCTCACCCTCGGACGCGTAGCCCATCTGCACGATGCGCGTGCCGGCTTCGACCAGGCGACGGAGCACGGCCTTCTCGGCGACGATCGCGGCGTAGTAGCCCGCGTTGGCCGCCGTGGGCACGAGCGAGGTCAGGGAGTGCAGGTACTCGGCGCCACCGGCCCGGGACAGCATGGCCGTCTTGGTGAGCTCGTCGGTCACCGCGATGACGTCGGTCGGCTCACCGTGCGAGTACAGCGACAGGATCGCGTCGAAGATGACCTCGTGCTTCGGGATGTAGAAGTCCACGCCCCGCGCGGTCTCGATCACGTCGGCGACGGCGTCCTTCGACAGCAGCATGCCGCCGATGGTCGACTGCTCGGCCAGCAGATCGTGGGGCGGCGTCCGCTCCATGCCCCGTTCGGCCATGTCCGGTGGTGCACCGAGATGCGCGATCGACACGCAGACTCCTCACTGTCCTGGTCGGCCCGTCCGGGCCGTTCGAGCATGATCCGGGAGGCCCGTCCCACCATTGGTACCGCCACCCCCCGACACCACCCTCGCGGCTCGAGCGCGACGGTCGTTCCGATCCCGTGACGACCCGTTCCATGCCCCCTGCCCGAGTCGCTCCCGCAGGCTAGGGGAGCGAAGTTATCCCCAGCAAGAGGTCCTGTGGATAACTTTGTGGATGACACGGGGAACACGCCGGAAAGCGGTGGGGACAACTGTGGAAACTCCTGTGGAGGAGCGGGGACCGGGGCGAAATAAACCGCTTCTGACCAGGCATTTCCGGTTGCACACCATGTGTGCACAACGTTGTCTAGAGTGCCGGTTGAAGGTTCCCGACTTGACGTCCTGCCTGTGCATAGAACCTGGACAGGGCGGCCTGATGTGGAGTACCACGTCCCACGCTCCCAGCCCCACCACATGCGCGCTTGTCCCCCGGAACGGTCCCCGGGTCAACAGCGCGACGGGTGTCGCTGGGCGCGCGCCGGAACCACGCGGAGTTGCTGTCCGCAACCAGGAGGAGACGCGTACCCCGCCGGCCTCGCCCCGGTCCCGGCCAGCGGGACGGACCGCCACCGCGCCTCCCGGCAGGGGGCCCGAATCGACAGGACGGTTGTCGTCCGACAGCAGTCGGGTCGTCGCATGCAACCGCATCTGGTGCGTGTGCATCCGACGACCGCCGATCCGATGGCGGACGACCGCGGACTGTCGAAGAGCAGCGAAGCCGGAGGAGCTGCGGGGACGACGAAGGGCGGGCCTCCCGACTGGGAGACCCGCCCTCGGCGGTCGGACCGGCAGCGCCGGCCCGGACGGAACTACTTGGCGGCGACGACCTTCAGCGCGATGGTCGCGACGATGTCCTCGCGGAGCCGGACCGTGGCCTCGTGCTCGCCGACGGACTTGATCGACCCGGGGACCTCGATCTTGCGCTTGTCGAGCGAGCCGATGCCCTGCGTCTGCACGGCGTCGGCGACGTCGCCCGGGCGGACCGAGCCGAACAGGCGGCCGTCCTTGCCGGCCTTGACGGTCAGCGTGACAACGGCGTTCTGCAGCTTGAGCTTGAGGTCCTGGGCCTCTTCGATCGTGGCGAGCTCGCGCGCGGCGCGGGCGGCCTGGATCGACTCGACCTGCTTCTGACCACCACGCGACCACGCGACGGCGAAGCCCTGCGGGATCAGGTAGTTGCGGGCGTAGCCGTTCTTGACGTCGACGACGTCACCGGCGGAACCGAGGCCGGAGACCTCGTGGGTGAGGATGAGCTTCGACATGGGTGATCCTCCGATCAGCGGCCGGAGCCGGCGTAGGGGAGGAGCGCCATCTCGCGGGCGTTCTTCACGGCACGGGCGATGAGGCGCTGCTCCTGGACGGAGACGCCGGTGATACGGCGGGCACGGATCTTGCCGCGCTCGGAGATGAACTTGCGCAGGGTCGCGACGTCCTTGTAGTCGATGACGCCGACCTTGATCGACTTCGCGGGGGCGGCGTTCTTGCCGCCCTTGCCTCCGCGAGGCTTGCGGCGGTCGCCGCTGCTCTTTCCAGCCATTGGGGGATTCCTTCTAGTTCTGTTTCCGGATCAGCGGGGGAGCCGACTGATCAGAACGGGGTTTCGTCGTCGTAGGTGCCGCCCGGGGTGTTCCACACGTCCGACGAGGACGTGTTGCCACCCTGGTTGCCCTGCGGGGACCACGGTTCGTCGGACTGCGCGCCACCGTTGTAGCCGCCGCCACCACCACCGTTGCCGCCACCGACCTGGCCGCGGCCACCGCCGCCACCACCACCGGAGGCGCGGGTGACCTGGGCGGTCGCGTAGCGGAGCGAGGGGCCGATCTCGTCGACCTCGAGCTCGATGCTCGTGCGCTGCTGGCCTTCGCGGTCCTGGTAGGAGCGCTGACGCAGACGACCCTGCGCGATGACGCGCGAGCCCTTGGTCAGCGATCCCGCGACGTGCTCGGCGAACTCACGCCAGACACTCGCACGGAGGAACAGCGCGTCGCCGTCCTTCCACTCGTTCGCCTGACGGTCGAACGTGCGCGGTGTCGACGCGATGGTGAAGTTCGCCACCGCGAGGCCGTTCTGCGTGTACCGCAGCTCGGGATCGCTGGTGAGGTTGCCCACCACCGTGATGACGGTCTCGCCGGCCACGGGCTACTCGGCGCTCTTCGTGGCGGCCGCGGCCTTGCGGGCGGCGCGCTCGTCGGAGAGCTTCTTGGCGGCGGCGACCTGGGCGATCGCTTCCTCCGCGCGGAGGACCTTGGTGCGGAGCACGGCCTCGGAGAGACCGAGCTGGCGGTCGAGCTCCTTGGCGGCGTCGGCGTTCGCCGTCATGTTGACGACGGCGTAGATGCCCTCGGACTTCTTGTTGATCTCGTACGCGAGACGACGACGGCCCCAGACGTCCACGTTGTCGACGGTGCCACCGTCGTTGCGGATGACTGCGAGGAACCGGTCGAGCGACGGAGCGACCGTGCGCTCGTCGATCTCGGGGTCGAGGATGACCATCAGTTCGTACTGGTGCATGCGGAACCCACCTCCCTTGGTCTAGAACGGCTCCGGTCTTTCCGGAGCAGGAGGGTTGATGCATGTGTGCGACCACCACGAAGGCGGTGGGCACAACCTGACAAGACTAGCCGACGGCCGGGAGGCCCGGCAAGCGTTCTCCCCAGCCCGACCGCCCGCACCGTGGTCGGGTGGTGCGGATCAGCCCCGCTCGGCCCACCAGGCGCGCAGGCGACGCTCCGCCTCGTCGGGTCCGAGGGGCCCCTCGTCCATGCGCGCCTCGAGCAGGAACCGGTAGGCCTCGCCGACCTCGCGCCCGGGGCGGATGTCGAGGATGCGCATGATGTCGTCGCCCGTCAGGTCGGGACGCATGGCGTCGAGTTCCTCCCGGTCGCGCAGGGCGGCGATCCGGTCCTCCAGGTCGTCGTACGCGAACCCGAGCCGGTCGGCCTTGCGGCGGTTGCGCGTCGTGACGTCCGAGCGGGTGAGCTCGTGGAGCCGCTCGAGCTGGTCGCCGGCGTCGCGGACGTAGCGGCGCACGGCCGAGTCCGTCCACGCGCCGTCCGTGTAGCCGAAGAACCGCAGGTGCAGCTCGATGAGCTTCGTGACGGCGGCGACGGTCTCGTTGTCGAATCGCAGGGCCCGGAGGCGCTTGCGGGCGAGCTTGGCACCGACGAGGTCGTGGTGGTGGAAGCTCACGACGCCGCCGGGCTCCAGGCGGCGGGTGGCCGGCTTGCCGATGTCGTGGAGCAATGCGGCGACGCGGAGGACGATGTCGGGCGCGTCGCCGGCGTGCCGTTCGTGCTCGTAGCCGATCGCCTGCGTGAGCACGGTGAGCGAGTGCTCGTAGACGTCCTTGTGGTGGTGGTGCTCGTCGATCTCGAGCTGCATCGCCGGGAGTTCCGGCAGCACCCGCTCGGCGATGCCCGTGTCGACGAGGAGGCGCAACCCGGGCACGGGGTCGTCCGTGGCGAGCAGCTTGACGAACTCGTCGCGCACGCGCTCGGCGGAGACGATCGCGATCGAGCCGGCGAGCTCGGTCATCGCGGCGCGGACGTCGTCGCTCACGGTGAACCCGAGCTGGCCCGTGAACCGTGCCGCACGCATCATGCGGAGCGGGTCGTCGCGGAAGGACACGACGGCGCTCTGCGGGGTGCGCAGGCGTCCGGCGAGCAGGTCCTCGACGCCGTCGGCCACGTCGACGAGCTCGCGCTGGGGGAGTCGCAGGGCCATCGCGTTGACGGTGAAGTCCCGGCGGACCAGGTCCTCGGTGATGGCCGATCCGAACTCGACCTCGGGCTTCCGGGTCTCGCCGTCGTACACGTCGCTGCGGTACGTCGTGATCTCGACCTGCTCGCCACGCACGCGGGCCGCGATGGTGCCGAACTGTCGCCCGACGTCCCAGGTCGCGCTCGCGATCGGTTCCACGATCCGGAGGATCTCGTCGGGCCGGGCGTCCGTCGTGAAGTCGAGGTCGGTCACGGGCCGGCCGAGGAAGGCGTCGCGGACGGGACCGCCGACGAGCGCGAGTTCGTGGCCGGCCTCGGCGAAGGCGGCGGCCAGGGTGGCGACGGGTGCGGACTCGGCGAGGTGACCGAGGCGTTCCACGGCGTGTGCGACGGAGGGCATGACCCGTCGATCATCCCAGAACCCGGCCGTGCCGTGCCTCCTCGGCTGCGTCTCCGGCTGGGCCTCCTACACTCGTCCGAGGCCCGGACGGTCCCGGGCGCCTCTTCCATGCACATCCTCCGAACGCCACTCGCCGCCGCGGTGACCGCGCTGGTCGCCCTCGGCGTCGTCGGCGCGCCCGGAGTCGCGGAGGCGGCGAGCAGCAGCCATGCAGCGGTCAGCAGCAGCCACGCCGCGTCGGCCACGAGCAGTGCGCGCGCGGTCGCGACCCCCGGTCCCACCGGCACGAACGCCAGCACCGCGACCCCCGCGCCCACCCACCCCGCGCAGAAGAACGCAGCGGCGCCCACCACGGCGACCACGGCCTCCCTGTCGGTGGCGGCGACGGACCAGGGTGTGCTCAAGCAGGACCAGGACCTCACCCTGACGGTCACCGTGACGAACGGCACCGACACGGACCTCGCCGCGACCACCGCGGACGTCTCCCTGTCGCGGAGCGTGACCGGGGACCGGTCCGACCTCGAGGACTGGCTCGAGGACACCAGTTCAGACGGTTACCTCGGCTCCTACCTGACGAGTTTCGACGTCCCGGTGGTCCCCGCGCACCACACGGTCACGATGACCGACATCACGATCCCGTCGGCCACGGTCGGCCTCGACGGCTACTCGTTCGGCGCGCGCCGCCTCGCGGTCTCGTACGCGTCGGGCTCGGTCGACGTCGTCGGCCGTTCGGCCATCATCTGGTACCCGTCGCTGACGCAGCAGCCCACGGACGTCTCCGTCGTGATGCCGATCACCGTGCCCGCGACGACGTCGACCACGCTGTCGGCGTCGGAGCTCGCCGCGGACACCGCCGTCGACGGCACGCTCACGGCGCAGCTCGACGCCGCCATCGACCACAACGTCGCGATCGGCATCGACCCGCGGATCATCGTCTCGATCCGGCTCCTGGGCCAGGACGCCCCCGAGTCCGCGGTGACCTGGCTCGACCGTCTGACCGCCGCCCGGAACGAGACGTTCGCGCTCCCCTACGCCGACGCCGACCTGACGGGCCTCCGGCAGGCGGGAGCGCCGGGCGTCTTCACGCCGATCTCGTTCGACCAGGACGTCGACCCACGGCACTTCCCCGGCGCGGTCACGCCGACGCCGACCGCCACCGCGACCGGGACGACGGACGGTGCGAGCGGCGCCGGCGCGGCCGCCGCGAGCGCGACGCCGACCGCCGATGCGGGCCCGTCCACGTCGGCCGGTGGAGGCACGGGGACGAGCGCCGGCGCGGCCGGCGGAGCCAGCACCGGGGGCGAGACCGGGACCGCGACCGGAACCGGAACGGCGGCCGGCACCGACGCAACCCCGGCGCCCGGCACGGGCCAGCCGGGCGACGAGCCGACACCCGCCGCGCCCACGCTGCCGACGATGCAGACCCTGCTCGACTTCCCGTACACGCTGCCCTCGATCGCCTGGCCGGACGAGGACACCGTCACGTCGGACGACCTCCCGGTACTCGCCAAGGGGGGTTACCAGCACACCATCGTCGCGAACGGGAACACCACGGCCGGCGCGGACACCACGGTCGCCGCCTCCGCCAAGGCCGGGACCGCCGACCTCCTCGTGTCCGACGAACGGCTGAGCGCGCTCCTCGACGACGCCGCGGACGCACCCGATCAGGCGTCGTGGCAGAGCGCGATGGCGGCGCTCACCGCCACCCTCGCGACGACGACGCGCCAGGCGAGCACGTCGGCTCCGATCCTCCTGACGTTCGACCGTTCATGGCCGACTGACCCGACCCGCATGTCCGACACGCTCGACGCGCTCGAGTCGATGCCGTGGGTCTCGCCCACGGACCTCTCGACGACCATCGGCACCGCGCCGACGAGCGTCTCGGTGAGCAACCACGCCGAGCCCGACGACCGCCTCGCGCAGCTCCGCCAGCTCGTCCAGTCCGAGAGTGCCGTCACCGCGTTCTCGACCGCGCTGACCACCCCCACCGACCTCACGGCGCCGACCCGGCTCCACACGCTCGCCCTCGCCTCGACCGCGTGGACGACCGACAACGCGGGACTGCAGCGTGCCGTGGCCGTCCGGGTGAAACGCGCGAACGCCGTCGTCGACTCCGTCGGGATCGTCGACTCGAGCTCCATCACCCTGCTCGGCGACCGGTCGTCCCTGCCGATCTCCGTCCGCAACAAGTCCGAGTTCCCCGTGACCGTCTACCTGACGGTCACGCCGTCGAACTCGTTCCTCCGGGTCGAGAAGAACGCGCTCCAGGTCACCGTCCAGCCCGAGTCGCAGTCGCGCATCACGTTCCCCGTGCAGTCCGTCGCGAACGGCAAGGTGCAGCTCCAGCTCAGCCTGACGAGCTCCACCGGCACGCGGGTCGCGCAGCCGAGCGCGGTCGAGATCAACGTGCAGGCCCAGTGGGAGACCATCATCACCGGCCTCGCCGGAGCCGCGGTCGTGGTGATCTTCGGCCTCGGGATCCTGCGCAACATCCGCCGACGCCTCCGTCGCCGGTCCGGTGGCGCGCCTCCTGAGGACGACGACGACCCCAACCGTCCGCTCGACGACCAGCCGGTGGCCGCGTCGGCCCCCGCCCCCGCGGCCACCGTATCCACGGCCGTCGCCGCCCCCGCAGCCGTCGCCGCACCCGCCGCCGTCGCCGCTGCACGCCCGACGGGAGCACGAGAACGGAACGACGTGACCGACGACCTCCAGACCGCTCGGCCGGGAGGCACGGCTCCACTCGCCGGGACCCCCATCGGTGCCGCGGCACCCACCGCCGGCACCCCGGGCACGACGGACGCGGCCGTCGGGGCGGGCGCGGTCGCGGCAGCGGGCGCGATCGATGGTGCGGCTCCGACCGGCGGCGCGACCCCGACCGGCGCGACCCCGACCGCCCCGGCGGAACGCGGCCTCGGCCGGGCCAGCGCCCTGCTCGCGATCGGCACGATGGTGTCGCGCGTCCTCGGGTTCGCCAAGACGTTCGTCCTCGCGGCCGCGATCGGCCAGTCCGGTAGCGCCGCCGCCAACGCCTTCGCCGTCTCGAACCAGCTGCCGAACAACATCTACGCGCTCATCGCGGGTGGCCTGCTCAGCGCGGTCCTCATCCCGCAGATCGTCCGCTCGATGAAGCAGCACGCCGACGGCGGTCAGGCGTACATCAACCGGATCGTCACGCTCGGCGGCATCGTGTTCCTCGGCGTCACCGTCGTCGCCACCGCGATCGCGCCCCTGCTCGTCCACGTGTACAGCCAGTCCGCGGGCAGCGGCGGCAAGGGCTTCGCGGACGACACCACCGCACTGGCGGTCGCGTTCGCGTTCTGGTGCCTGCCGCAGATCCTCTTCTACGCGCTGTACTCGCTGCTCGGCGAGGTCCTCAACGCCCGCCAGGTGTTCGGGCCCTTCACGTGGGCGCCGCTCCTCAACAACGTCATCGCGATCGCCGGGCTCGTCGTGTTCATCGCCCTCTTCGGCACGCGCGGGCTCAACAGCGACGCGGGCGACTGGACGCCGACGAAGATCGCCGTGCTCGCGGGGAGCGCCACTCTGGGCGTCGCGGTGCAGGCGGCGTTCCTGCTGCTCTTCTGGCGTCGTGCCGGCCTGGGGTTCCGTCCCGACTTCCGGTGGCGCGGGGTGGGCCTCAAGGCGACGGGCACCGCGGCCGGCTGGCTGTTCCTCATGATCCTGGTGACGCAGCTCGCGGGCATCGTGCAGTCGCGGGTGGCGTCCCTCGGCACGGGCGCGGGCAACGCGACGCTGCAGAACTCGTGGCTGCTGTTCATGCTGCCGCACTCGATCATCACCGTGTCGATCGCCACCGCCTACTTCACCCGGATGAGCCACGACGCGGAACGGGGTGACATCGCCGCGGTCCGCCGGAACCTGTCGCAGTCGCTCCGGATCGTCGGTCTGTTCACCGTGTTCGCGTCGGTCGCCCTCATCGTCCTGGCGTTCCCGTTCGCCCGGATCTACGAGCACGCCTTCACGGACGTCCGGTCGATGGCCTTCGTGCTCGTCGCCTACATGCCCGGCCTGGTGCTGTTCAGCATGTTGTTCATCATCCAGCGGGTGTTCTGGGCCCTCCACGACCACCGCACGCCGTTCTTCATGCAGCTCGTGCAGTCCGGGCTGTTCGTCATCGGCGCGCTCGCCGTCGCGGCCCTGCCCGGCTCGGCCATCGGCGTCGGCGTCGCGATCACGACCACGCTCGCCGGCAGCGCCCAGACCGTCGTCGCGCTCGTCATCGTCCGCCGACGCCTCGCCGGCATCGAGGGCGGTCCCGTGACGCGCTCGCACGTGCAGTTCGTCGTCGCCGCGATCGTCGCCGGGGCCGCCGGGGTCGCCGTCGCCGCGTTCTTCGGGGCGTTCCGAGCCGGCGGGTTCGCGATGACGGACGTCACGAGTGCGCTCATCACCCTCGCGCTCACCGCGGCCGCCATGGTGGTCGTGTACGTGGCCGTGCTCGTCCTCACGCGCAACGGCGAGATCCGAAGCGCGGTGGGCCTCCTCCGGGCCCGTCTCGGACGCTGAACGCGGGCCGAGCGGCGGAATGCGCCGCCGGTACCATGTGTTGATCCGATCGGACCGGGAGGCACCGGTCCGGTCCTCCAGGACGTTCACGACGAAAGGGCACCAGGCATGCGCCAGCTCATCATCATCGGCTCCGGTCCCGCCGCGCTGACGGCCGCGATCTACAGCGCGCGCGCCGAGCTGAAGCCCCTCGTGGTCGCGTCCAGCGTCGAGACCGGCGGCGAGCTCACCAAGACCACCGAGGTCGAGAACTTCCCCGGCTTCCCGGAGGGCATCCAAGGCCCCGACCTCATGATGAAGATGCAGGAGCAGGCCGAGAAGTTCGGCGCGGAGATCCTGTACGACGACGCCGTGTCCGTCGACCTCACGGGCGACGTCAAGAAGGTCACCGTCGGTGGCGGCCAGACCTACGAGTCGCTCGCCGTGATCTACGCGACCGGCTCCGCCTACCGCAACCTGGGCCTCCCGGACGAGCAGCGCCTGTCGGGCCACGGCGTGTCGTGGTGCGCGACCTGCGACGGCTTCTTCTTCCGCCAGAAGAACATCGCCGTCGTCGGCGGTGGCGACTCCGCGATGGAGGAAGCCACGTTCCTCACCCGCTTCGCCGACACGGTGACGGTGATCCACCGCAAGGACGTCCTGCGCGCGTCGAAGATCATGCAGGACCGCGCGTTCAACGACCCGAAGATCGCGTTCGCGTGGAACAAGGAGGTCGTCGCCATCCACGGTGAGACCTCGGTCGAGGGCGTCACGCTCCGCGACACCACCACCGGCGAGGAGTCGCAGCTGCCCCTCGACGGTCTGTTCATCGCGATCGGCAACGACCCGCGTACGCACCTCATCCACGGCCAGGTCGACCTCGCCCCCGAGGGCACCATCGCCGTCGACGGACGCTCGTCGCGCACGAACCTGTCCGGCGTCTTCGCGGCCGGTGACGTCATCGACCCGACCTACCGCCAGGCGATCACCGCGGCCGGTTCCGGCACGGTGGCGGCCCTCGACGCCGAGAAGTTCCTCGCCGACCTCGAGCCCGAGCTCGCCGCCTTGGCGGACGGTCCGGTCCCGGTCGAGCCCGTCACGATCTCGCCGGTCGAGCCGGCCACGGTCGGCAGCTGAGCGGTCGCGCCCGGCCGCGCCGTGCCTCCCGTCCGACGGAATAGCGACACGGACGCCGATGTTGTCCAGAACGACCAACCCAAGGAAGCAGGAACCATGTCCAACGCCAAGGCAGTGACCGACGCGTCGTTCTCGAGCGACGTGCTGCAGTCCGACAAGACGATCCTCGTCGACTTCTGGGCCGAGTGGTGCGGGCCGTGTCGTGCGGTCTCCCCGATCCTCGACCAGATCGCGTCGGAGCACAGCGACAAGATCGAGATCGTCAAGCTCAACGTGGACGAGAACCCCCAGTCCGCCATGCAGTACCAGATCACCTCGATCCCCGCGATGAAGGTCTTCCGCGGCGGTGAGGTCGTCAAGACCGTGATCGGTGCGAAGCCGAAGCCGGCGCTCGAGGCCGACCTGGCCGAGTTCCTGGTCTGACACCAGCCCCGACGGCTCCTGAAGCCCCGTCTCCCGATCCGGGAGGCGGGGCTTCCGTCGTGCACGCGGAGCCACGCGTCCGGAACTGGCCTGCGCGGGGACCGACGGGCGTCCACGGGCATGCCGTATCGTGGCCGGAACGCCGTCCGTCGGCGTCGGCGTCGGCGTCCGCGATCGGCGCCCGAGTGATCGGAGACCATGCGATGACCGACCGGGGAACCAGCCTCGACCCGTGGTACGACTCCTACGCCCAGCGCACCGCAGGGCTGAGCGCATCCGAGGTCCGAGCACTGTTCGCCGTCGCATCCCGCCCCGAGGTCGTCTCCCTGGCTGGCGGCATGCCGTTCGTGTCCGCGCTCCCTCGCGAGCTCGTCACCGGGTCCATCGACCGGGTCATGGAGCACGACGCCGCCATGGCGCTGCAGTACGGCGGCGGCCAGGGTCTCCGGACCCTCCGTGAGCACATCGTCGACATCATGGCGCTCGAGGGCGTCCGTGCGAGCGCCGAGGACGTCGTCGTCACCACGGGTTCGCAGCACGCCCTCGACCTCGTCACGCGGCTGTTCATCGATCCGGGCGACGTCGTCCTGGCGGAGTCGCCGTCGTACGTCGGTGCGATCGGTGTGTTCCGCTCGTACCAGGCCGAGACCGTGCACGTGGCCATGGACGACCAGGGCCTGGTCCCCGAGGCCCTGCGCGAGACCATCGCACGCCTCAGGGCCGCCGGCAAGCGCATGAAGTTCCTGTACACCATCCCGAACTTCCACAACCCCGCGGGCGTCACGATGAGCCGCGAACGCCGCATCGAGATCCTCGACATCTGCCGATCGAACCAGATCCTCGTGCTCGAGGACAACCCCTACGGTCTCCTCTGGTTCGACGAGCCGGCGCCGCAGGCCATCCGCTCGATCGACGAGGACGGCGTCGTGTACCTCGGCTCCTTCTCGAAGACCCTCGCCCCGGGATTCCGTGTCGGCTGGGCCCTCGCGCCGCACGCCGTGCGCGAGAAGCTCGTGCTCGCGAACGAATCCGCTGTGCTCGCACCGAACTCGTTCGGACAGTACGTCGTGAACGCGTACCTCGATGCCGCGGACTGGAAGGCCCAGATCACCACCTTCCGCGGTCTCTACGCGGAGCGCCGCGACGCCATGCTCGCCGCCCTCGCCGAGTTCCTCCCCGACTTGCAGTGGACCACGCCGAACGGCGGGTTCTTCGTGTGGCTCACGCTGCCGGACCAGCTCGACTCCAAGGCGATGCTGCCCCGCGCGGTCAAGGAACTCGTCGCCTACACGCCGGGTACCGCGTTCTTCGCCGACGGCCGCGGGGGCGGACAGATGCGTCTCTCCTTCTGCTACCCCACGCCGGAGCAGATCCGCACCGGCGTGAAGCGGCTCGCGACCGTCGTGAACGACGAACTCGAGCTCATCGAGACCTTCGGCACCGCCGCCCGGCCAGCGCCGGTCCCCGACGCCGCCCAGACGGTCTCGGCACCGCCGCCGAACATGTCCTGACCCGCGTCGCCGTTTCGGCCGACCGCTCCTGACCAGGGATTCATCACGCCACGCGCCGCGCGGCCGCACTCGAGGAACGCATCATGGTGGAGTTCGCCCGTCGTCACGTCGTCGTCGTCGCGGGGGGCATCTCGCACGAGCGGGACATCTCGCTCCGTTCGGGACGACGCGTGGCCGACTCGCTCATCGGCTACGGCTGGCAGGTCGATCTCCGGGACGCCGACGCGACG
Organism: Curtobacterium sp. MCBD17_019; assembly: GCF_003234555.1. Taxonomy (NCBI): domain Bacteria; kingdom Bacillati; phylum Actinomycetota; class Actinomycetes; order Micrococcales; family Microbacteriaceae; genus Curtobacterium; species Curtobacterium sp. MCBD17_019. Next base: position 264,772 of record NZ_QKTT01000002.1, on the reverse strand, counting down.
CTGCTCCCCGCGCTGCGCGAACTCCAGCCCGACGTCGTCTGGCCCGCGCTCCACGGCGCCAGCGGTGAGGACGGCGCGCTCCGCGGCATCCTCGAGGCGCTCGACGTGCCGTTCGTCGGTTCGCGCGCCACCTCGGCTCGCCTCGCCTGGGACAAACCGACCGCATCGGCACTCGCCGCTCGGGCGGGCGTCCGCACGCCGCGATCGGTCACCCTGTCGCACGACGTCTTCCGCGAACTCGGCGCCGTCAGCGTGCTCGCGGCCATCGCGGACGAGCACCCGGTCCCCCTCGTGGTCAAGCCCGCCCGTGGTGGGAGCGCGCAGGGCGTCACCCTGGTCCACGACACGGCCGATCTGCCGCGAGCGATGGTCACGGCGTACACCTACTGCGACGACGTCATCGTCGAGCAGCTCATCACCGGGACCGAGATCGCCGTCGGGGTGGTCGACACCGGTGATGGCCCGGTGCCCCTCGCTCCCGTCGAGATCGTCCCGCGATCCGGCGTGTACGGGTACGAGGCGCGGTACAACGCTGGTGAGACGACCTTCTACACCCCGGCGCGCTTGTCGGCCGCAGCCGCAACGGCGGCGGCCGACGCAGCAGTCGCAGCACACGTCGCGCTCGGCCTCCGGCACATCTCGCGCGTCGACATGATCGTCGACGCGGTCGAGACACCGTGGTTCCTCGAGGTGAACGTCCTTCCCGGACTCACCGAGACGTCGCTCGTGCCGCAGGCCCTCCTGGCCTCCGGTCATGACCTCGGGTGGGTCTACGCCGAGCTCGCCGAGCAGGCCATCCGCGACCATCGCCGGTAGCGGTCGTCTGTCCCACGAAGGATCAGCCCGGTCCCGAGCAGCGCGGTCCGGTCCCGGGCAGCGCAGTGCACGCGCGTTCCACGTGAAACATTCGGCTGCTCCAGGCGCAGTTGGAGACGACCCGGTTCTGTGGCTTGGCGAGGGTGAACGCACCGGCCGGAGTTGGCCACCGGTCGTCCTGATCGGCGTGCGGTCGAGGCCCCGTAGTCCCCGCAGGAGCAAGCTGATCGGCGTACCGGGCGCCCAGCGGCAGCACGATCTGCGTGGCGGCCGAACAACAGCAGACCGAGGACGCCGGACACGACTGTGCGATCGTGCGCTGCGGTGGCCCGGCTCCGCGTCCACCGAGCGTAGCCTGATCGCCGCCCGGGTGCCGAGGACGGCCCACCTGGGCGACGAGGCGCGCCGAGGCGCACCGATCACGATCCGCACACCCGGCATCGCGACGGCCGCCTACGCCCGCGGTGGCAGCGAGGATCACCCATCGTGGTCCCCTCACGCGCCGCCCGGATGGCTGCCCGGATCGCCGCCCATCCGACGCCTCGCGCTCCGCCTCACGCGTCACCCGACTCGCCGCCCACCTGACGGCCCAACCGCCGCCCGTCTCGCTGCCATCCTGGCGGACCCGATCAACGTCCCGGCGCGATCCCCCGCGCTCATCCGAGCGCGAGCCACCAGCGCCGCGGTCAACCTCTTGCAGCGATCTCCGGCCTGCCGTCCGTCGTCGTCGGGACACCGCAGGCCAAGCCGCTCGTCGTGCCGTGGCGTTGCCATCTGCGGGGGGGACCCGACCCCCAGTGCTCGTAGTTCCATCCCCGCGACGGCCGTCAAGTCATCCTCCGCCTGCATCGCGTCGCGCTTTGTTCGCGGTCCGCGCGCAACGCCGCGGCGTCACGCGCACCGGCTGCGGCGCGACCAGCAGGAGGGCGGCCGTGGTTTCACGTGCAACATGACCGCCACGCCGGTCTCTCGACCCCGGCCGTCGCACGACCATCAGCGCCCGCGTTGCCACACCGGATCGGTCCCACCAGCGGCTCGACTGGTCCAAGGACGGCGTGCGCAGGATCACGATCAGGGCGCGAGCCACGCAACGTGCCGATCGTGGTCAGCGCCGCAGACCCCCTTCGGACGCCACCTGCCGACGCGCCCCACGATGTTCCACGTGAAACGTCAGGACGCTGCGTCGGCGACTGCCTCGTTCCGCAGGTCCTCGAGGATCCGATTGAGATCCTCGATCGTTGCGAAGTCGATGCGCAGCGTGCCCTTGCGCGACCCCAACTGGATCTTCACGCGCGTGTTGAGGCGGTCACCGAGGCGTTCCGCGAGGTCATTGAGATGAGCTTGCCGCTTGGACGGCTCCGTCCGCGGCCGCCCCGAGGGCGTCTTGGCCGAGAGTGCCGCTGCGGCCGCCTCAGCGGCCCGGACAGACAGGTCCTCGTTCACGATCTTCTCGGCGAGGTACTCCATCGCCTCTGCGTCGGGCGCCGAGAGGATCGCGCGAGCATGGCCAGCGCTCAGGACACCGGCTGCGACGCGCCGCTGCACCGGTGACGGCAGTCGGAGCAGGCGGATGGTGTTCGTGATCTGTGGCCGCGAACGCCCGATACGTGCGGCGAGCTGCTCCTGCGTGATCCCGAAGTCCGCCAGGAGCTGCTGGTAGGCCGATGCCTCCTCGAGCGGGTTGAGGTTCGCACGGTGCAGGTTCTCGAGGAGCGCATCGCGCAGCATGGCGTCATCAGGCGTCTCCTTGATGATCGCCGGGATGGTGGCGAGGCCGAGTTCCTTCGTGGCCCGCAGCCGTCGCTCACCCATGATGAGCTCGTACCGCGGCTCGGTTCCGGCCGCGCCCGCAATGGGACGAACGACGATCGGTTGCAGGACGCCGATCTCGCGGATCGAGTGGACCAGCTCCTGGAGCTCTTCCTCGCGGAACTCCGAGCGTGGCTGCTGGGCGTTCGGCACGATGTCCAGGGGGTTGAGATTGGCCAGGCGAGCGCCGGGCACGGCAACCAAGTCATCGGCGGTCTGGCCGACGCTGTTCGGCGACGCTCCGTCGGCAAGGATCGCAGCGACGGCATCCGTCGCGGTCGTCGCGGGTTCCCTGGTCGCAGCACTCGTGTTCGTGGGGAAGAAGACGTCAACCGGACGCTCCTGTTGCTCGGGGCTCGTCGGGATGAGCGCGCCGATGCCCCTGCCGAGTCCGGTCCGCTTCGGTGCCATCAGTGCTTCGCTCCTCGTGCTGCGATCTCTGCGGCCGCCTCGAAGTACGAGAGCGACCCTGGTGAATTCGTGTCATAGCTGACGACGCTCTGCCCGTAGCTCGGAGCCTCACTGATGCGCACGGACCGGGGGATCAGCGTGGCGAGGACCTGGTCGCCGAAGTGCTCGCGGACCTCGTTCGCGACCTGGTTCGCCAGATTGGTCCGGCCGTCGTACATGGTCAGCAGGATCGTTGACACCCGCAACGCCGGGTTGAGATGCCGCTCGATCAGCTCGATGTTCCGGAGCAGCTGGCTCAGTCCCTCGAGCGCGTAGTACTCACACTGGATCGGGATGAGCACCTCACGGGCCGCCACGAACGCGTTGATCGTCAGCAGACCCAGCGACGGCGGGCAGTCGATGAACACGTAGTGGAACGGCTCGTCAACGCCGTCGAGGAACTGCTGCAGCGCGGTCCGGAGGCGCTGTTCACGCGCCACGAGGGACACCAGCTCGATCTCTGCGCCCGCCAGGTGAATGGTCGCCGGCACGCAGAACAGGTTCTCCGACTCAGGGCTCTGCTGCATGGTGCCGGCGAGTGGCGCTTCATCCACGATCACGTCGTAGATGCTGGCGACCTCCGCGCGGTGGTCCACGCCAAGCGCCGTCGAGGCATTCCCCTGCGGGTCGAGGTCGATGACGAGTACGCGAGCGCCGCCACGGGCCAGCGCGGCCGCGAGATTGACCGTCGTTGTCGTCTTGCCGACGCCGCCCTTCTGGTTCGACACGGTGAACACGCGCGTCTGCTCGGGCAAGGGGAACTGCTGCGTCGCGAGCGCGCGTCGCCGCCGATTGAGGTCGGCGATCTCGCGCGCGAGTGGCGTGGTCGCGTCGAAGTCAGTAGATGAACTCACGAATGCACTTCCCCGCCTCGATGTTCCACGTGAAACGTTGGTGCGGCTGCGGCGAGCAGCCGTCCGATGCTCGACCAAACGCTCCGCACGGGAACGTCAGTCAACTGTAGCCCGGAAGACCCGGGTCGTTTCCTCCACCACGCCCGCACCGAGCTCGATGACCTCGACATCCGTCAGGCGCTTCCGGAGGATCACCTTCCGCGCCGCATCGACTTCGGCATCGACCCGGGCCCCCTTCATGAGCAGCAACTGCCCGCCCGAGCGGACGAGTGGGACGGTGATCGGAATGAGCTTGCTCAGGGCGCTGACCGCGCGGGCCGTCACCTGATCGAGCACGAGGTCGTCCGCGACGTCCTCGGCTCGGGCGCGTAGCACCCGCACGTTCTGCAGGTCGAGCCGGTCCGCTTCACCACGCAACCACTCGACGCGCCGCTCCATCGGCTCGATGAGGGTCATCTCGACGTCAGGCCGCATGATGGCGAGCACGAGGCCCGGCAGTCCCGCGCCCGATCCGACGTCACCGACCTTCGCTCCCTCGAGGAGCAGCGGTCCGACCACACCCGAGTTGAGGATATGTCGCGTCCAGAGCCGTGGGAGTTCCAGGGGTCCGATCAACCCGAGCTCCTCGCCACGTCGCGCGAGTTCCTGCGTGAAGGACCGGACCTGCTCGAGGTGGTCGCCGAACACCGCCGAAGCAGCGTCCGGCTCTGGCTCGACCGGCAAGCTCTCGGTCACGGCGACCTCCACGTCGCCCTCAGCAGACGCGGAACGCTCGTCCGTGCTGTCAGCCACGTCAGCGCGTGACGACCGTGTGCCGGTCGCGGCCCTCGCCCTCGGACTCCGAGTGGAAGCCGCGCTCGGCCACGAGATCGTGCACGAGCTTGCGCTCGTACGACGACATCGGCGGGAGCGCCGCGCTCGGGGACCCGGCCTCGATCCGCTCGATGGCCGTGTCCACGAGCCGACCGAGCTCCGACGCCCGAGCATCGCGCGAGCCACCGACGTCGAGGATCAGACGGCTGAATTCGCCGGTCTCGGCCTGTACGGCGATCCTGGTGAGTTCCTGCAGCGCCGACACCGTGTCGGGCTTCGAGAGCACCCGCAGCGCGCCACCCTGATCGGTCACCGAGAGGTAGACGCGGCCGCCGCGCTCCTCGATCTCGATGTCACCGTCGAGATCGCAGATATCGAGCAGTTCCTCGATGTAGTCGGCAGCGATGTCGCCCTCATCACGGACCTCGTCGTCGACGCCCTCCACGTCGTCGACCGGTGCCTCGGTGGTCGGCTCGTCGGACACGGGCGCGTCCTCGGTCAGCAGCTCGTCGTCGGTCACGACTTCTTCCCGTTCTTCTTGGCGCGGTTCTTGCCCACCGGCTGCTGCCGCTGGGTCGTCGGGCGAGGACGCTCGATCTCGGTCACGCGGATGTCGTTCACGGCGGCGAGAGCGCCACCGGCGGTCGCGCCACGTCGCTGCGCTTTCCGGGCGAGCCGGGCTTCACGGGCGAGCGCCGCCTCGGACCCCGGCGTCGGCATGCGCCGGATCACGACGTACTGCTGCCCCATCGTCCAGACGTTCGAGGCGAGCCAGTAGAACATGACGCCGAGCGGGAAGCTCAGACCCGAGAACACGAACACGAGCGGGAGGACGTAGAGCATCATCCGCTGCTGCCGGTACATCGGGCTCGCCTTGGTCTCCGGCGACATGTTCTTGGCCACGATCTGCAGCTGCGTGACGAACTGCGAGACGGTCATGATGATGACCATCGCGGCGGCGATGAGGCGGACCTCCCAGCCCGTGGCGCTGAGGAACGTCTCGTGCAGGGGAGCGCCGAACAGCTTCGCGACACCGAACGAATGGGCCAGTGGCGTGGTCAGCAGGCCGATACCGGTCTTGTCGATCTGAGCGGTGTGGAGCGTCGAGTACAGGCTCAGGAACACCGGCATCTGGATGATGAGCGGCAGGCAGGAGCTCAGCGGGTTCGTCCCGGTCTCCTTGTACAGCGCCATCGTCTCGCGGGACATGGCCTCACGCGAGAACTGGTCCTTCTTGCCCTTGTACTTGTCCTGGATCTTCTTGAGCTGCGGCGCGACCTCGAGCATCCGCCGCTGGCTCTTGATCTGCCGGACGAAGATCGGGATCAGCGCCGCCCGCACCACGAGGGTCAGACCGATGATCGAGATCACCCAGGTGATCCCGGCGTTCGGGTCCATGCCGATGGCCGCGAACAAGGAATGGAAACCGACGAGGATCGCGGAGACCACCCATTTGAGTGGCCAGAGGATCGTGTTTTCGAGGAACTCCATGAGAAGCGGTCACGCCTTTCGGGGGTGCGGTGTCAACCGGCGACGCCGGGAGGTCGGGGCGGCCTGCGGGGCCGAACGGTGGGTGCCGTCCACGGGGCGGGTCTCCAGGACGGGGGTGCCGTCGAGCCGGCGGGTGCCGAGCGCGCGGGTGTCGCCGGCTGGGCGGGGCAGCACGAACCCGAAGCGGGTCACGGGATAGGGCGCGGTCCGAGCCCGGACGTCGTCGATGCCACCGGCCGCCCACGGATTGCACCGGGCGATACGCCAGGCGCCCATGCTGGAGCCGACGACGACGCCGTACTGCTGGATGGCCTCGAGTGCGTACCGCGAGCACGACGGGTGGTACCGGCAGACCTCGCCGTACAGCGGGGAGACGACCGCGCGGTACGCGCGCAGCACCACCACGCACACGTTGCGCGGGAGCAACGCGACGGCCGACAGTGCTCGTCTCATGCCTTGTTCACACCCTTGCTCTGGCTCGTGCTCCGACTGAAGCACTGCCTGACATCTGCGATGAGGGTAGGCCAGCCGGCCTGCGCGGCGGCTGGCAGTGCGCGGACGACCACATCGAGCCCCGAAGGGTGATCGACGACGAGTTCGTGGGCGACGGCCTTGAGCCTGCGGCGGACGAGGTTCCGGGTCACCGCGTTCCCCACTGCCTTCGAGACGATGAACCCGAACCGGGTGGGATCGGCATCGGCACGGACGACCACCGATACGACGGCGTGCGCCGTGGCGCTCCTGCGACCACGACGCACGACGGTTCGGTAGTCGTCACCTCGGACGATCCGGTTGGCTCGGGCCAACAACCCCGGGGGTTAGGCCGAGAGCTCGGTGCGGCCCTTGCTGCGGCGGGCGGCCAGGATGGCACGGCCGGCGCGGGTCCGCATACGAGCGCGGAAGCCGTGCTTCTTGGCGCGGCGGCGGTTGTTCGGCTGGAAGGTGCGCTTGCTCATGATCTCGTCTCCACACGGACGCTCGCGGCGGTCCGGTCACGTTGGGTCCGTTGACGCGATGGGAACGGACGCTCTGGGCGCGACCGATTGGCCGCAGTCAACCGTTCAACGGTACGTGAGGACGGGCCCTGGGTCAAACGAACGGGACCAACCGCTCATTCTCCACATTGGGGACAACTCCGGTTGCGTCCGACGCGCCGCGAGCAATTACAGTGGGTTGATCCAGGGGCGCGCGGCCCGTGATCACCCGGCGGGACCGGGCACGAGCACGATCCGCGACTCGTGGAGAACACTGTGGACAACCCTGTGTACGGCCGAGTGGTCCGCCCACGACTCGCGGGCGACGTCGGCGCTGTGCGGGAGCCGGCCGGAGCGACCGTCGGTCCACGTCGACCGACCAGAGGAGACGAGCGCGCCATGACGATCCCGGCACCCGTCGAGGACCTCTGGGCCTCGGTGCTCGGACTCCTCGAGGACGACGACCGGATCACCCCGCAGCTGCACGGATTCCTCAACCTGGTCGAACCGAAGGGCGTGCTCGCCGGGACGCTCTACCTCGAGGTGCCCAACGACCTGACGCGCGGCATGCTCGAGCAGCGGATCCGGGTCCCCATCACCGAGGCCGTCTCGCGCCTCGGTGACGACTCGGTCGCCAACTTCGCGATCACGGTGAACCCCGAACTGACCCCGGAACCCCGCACGGATCCGGTGGTCCCCGCGTACGCGGCATCGGCACCCGTCCCGCCGATGGAGCAGGGCACGGCCCCGCGCCAGTACGTTGAGGCCCCGTTCGTGCCCGCGCCGGTGGACAACCCGTCGAATGCCGGCCGCCCGGACTCGCGCCTCAACCCGAAGTACAACTTCGACAACTTCGTCATCGGCGGTTCCAACCGCTTCGCACACGCCGCCGCTGTCGCGGTCGCCGAGGCCCCGGCGAAGGCCTACAACCCGCTGTTCATCTACGGCGACTCCGGCCTCGGCAAGACGCACCTCCTCCACGCCATCGGGCACTACGCCGAGAGCCTGTACCCCGGCATCCGCGTCCGGTACGTCTCGAGCGAGGAGTTCACCAACGACTTCATCAACTCGATCGCGAACAACCGCTCCGCGCAGTTCCAGCAGCGCTACCGCGACATCGACATCCTGCTCATCGACGACATCCAGTTCCTGCAGGGGAAGGACTCCACGCAAGAGGCCTTCTTCCACACCTTCAACACCCTGCACGACCACAACAAGCAGGTCGTCATCACGTCGGACCTGCCGCCGAAGCACCTGACCGGCTTCGAGGACCGCATGCGCAGCCGGTTCGAGTGGGGCCTGATCACGGACGTCCAAGCACCGGACCTCGAGACCCGCATCGCGATCCTCCGCAAGAAGGCGCAGAGCGACCACCTGCAGGTGCGCGACGACATCCTCGAGTTCATGGCGTCCAAGGTGTCGAGCAACATCCGCGAGCTCGAGGGGACGCTCATCCGGGTCACCGCGTTCGCGAGCCTCAACCGGACCGAGGTCGACATGGCACTCGTGCAGACAGTGCTCAAGGACCTCATCACGCTCGACGAGGACAACGTCATCGCACCGGTCGACATCATCACGCACACCGCGGACTACTTCAAACTGTCCGTCGACGACCTCTACGGCTCCTCCCGCTCCCAGGCGATCGCGACCGCCCGGCAGATCGCGATGTACCTCTGCCGCGAGATGACGAGTCTGTCCCTGCCCAAGATCGGGCAGCTGTTCGGCAACCGCGACCACACGACCGTGATGTACGCGAACAAGAAGATCACCGAACTCATGAAGGAACGTCGGTCGATCTACAACCAGGTGACCGAGCTCACGAGCCGCATCAAGCAGGACCGCCGCTACAAGTAGCACCGCCAACGTCGCCCTCGTACCCCCCTCCGCGCGCCGGCCGGGAGGCCCACCGCGGCCCCGCCATGCGTCCCCCCGGCCCGGCTGCGGGACGGCCGCGACGCCGCCTCCGGAGAGCACCACCGTCCGGTCTCCACAAGATGTGCACAACGTGTGGATAACTGTGGATGACACGCCGCTCCCCTGTTCATGGACGAGGGCCCAGCTGTGGACGTCGTCGGGATGGAGTTCCCGACGAGTTTTCCTCGTCCACGGCCGCTCCACACGCTGCTCACAAGTCACACGGTTGTAGTTCCCCGTCCTGACAACGATCAACAGAGTTATCCACACTGTGCACAAGCGTTAAGACCATTACTCCTGGTTAACGATCTCTCTCAGGGGGCCAACCTTGTGGACGGTCCCCAGCGGCCGAACGACACGGATCCCGCCCCCGCCCGCTGTGCCACAATGGGGGCCGCCGTCACCGAACCGAAGGACAGGGGTCCCAGCTGTGCAGTTCCATGTCAACCGGGACGTCTTCAGCGAAGCGGTCTCCTTCGCGGTCAAGCTCCTCCCCCAGCGCACGACGCTCCCGATCCTGTCGGGTGTGCTCATCCACGCCGAGGACGACCACCTGACGCTCTCGTCGTTCGACTACGAGGTCAGTGCGCAGACCCGCATCCCGGCGCAGATCGACGACCCCGGCACCGTGCTCGTGTCCGGGCGCCTCCTCGCTGACATCGCCAGCCGCCTCCCGAACGCGCCGGTCGTGTTCAGCACCGACGAGTCCCGCATCACGGTCACGTGCGGATCGGCACACTTCACGCTCCTGAGCATGCCCGTGGCCGAGTACCCGACCCTGCCCGAGGTCGGTCCCCAGACGGGCGTCATCCCGGGCAACGCCTTCTCCGAGGCCGTCGCGCAGGTGGCGGTCGCCGCCAGCCGTGACGACGTCACCCCCGTCATCACGGGTGTGCAACTCGAGGTCGGCGACACCGACCTGTCCCTCGTCGCGACGGACCGCTACCGGGTCGCCGTCCGGACGATCGCATGGGACAGCGGGCGCGTCGGCGCTGACCCGATGCACGCCCTGGTACCCGCGCGTACCCTTCAGGAGGTGGGACGTACCTTCGGATCAGCGAGCACCGTGTCGGTGTCGATCAGCGGCAACCAGGACCGCGAACTCATCGCGTTCCGTGCCGACGACAAGACCGTCACCTCGCTGCTCATCAAGGGCAACTACCCGCCGGTCCGCCGGCTGTTCCCCGACACCGTCCCCGACCACGCGGTGCTCAACACCGCGGAACTGGTCGAGGCCGTCCGTCGCGTCTCCCTCGTCCTCGAGCGCGAAGCCGCGCTCCGATTCACCTTCTCGGTCGACGGGCTCACGCTCGAGGCGATCGGATCCGAACAAGCGCAGGCATCAGAGTCGATCGACGCGCAGTTGACCGGAGAGGACACCGTGGTCTCGCTGAAGCCGCAGTTCCTCCTGGACGGGTTGAACGCGGTGCACTCCGAGTTCGTCCGCATCTCCTTCACCAAGACGGAGAACCCGAACAAGCCGGGGCCTGTGCTCATCACGGGACAGACCTCGCGCGAGGACGCGGCCGCGGACGGCTACCGGTACCTGCTCCAGCCCAACCTCCTCCTGCGCTGACGCCGGGGCACCACCGGGCGTCGCGCGAACTCAACGAGAAAAGGGAAATCATGCACATCGGTCTTGTCGGCCTCGGGAAGATGGGCAACAACATGCGTGCCCGCCTGCGCAACGCAGGGATCGAGGTCACCGGTTACGACGCCAACCCCGCCGTCTCCGATGTCGCCAGCCTCGCGGACCTCGCGGCGGCTCTGCCCGGCCCGCGCCTCGTGTGGGTTATGGTCCCCCACGGCAAGATCACCGACGACGTGATCTCGGGCCTCGCCGACGTCCTCGACGCGGGCGACCTCGTCATCGACGGTGGCAACTCGAAGTGGCTCGACGACGAGGTGCACGCCAAGCAGCTCGACGCCAAGGGCATCCGCTACATGGACGCCGGTGTGTCCGGTGGTGTCTGGGGCCTCGACAACGGTTACGGCCTCATGGTCGGCGGCGCGGACGAGGACGTCGCGACGGCGATGCCCGTGCTCGACGCGCTCCGCCCCGAGGGTCCGCGCGAAGAGGGCCTGGTCCACGCCGGTCCGGTCGGTGCCGGCCACTACACGAAGATGGTCCACAACGGCATCGAGTACGCGATCATGCAGGCGTACGGCGAGGGCTACGAGCTCCTCGAGGCCAAGGACCTGGTCAAGGACGTCCCCGGGACCTTCAGGGCATGGCAGCGCGGGACGGTCGTGCGTTCCTGGCTGCTCGAGCTGCTCGTGCGCGCGCTCGACGAGGACCCGACGCTCAAGGAGCTCGAGGGCTACGTCGAGGACTCCGGTGAGGGTCGCTGGACGCTGGAGGAAGCGATCGAGCACGCCGTGCCGATGCCCGCGATCAGCGCCTCGATCTTCGCGCGCTTCGTGTCCCGTCAGGGCAGCGAGTCGCCGACGATGAAGGCCGTCGCCGCCCTCCGCAACCAGTTCGGCGGCCACGCCGTCAAGAAGGCCTAGCGGTCCTCGCTCCTTCGGCCCGCGTGCACGTCGACCATCTCCAACTGACCGACTTCCGGAACTACCGGGAGGCGGACGTCGACTTCGCACGCGGGCCGAACCTGTTCATGGGCCGGAACGGACAGGGCAAGACCAACCTCGTCGAGTCGATCGGGTACCTGTCCACCCTCGGTTCGCACCGGGTCCCGACCGACGCCGCGCTCGTGCGACAGGGGTGCGACGCGGCGATCGTCCGGGCACGGCTCGCGTACGAGGAGCGCACGATCCTCGCCGAGGTGCAGATCAACCGGACCGGCTCGAACCGAGCCCAGGTGAACCGGGCACCCATCAAGCCCCGGGATCTCCCCCGCTACTGCACGAGCGTGTTGTTCGCCCCCGAGGACCTGGCCCTGGTGCGCGGTGAGCCCGCCGGCCGGCGCCGGATGCTCGACGAACTCCTCGTGCTCATCGCCCCGCGCATGCAGGGGGTGCTCGCGGACTACGACCGGACGCTCCGCCAGCGGAACACGCTCCTCAAGTCGGCGCGCGGTTCGGGTGTCAGCGGCGGCGCGATGTCGACCCTGGACGTCTGGGACGACCGCCTCGTCGCGCTCGGGTCCGAGGTCATCGCCGGGCGCGACCACCTGGTCCGACGACTCGCACCGTTCGTCGCCGAGGCCTACGCGGCGGTCGCGGGTGCGGCCCACGAGGCGTCACTCGCGGGCGTCCTCAGCATCCGCGGCGGCGACCCGGAGACCGAGCAGGAGCTCGGGAGCGAGATCGAACCCGTGACGGTGGCCGCCGCGGCGGACGGGTTCCGAGCCGGCCTGGCCCGTCGGCGCCGGGACGAGCTCGACCGCGGACTGACCCTCGTCGGTCCGCACCGAGACGATGTCCTCTTCCGGCTCAACGGGTTACCGGCCCGTGGCTACGCCAGCCACGGCGAGTCGTGGTCGTTCGCACTGGCGGTCAAGCTCGCGGCCGCGGCCGTGCTCCGCGCGGAGTCGTCCCTCGGCGATCCGATCATCGTGCTGGACGACGTGTTCGCGGAACTCGACGAGACCCGCCGCGGCCGACTCGCGAACGCGGTGTCCGGGTACGAGCAGGTGCTCATCACGGCGGCCGTCCACGGTGACGTGCCGCCGGTCCTCGCCGCGCACACGGTGCACATCGACGCCGGGAGGATCGTGGACGCGCCGGGCGACGCCGCGGCGGTCGCCGAGACGGGGACCCCGGCGACCGGATCGACGGACGGGACCGACGGGGCGGACGCGCACCGTTCCTCCCGTCCGGCCGCGCAGGAGGTGTGACGGTGCCACGACCGGACCGGCCGACCGAACCGACGCGGTTCTACCTCCACCTGAAGGCGGTGTTCGGTGACCCCGCGAAGCGATCCGTCGACGCGCGTCGGCGTCGTCGACGCGAGGCCTCCGCGGACTCGGAGCCCTACGGCGTCGGACGCGAGCCGCGGGGGCTCGGCGACGTGGTGGGGAACCTGACGAGCGAGCTCGGGTGGACCGAGCCCCTGGCGCAGTCCGAGGTGATCGCCGCGTGGCCCCATGTCGTCGGTGCCGAGCTCGCGGCGCACTCGGATCCGGTGTCGATCGACGACCACGCGCTGCTCATCCGGTGTGACTCGACCGCCTGGGCCACACAACTCCGACTCATGCGCGCGCAGATCACGACGACGATCGCGGAGCGCTACCCGGAGGCGGGGGTCGAGTCGGTGCGCGTTCTCGCCCCGGACGCCCCGACCTGGAAACGCGGTCTCAGATCGGTCCAGGGGCGCGGCCCTCGCGATACCTACGGTTGAGGCGACAAATCAATCCTCTGGGAGCGGAATCGGCCCGCAGATCGGCGTCTCAGCCCTCGGGAGCAGGCCTGCTGCGGTAGACTCGTGGGGTTGCACGCGGGCGCTGGCGCACGCCGGACACGCCGTGCTGCACGACCGAATCGCAGGCGGGCAGGAGCCACAACGACCATGTCATCAGAATCTGGCGACACCCCTCAGGACAACGCGTACGGTGCCGATCAGATCCAGGTGCTCGAAGGCCTCGAAGCGGTCCGCAAGCGCCCCGGCATGTACATCGGCTCCACCGGACCACGTGGGCTCCACCACCTCGTCCAGGAGATCGTCGACAACTCGGTCGACGAAGCCCTGGCGGGGTACTGCGACCAGATCGACATCGTCATCCGCGAGGACGGCGGTGTGCGCGTCACCGACAACGGCCGTGGCATCCCGGTCGACATCCACCCGAACGAGGGCATCTCGACCGTCCAGCTCGTGCTGACGGTCCTGCACGCCGGCGGTAAGTTCGGCGGCGGCGGGTACGCGGTGTCCGGTGGCCTGCACGGCGTCGGGTCGTCGGTCGTGAACGCCCTGAGCTCGGAACTCGACGTCGAGGTGCGCCGACAGGGCCACGTGTGGCGGCAGAGCTACACCGACGGCGTGCCCGTCGCGCCGCTCTCCCAGGACGAGGAGACCGACACCACCGGCACGACGATCACGTTCTGGCCGAACGCGGACATCTTCGAGACCGTCGACTTCGACTACGAGACCCTGCGCACGCGGTTCCAGCAGATGGCGTTCCTCAACAAGGGGCTCCGGATCACGCTCCACGACGAGCGTGTCCCCGACGAGGGCGAAGAAGCACGGAAGGACGTCTTCCACTACGAGCGCGGGCTCGTCGACTACGTCGAGTACCTCGTCAGCACGAAGAAGGCGGAGGTGATCCACCCCGACGTGATCTCCCTCGAGTCCGAGGACACCGACCGGAAGATCTCCCTCGAGCTCGCCATGCAGTGGAACACCTCGTACCAAGAGAGCGTCCACACCTTCGCGAACACGATCAACACGCACGAGGGCGGCACGCACGAAGAGGGCTTCCGCGCCGCGCTCACCTCGCTCGTGAACAAGTACGCGCGCGACAAGAACATCATCAAGGAGAAGGACGACAACCTCACGGGTGACGACATCCGCGAGGGGTTGACCGCCGTCATCTCCGTCAAGCTCGCCGAACCGCAGTTCGAGGGCCAGACCAAGACGAAGCTCGGCAACACCGAGGCGAAGTCGTTCGTCCAGCGTGTCGTCGGTCAGGAACTGGGCGACTGGCTCGAGCGCAACCCGACGCAGGCGCGCGACGTCGTCCGCAAGGCGATCCAGGCCTCCCAGGCGCGCATGGCGGCGCGGAAGGCGCGCGAGACCACGCGGCGCAAGGGCCTGCTCGAATCCGGCGGGATGCCGGGCAAGCTCAAGGACTGCCAGTCCAAGGACCCGACGGTCAGCGAGATCTTCATGGTCGAGGGCGACTCGGCCGGCGGATCAGCGGTGCAGGGGCGCAACCCGCTCACCCAGGCGATCCTCCCGCTGCGCGGCAAGATCCTCAACGTCGAGAAGGCCCGACTCGACCGCGCGCTGGCGAACCAGGAGATCCAGTCGATGATCACGGCGTTCGGTGCCGGCATCGGCGAGGACTTCGACCCGGACAAGGCGCGGTACCACAAGATCGTGCTCATGGCCGACGCCGACGTCGACGGCCAGCACATCACCACGCTGCTGCTGACGCTCCTGTTCCGCTACATGCGTCCGCTCATCGAACGTGGCTACGTGTACCTCGCGCAGCCCCCGCTCTACCGACTCAAGTGGTCGAACTCGGCCCACGAGTACGTGTTCAGTGACCGCGAGCGCGACGTCCTGCTGCAGGCCGGTCTCGCGGCGGGCAAGCGGATCCCGAAGGACAACGGGATCCAGCGCTACAAGGGCCTCGGCGAGATGGACTACAAGGAGCTCTGGGACACGACGATGAACCCGGACACCCGCACGTTGCTCCAGGTCACCCTCGAGGACGCCGCCGCGGTCGACGGCGTGTTCGCCACCCTCATGGGCGAGGACGTCGAGTCGCGTCGTCAGTTCATCCAGCAGAACGCCAAGGACGTCCGCTTCCTGGACATCTGAGGCACCGCGCGCCCCGCGCGCCCCGACCACCTGCCGGCGCGACGCCCGAGCAGGACGGAACCACGGCCTCCCGGCCGATGAGAGAGGCAGCACATGGCTGACGACAACGACAACGGCGGCGACGAGCCCGAGGTCGTGCACGGCGACGCCGGCGACATCGTGCTCTCGGGCGACCGCATCTCGCAGGTCGACCTCCAGCTCGAGATGCAGCGGTCCTACCTCGACTACGCCATGAGCGTCATCGTCGGGCGTGCGCTCCCGGAGGTCCGTGACGGCCTCAAGCCCGTGCACCGGCGCGTCCTCTACGCGATGTACGACGGCGGGTACCGCCCGGACCGCGCCTTCTCCAAGTGCTCACGCGTGGTCGGCGACGTCATGGGGCAGTTCCACCCGCACGGCGACTCCGCCATCTACGACGCCCTCGTCCGCCTGGTGCAGCCGTGGAGCCTCCGGTACCCGCTCGCGCTCGGCCAGGGCAACTTCGGGTCCCCCGGCAACGACGGTGCAGCCGCCCCGCGGTACACCGAGACGAAGATGGCTCCGCTCGCGCTCGAGATGGTGCGGGACATCGAGGAAGACACCGTCGACTTCCAGGACAACTACGACGGCCGCACGCAGGAACCGTCGATCCTGCCGTCGCGCTTCCCGAACCTGCTCGTCAACGGGTCGGTCGGCATCGCGGTCGGCATGGCCACGAACATCCCGCCGCACAACCTGCGCGAGGTCGCCGAGGGCGCGAAGTGGGCGCTCGAACACCCGGACGCGACGCGCGAGGAGCTCCTCGAGGCGCTCATGCAGCGGATCAAGGGCCCGGACTTCCCGACCGGCGCGCAGATCCTCGGCGTCCGCGGCATCCAGGACGCCTACCGCACGGGCCGTGGTTCGATCACCATGCGCGCGGTCGTCAACGTCGAGGAGATCCAGGGTCGGACCTGCCTCGTCGTGACCGAGCTGCCGTACCAGGTGAACCCGGACAACCTCGCGGTCAAGATCGCGGAGCTCGTCAAGGACGGCCGCCTGGCGGGCATCGCGGACATCCGCGACGAGACCTCCGGCCGCACGGGACAGCGCCTCGTGATCGTCCTCAAGCGCGACGCGGTCGCCAAGGTCGTGCTCAACAACCTGTACAAGCACACGCAGCTGCAGGAGAACTTCGGCGCGAACATGCTCGCGATCGTCGACGGTGTCCCGCGCACGCTCGCGCTCGACGGCTTCATCTCGGCGTGGGTCGACCACCAGGTCGAGGTCATCGTCCGGCGGACCCGCTTCCGGCTCCGCAAGGCAGAGGAGCGGGCGCACATCCTCCGCGGGTACCTCGCCGCCCTCGACGCGCTCGACGAGGTCATCGCGCTCATCCGCCGGTCGCCGACGGTCGAGGAGGCCCGGGACGGCCTCATGGCGCTGCTGTCGGTCGACGAGGTCCAGGCACGCGCGATCCTCGACCTGCAGCTCCGTCGTCTCGCCGCCCTCGAGCGACAGCGGATCCACGAGGAGGCCGAGGAGCTCGAGCGCCTCATCGCGGACTACCAGGACATCCTCGCGCGTCCCGAGCGCCAGCGCGTGATCATCGGCGAGGAGCTCGACGAGATCGTCGCCAAGTTCGGCGACGATCGCCGCACCGAGGTGATGTTCGGGTTCGACGGCGACATGAGCGTCGAGGACCTCATCCCCGAGGAGGAGATGGTCGTCACCATCACGCGTGGTGGCTACGTCAAGCGCACACGCAGCGACAACTACCGGTCCCAGCACCGCGGCGGCAAGGGCGTCAAGGGCGCCCAGCTCCGAGCGGATGACGTCGTGGACCACTTCTTCGTCACGACGACGCACCATTGGCTGCTGTTCCTGACCGACAAGGGTCGCGTCTACCGCGCCAAGGCGTACGAACTCCAGGAGGCCGGGCGCGACGCCAAGGGCCAGCACGTCGCCAACCTGCTCGCCATGCAGCCCGACGAGCAGATCTCGCAGGTCCTCGACATCCGCGACTACGAGGCAGCCCAGTACCTCGTGTTGGCGACCCGCGACGGCCTGGTCAAGAAGACCGCGCTCACCGAGTACGACACGAACCGCACCGGCGGGATCATCGCGATCAACCTCCGCGAGGGTGACGCACTCGTCTCCGCACTCCTGGTGGACGAGTCCGACGACCTCCTCCTGGTCTCGCGGCACGGCATGTCGCTCCGGTTCACCGCGACCAACGACGCCCTGCGTCCGATGGGCCGCTCGACGTCCGGCGTCAAGGGCATGACCTTCCGTGGGGACGACTCGCTGCTGTCCGCCTCGGTCGCGCACGACGAGGGATTCGTGTTCGTGATGACGGAGGGCGGCTACGCCAAGCGCACCGCCGTGGACCAGTACCGCGTGCAGGGGCGCGGCGGTCTCGGTATCAAGGTCGCCAAGCTCGCGGTCGACCGGGGTGACCTGGTCGGCGGTCTCATCGTCAGCGGGGACGACGAGGTGCTCGTCGTGCTGGCTTCCGGCAAGGTGGTAAGGTCTGCCGTGGCCGAGGTCCCTGCCAAGGGGCGCGACACCATGGGCGTCGTGTTCGCACGCTTCGCCGACGACGACCGGATCATCGCAGTGGCCCGGAACAGTGAACGGAACCTGGACGACCAGGCCGACGCCGAGATCGAACCCGCGGGCCCGGTCGAAGCAGTGAGCCCCGCCGAGGCAACGGACGAGCCCGCCGACCCGCAGGCCGGAGAGGACCAGTCAACGAATGAGTAGTGTCGCCGAGAAGCTCCAGCGCAAGACGAAGCGACCCGTCGGCACCAAGCAGGTCCGGCTGCGCCTGGTGTACCTCGACTTCTGGTCGTGCGTGAAGCTGTCGTTCCTCATCGCGCTGGCCGGCAGCATCGTGATCGTCGTGGCGACCATGCTCGTCTGGATCATCCTGAACCAGACGGGCGTGTTCACCCAGATCGACAAGCTGCTGCAGGACGTCACCGGCAAGAACAACTACTCGATCATGGACCAGTTCTCGCTGGGCCAGGTCATGGGGTTCTCGATCGTCGTCGGGAGCCTCAACGTGGTCGTCGGCACGGTGCTCGGCGCGATCGTGAGCGTGCTGTACAACCTCAGCGTGCGGATCACCGGTGGTCTGCTCGTCGGGTTCACCAACAACTGACCCGGATCACCGGTCTGGAGGCCCCACCCGATTCGCGCCCGCGGCGCGCGTCATGTAGGCTTTCATCCGGTCTCGGGGCTATAGCTCAGGCGGTTAGAGCGCTTCGCTGATAACGAAGAGGTCCTAGGTTCAAGTCCTAGTAGCCCCACTCCGACGGTTCGCCGTCATCGTGACTGCACCACCGAGCCCGTATGACCCGTCGGCTGCTCCTCCGGTAGCATGGCCGACCATCCGGGGCCTTAGCTCAATTGGCAGAGCACCGCCTTTGCAAGGCGGGGGTTAGGGGTTCGATTCCCCTAGGCTCCACCAGCTGTCTGGGCTGCTCGGCGCTTCGCGCCTTCGCAGCCCGCTGGTTCAGTGCTTCATGCGCGCCGCCGCCCTGCGGCGCGACGTCGCGGGGGCGTGCCTGAGCGCTCGGCGCTCGGGGCGCGGCGCCGCCGCAGTGCCTTCGGTCCGGGCGTCCCTTCCGGTCCTCCTCTTGCGCGAGATCGCAGGAGATGCCGCTTCGGACCGCGCCGGAACGACATCTGCTGCGATCTCGGCGGAGGGCTGCCGGCGACGCCGGGTGGGATGGCCCTCCCGGCATGACGAACGGCCCGCGCCGAGTGGCACGGGCCGTTCGTGTGGTGCGATCCGATCAGGCGGCGGGCTTGTCCGCCGCGTCCGCGTCGTCGGCGACCCAGAGGTCGTCGTCGGCACGGAGGGTCTGGTACGCCGCGTACGCGGCTCCGATGACGGCGACGGCACCGACGACGATGAGCGCGACGCCGCCGAAGCCGAGTCCGCTCTTCTGCTTCGGCGCGGCCTTGACCACCGTCTTGGCGGCCTTGCGGCCCTTCTTCGAGGCCTTGGCCGCCTTCTTGGTGGCGTCGGCGACGATCTTGCGCACCTTCGGGTCCTTGGCCAGGTCCACGACGCTCATCGCGGACCCGAGGGTCGACACGAGGCTCGGGACGACCTCGGTGGTCAACCGGGTCTTGGTGGCGGTCGCCGCGGACGTCGCCGCGTGCACGCCGGTGGCGACGGCGGGCTTGACCCCGTTGTCGATGGCGTCCTTGACGCGGGGGCCGAGGTCGTTGCGAGCGGCGTCGGCAGCGTGCAGTCGGGCCTCGGCCAGGATGGCGTTCGCGTGCTCGAGGACCTTGCGCTGCTCGCCGAGGAGGGTGGTCGTCTGACCCTTGAGCTTCTTGATCTGCTTCTTGCGCTTGCGGGAGAGTTCCATGGTCATGAGCTACCTCCATCGGATCGGGCGGTGAGATGCCCATCCTGCCACCGGAGACCCTGGCAGGTCACGGTGCCTCGTCTGGAAGTACCATGAACGACCCGGGAGCGCATGCGAGAATGGCCACATGTCTTCGCACACCGCTGTTGCAACCATCCACACCAACCTCGGCGACATCCGCGTCAACCTCTTCGGCAACCACGCACCCAAGACGGTCGCGAACTTCGTCGGACTCGCCACGGGCACGCAGGAGTGGACGCACCCGGGTACCGGCAAGGTGTCGACGGACAAGCTGTACGACGGCGTCGTGTTCCACCGCATCATCAAGGACTTCATGATCCAGGGCGGCGACCCGCTCGGCCAGGGCATCGGCGGCCCGGGCTACCGGTTCGACGACGAGATCCACCCGGAGCTCACGTTCCAGCAGCCGTACATCCTGGCGATGGCGAACGCCGGCACCCAGGGTGGCCGCGGCACCAACGGCTCGCAGTTCTTCATCACGACCGTCGCCACCCCGTGGCTGCAGGGCAAGCACACGATCTTCGGTGAGGTCGCCGACGACGAGTCGCGCGCGGTCGTCGACGCGATCGAGGCCGTCCCCACCGACGGCCGCGACAAGCCGCGTGAGGACGTCGTCATCCAGAGCATCGACGTGACCGACTCCGCTGGCGCCGGGGCGTAGTGACCGACTTCTCCCAAGACCGAGCGAACTTCTGCTACCGGCACCCGGACCGGCAGAGCTTCATCCTGTGTCAGCGTTGCGGACGGACGATCTGCACCGAGTGCCAGACGCCGGCCGCCGTCGGGGTGCACTGCCCCGAGTGCGTGCGTGAGCAGCGCGCGCAGTTCTCGTCGAACCGCCGGACCGTCGGCCCGAGCACCTTCACGGTGGCACGGCGTCGCTTCGGCATGATCGACCAGAAAGCGACGACGGTCATCGTCGTCGTCAGCGTCGCCATCTGGCTGCTGCAGATGCTGACCGGCGGGACGAACGGGCCGGTCACCGCCGCGCTCGACTACAACCCGTACTGGCTGCCGACGCAGCCGTGGCGGTTGATCACGACGATGTTCGTGCACGGCAGCTTCCTGCACATCCTGTTCAACATGTGGGCCGTGTGGATCTTCGGCCGCATGCTCGAGCAGATGCTCGGGACCTGGCGGTTCGTGGCGCTGTACTTCATCAGCGGTCTCGTCGGTTCGGTGGCGGTGACGGTGCTGGCGCCACAGACCACGGTGATCGGCGCCTCCGGGGCGATCTTCGGACTGTTCGCGGTGTTCTTCGTGCTCCAGCGGAGTCTCGGCGGCAACGCGGTCCAGATCCTGGTCATCATCGGGCTCAACCTGGTGATCGGGTTCCTGGTCGCCGGCGTCGCATGGCAGGCGCACGTCGGCGGCGTCGTCGCGGGGTTCGTGACGGGGTTCATCTTCACCCGGACCCGCAATGTCCGACGGCGTGGGCTCCAGATCACCCTGCTCGTCGCCGAGGCCGTCGTCGCGGTCGCCATCGCCGCAGCGGCCTACGCCGTGTACACGTGAGCACCGTCGGGAGGCCCGACACACGAAGGCCCGCGGACCGTCCGGTCCGCGGGCCTTCCGTCTCCCCCCGAAGAGGGGGATGAGTTATCCACAGCCATGTCCACATTGGGGATAATCACAGCTGTGTAAGTCCACTAGGCTCCGCCGTCACCCGGCGGACAGATCGTGTTCGCCTCAGCGCCACTTCGTCGTCATGAGGAACCCGATGAACATGATCCCGAAGCCGATCAGGATGTTGAGCGACCCGAGCGTGGGCACGGGCAGCGTTCCCTGCGAAACGTAGAACACGATGACCCAGGCGAGGCCGACGAGCATGAAGCCGAACATGACCGGCTTGAACCACACCGGGTTCGGTGCACCGCCGGCAGTGTCGACCGAGTCGGCTCGGGCCTGCCGGGCGGGCTTCGTACGGTCCTTCTGCTTGGCCATGGCCGGTATCCTACCGTCAACACATCTGCCACCCGCTCGGGTGGGTGGGCTGTCGGACGGGGGACGAACCACATGACCGTGACCGAGGTGCCCGTCGAGGGCGACGCTCACGCCCCGTCCCCGGACGCGGGGGGCCGTCGTCGACGCCGAGGCCACGTGACCGTCCTCGGTGTCCTGGGCGACCTGCTCATCACGGCGGGTGTGCTCGTCCTCCTGTTCATCGCGTGGCAGCAGTGGTTCAACGACCTGGTCGTCGCCAAGCAGCACGAACACCAGGCCCAGCAGTTCAGCAAGTCGCTCGGTGCGATCTCGACGCCAGCGCCCACCCCCACGCAGGGGTACGGTCCGCCGAAGGTCAGCGCGCAGCCCGGCAACACCAAGGTGTTCGGCGTCATGTACGTGCCCCGGTTCGGTGCGACCTACGCCGTCCCCATGGCCGGCGGCACGACCACGGCGGGCACACTCGACACGATCGGCATCGGGCACTACGACCACACCCAGATGCCCGGGCAGGTCGGGAACTTCGCCGTCGCCGGTCACCGCACGACGCACGGCGCCCCGTTCAACCAGATCGCGAACCTCCAGATCGGCGACAAGATCTACCTCGAGACCGCGGACGGCTTCTACACCTACACGTTCCGCAACCTGGAGTACGTGCCGCCGACGCAGGTGACGGTCCTCGACCAGGACCCCGACGACGTCGGCGTCGCGACGAAGGACCGGATCATGACGATGACGAGCTGCAACCCGATGTACTCGGCGCAGGAGCGCATCATCGCCTTCAGTGTGTTCGATTCGTGGCAGCCACGGTCCGCGGGAGCGCCGACGGCCATCGCGTCCGAGGTCAAGGGTTAGGAGACCACATGTACGGTGCGCTCTGGCGGGTCCTGCCCGGTCCGGTGTGGGTACGGATCGTCGAGGTCCTGGTCCTCGTCGCGATCGTCCTCGCCGTCCTCGACCTGTGGGTGTTCCCCTGGGTGCAGGAGCTGATCCCCACCCCCGACGTGACGGTCGGCCACCGATGAGCCGGATCCTGGTCGTGGACAACTACGACAGCTTCGTCTACACGCTCAACGGCTACGTGCAACAGCTCGGTGCCGAGACCGACGTGGTCCGCAACGACGCGATCGATGCGGACGCCATCGCCGACCGCATCGCCGAGTACGACGGCGTCCTGCTGTCGCCGGGGCCCGGCGCTCCCGCCGCCGCCGGTGTCTCGATCCCCGCCGTGCATGCTGCGATCGGCGCCGACGTGCCGTTGCTCGGGGTGTGCCTCGGACACCAGGCCATCGCGGAGGCACTCGGTGCCACGGTGACCCACGCCGAGGAACTCATGCACGGCAAGACGTCGAGCGTGATGCACGACGACAGCCCGCTGTTCGTCGGCGTTCCGCAGCCGTTCACGGCGACCCGGTACCACTCGCTCGCGGTGGTCGACGGCACGGTGCCCGACGAACTCGAGGTCACCGCGCGGACGACCGGGGGTGTGATCATGGGGGTCCAGCACCGGGAGGCTCCGGTGTTCGGCGTGCAGTTCCACCCGGAGTCCGTCCTGACCGAGGGCGGGTACCGCATGGTGGGGAACTGGCTCGAGCTGACCGGGCTCGCGGGTGCAGCCACGGCTGCGGACGGACTCGGTCCGCTCATCACGTCGCCCTCGACGGACCGCTGACGGCGACGCGCGGACCGCTGAGGGCGACGCGCGGGCGACCTGCGGGTCACGCGGCCCGATGAGGGGTACGCGATCTCCGATGAGGGCCACGCGGTCTGGAGAGGACCACGCGGTCCGCTGGAGGCGGCGCCCCGGACGGTCGACGAACCGTCAGTGGTCGTCGTCGCCGTTCCCGGAGTCGCTGCTCTGGGTCGGTGCCGGCGTCGATGTCTGCGTGGGCTGCGCGGAGGCCGCGCAGTACGTCAGCTGCACGGTCGAGCCCTGCGGCTGATCGCCCGGCGGGAGCGACTGCTGCGTCACGGTGCTGCCCGTGCAGGTGTAGTCCGGCTGCGGCTGCACGGTGAGCCCGAGGCCGGCGAGGGTGGCGTTCGCCGTCGAGAAGGGCTGCTTCGTGACGTCGGGCAGCTGGATCTTGCCGTTCGAGACGACGATGTTCACGACCGAGCCCTTGTTGACGGTCGTGCCCGAGCCCGGGTCGGTGCTGAGGACGGTGCCTGCCGGCACGGTCGCCGAGTACCCCGAGTTGCTGCTGCCGATCTTGAGGCCCTGCGACTTCAGGGTGGTCTCGGCGGCGTCCTGGGACTGGTTCGTCACGTCCGGTACGGCGACCTGCGCCGGACCCGCCGAGACCACCACCCGGATGTTCTGCTGGGGCGCGACGTTCGTGCCGGCGCCGGGCGTGGTCCGGATGATGGTTTCCTTCGGGACCGACGTCGAGTTCTTGTCGACGCGGACGGCGACGAGATGGCGCTTCTCCAGGGCCTTCTGTCCGGTCTGCCAGGTCGCGCCGGCCACGTTCGGCACGGACACCGACGAGGACACGGACGACGTGGACGGCTGGAGGTTCGCGACCCACCAGACGACGGCGATCACGACGGCTGCGATGACGATGACGCCGAGCCAGATCCACGCCACGGGCGGTCGGCTCTGCGTCCGCTGCGGGCGGGCGTCATCGGGGTCGTCGAGCTCGCGGAAGGCCGCGTCGGCGCTGTCGGAGGTCCGGGGGTCGACGCCGAACAGGACGGTCGAGGCGTCGGCGGCGGCCGGTAGTCGACGCGTCGCGGGGACGTGCCCGGACGCGGCCTGCTGGAGGTCACGGCGGAACTCCGCGGCGCTCTGGAACCGCTGGGACCGGTCCTTCGCGAGGGCGCGCAGCGTGACCGCGTCGAGTGCGGGCGACACGGCTGGGTTCACGGTGCTCGGGGCGGCCGGCTGCTCGCTGACGTGCTGGTACGCGACCGCCACGGGCGAGTCCCCGCGGAACGGCGGACGACCGGTGAGCAGCTCGAACAGGACGATGCCCGTCGAGTACAGGTCGGTGCGGGCGTCGACGGTCTCGCCGCGGGCCTGCTCGGGGGAGAAGTACGAGGCGGTTCCGAGGATCGCGGTCGTCTGGGCCACGGTCGCCGAGGTGTCGGTGATGGCCCGCGCGATCCCGAAGTCCATGACCTTGACCTGGCCGGACTGCGTCACCATGACGTTCGCGGGCTTGATGTCCCGGTGCACGACACCCGCACGGTGGCTGTACTCGAGCGCGGTGAGGATGCCCTCGGTGATGCGGACGGCCTCGTCCGGAGCGAGCGGGCCGTCGGTGAGGATGTCGCTGAGCGGACGGCCCTCGACGAACTCCATGACGATGTACGGCACCTGGACCTCGGCACCGGAGGGCTCGGTCACCGTTTCCTCACCGGCGTCGTACACGCGGACGATTGTCGGGTGGGCCATGCGCGCGGCGGCCTGGGCCTCTTGCCGGAAGCGCGTGCGGAACGAGGGGTCGTTCGCCAGGCTCGGCTTGAGGAGCTTGACCGCGACCCGACGACCGAGCCGGGTGTCGTTGCCGATGTGGACCGTCGCCATGCCGCCCCGGCCGATCGTGTCGCCGATCTCGTACCGGCCGGCGAGGAGGGAGATCCCCGCGGTCACACCTTCTGCCACGTGTCCTCCGAGTGTCCGTCGCGATCAGTGTACGGCAGGGGTTCCTGACGGATCGCTGGCGCGGGCGACCCGGTGGCGAACCGTTATCGGAAGGTCATCAGCGGTGCAGACCGACCCGGTTCGCGATCTGGTCGAGCACGTTGTTCGCGTCGTCGTTCGAGGTGCCGGGGGTACCCGGGGTCCCGGCGGAGCTCGGTGTGGGCGTGCTCGTCGCAGCCGGCTGGTACTGCACGGTGAGCGGCTGGGACGAGCCCGACTGCAGGTCCCCGCAGTTGACGGTGTAGGTGAGGGACACCGTTCCGGGCGAGCCGGCGGAGACGCGGACCGACGTGCCGCGGGTCGCCCCCGAGGACGCCCCGGAGCCGTCCGTGCCGTTCTGGATCGTGTACGAGTACTCGGTGAGGCTGTAGCCGGTCGGGCACTGCGTGTACGCCGGCCAGGTCGCCGTGAAGGTGCCGTCCGACGAGATCGGCGAGGCCGTGGCGGTGGACGGGGTCGGCGCCGACGGCATGGGCCCGTAGGCCTTGACGGTGATGGTGGAGCCGTACGGCAGGTTGCCGGTGGGGTCGATGGACTGCACCGTGTTCTCCGGCGTCGTGCTCGACGCCGGATCGCCGGTGACGACCTTGACGGTGAACCCTTCGGCGCGCAGCGCGGCCGCCACGTCGTCGACGTTCTTGCCCGTGTAGTCGCCCTCGTTCACCGTGACGGTCTGGGGCTGGGCGGTGGTCGGCGTGGAACTCGGGCTGTCGCTCGGCTCGGACCGCTTCGGCGTGGACGCGTGCGATGGGGTCTCCGACGCGCTCGGGTCCTGCTGGTTGCCGCGGTTCGCGAACACGATGCCGCCGATGACGAGCGCCGCGACGAGGAGCGCCCCGAGGACGATGAGGGGCCACAACCAGGGCCGGCGCTTCCGGCCGTCGTCGTCGGGGGTCGGCGGGGTGCCGGGGCCCCTGGGCACGGCCGGCCCCGGCGTCGGAGCGAGCCGCTGGGTGGCCTGGGTCCCGATGATGCTCGTGGCGTCGTCGTTGCCGACCGGCGGGTTGAAGGCGACCGTGGCTGCACCGAGCGCCGGCACGGCGACGGTGGCCGCGGCGACGTCACCACGTCGCAGTGCCTGCGCCGCGCGTGCGAGGTTCGCCGCGGTCGCCGGGCGGTCGGCGGGCTTCTTCGCGATGCAGGACATCACTAGATCGCGCACGGGCTCGGGGATCGACGCCGGGAGCTCCGGGGGCTGCTCGTTGATGTGCGCCATCGCGATCGCGACCTGGGACTCACCCGTGAACGGACGCTTGCCCGCGAGGCACTCGTAGGCGACGATCCCGAGCGAGTAGATGTCCGTCGAGGGCGACGCCGGGTGGCCGCTCGCCTGCTCCGGCGACAGGTACTGCACGGTGCCCATCACCTGACCCGTCGCGGTCAGGGGGACCTGATCGGCGATGCGCGCGATGCCGAAGTCCGTGATCTTCACCCGGCCGTCCGGGGTGATCAGGAGGTTGCCGGGCTTGATGTCCCGGTGCACCAGCCCGACCGCGTGCGCGGCCTGCAGGGCGTTGGCGGTCTGCGCGACGATGTCGAGGACCTTGTCGACGGGGAGTGTGTGCTCACGCTCGAGCAGCGTCGAGAGCGCCTCGCCGGGGACGAGTTCCATGACGAGGTAGGCGCTACCGTCCTCTTCGCCGTAGTCGAAGACGTTCGCGATGCCCTCGTGGTTGACGAGTGCCGCGTGTCGGGCCTCCGCGCGGAAGCGCTCGAGGAACCCGGGGTCGCCGAGATACTCGTCCTTGAGGATCTTGAGCGCGACGGTGCGACCGATGACGAGGTCGGTCGCCTGCCACACCTCGCCCATGCCGCCGATCGCGACGCGGGAGGAGAGCTGGTACCGCCCACCGAAGGTGAGTCCGCTGGTGGGTCTCATTTGTTCAGCACCGCCTCCATGACTTTCTTCGCGATCGGAGCCGCGACCGTGTTGCCCACGCCCTGTTGTCCGAGTCCGCCGCCGTTCCCCACGACCACGGCGACGGCGACCTGCGGGTCCTTCGCGGGGGCGAACCCGGTGAACCAGAGCGTGTAGGGATCGCCCGTCCCGTTCTCGGCGGTGCCCGTCTTGCCCGCCACGTCGACCCCGTCGATTCTCGCATTGGTGCCGGTGCCGTTGTCGACGACGCTCTCCATGGCCTTGGTCAGGTCGGAGGCGACGTCGGACGAGATCGGGTCGCCGTACTGCTTGGCCTGGAACGGGACCACCGTCTTCAGGTCGCTCGTCGTGATCTTGTCGATGAGCGTGGGGCTCATCACCCGGCCGCCGTTCGCGATACCGGCCGAGACCATCGCCATCTGGAGCGGGGTCACCCGGACGCTCTGCTGACCGAAGGCACTCCGCATGAGCTCGGCGGTGCCGTCGGTCTGCGGGTACTGGCTCGGCGTGCTCGCCATCGGCACGTGGATGCTGTCGCCGAAGCCGTACTGCTTGGCCATCGCGTTGATGGCGTCGTAGCCGAGCTTCTGGCCGAGCTCCGCGAACGGGATGTTGCACGAGTTCTGGATCGCGACGGCGATGGTGACCGTGTTGCCACCGCCACAGGACCCGCCCTCTGCGTTGTTGATCGTGCGGCTCGTGCCCGGCAGGGTCAGTGTCGACGGGTTCGGCAGCGTCGAGTCGAGGTCGTAGTCACCGCTCGCGAATGCGGCGGACGCGACGATCAGCTTGAACGTGGACCCCGGCGCGTACAGGTCGCCGGCGATCGCGCGGTTCTGCAGCGGCTGGCTCTCGGCGGACAGGAGGGCGTGGTACTGGGCCAGGACCTGCTTCGTGTCGTGCACGGCGAGGGTGTTGGGATCGAACGACGCCTTCGACACCATGGCGAGGATCTTGCCGGTCTTCGGCTCGATGGCGACGACCGCGCCGGTGTTCGAGCCGAGTGCGTCGAACGCGGCCTGCTGCACCTGCGGGTCGATCGTCAGGTTGACGTCGTCGCCCTGGACGTCCTGCCCGGTGAGGATCGAGTTGATGTTGCTGAAGAAGCTGTCGGAACTCGTGCCCGCGAGGTAGGAGTTCTCGGCGCTCTCGACCCCGGTCTCGCCCTGCCCGATGGTGAAGTACCCGGTCACGGCGCTGTACAGGTCGCCGTTCGCGTAGGTGCGCTGGTAGTTGTACTGGTCGTCCACGGGCTTCGACTCGGCGATGGGGGTGCCGTCGACCAGGATCGCGCCGCGTTTGGTCGAGTAGCTGTCGAGGATCGTCCGGGAGTTCCGGGAGTCGGCCCGGAGTTGCTGGGCCGAGAAGAACTGGATGCTCGTCGTCGACACGAACAGCGCGACGAACATGAGGACGACCACGGTGGAGATCGAGCGGAGTTGGCGTTTCACGGGCGGGTCACCGTCCTGTCCTCGTGTCGATGGCGGCCGTGGCGATGCCCTGCTGCACCCGCTGCTCCGCCGGGACGGAGTCGGTGAGGCGCAGGAGCATCGCCGCGATGATCCAGTTCGCCACGAGTGAGGAGCCACCCGCGGCCATGAACGGCGTGGTCAGACCCGTCACGGGGATGACGCGCGTGACACCGCCGATCACGATGAAGGTCTGCAGCGCGATGACGAAGCCGAGCCCGACCCCGAGGAGTCGGCCGAAGTCGTCCTGGCCGGCGTACGCCACGCGGAACCCGCGCGAGACGAGCAGGAGGAACAGTCCGAGGATCGCGAAGACGCCGACGAGCCCGAGTTCTTCGCCGATGGCCGAGAAGATGTAGTCGCTCTGGGCGAGCGGGGTCAGGTACGGGCGTCCCTGGCCGAGGCCCGTGCCGGTGATGCCGCCGTTGGCGAACCCGAACAGACCCGTCACGAGCTGGTAGCTCCCGGAGAACTGCCGGTTGTAGATGGTGTTGTCGAACGGCTCGAGCCAGGCCTGGAACCGGCCGTGCACGTAGGTGAGGGTCTGCGCGGCGATGAGCGCGCCTCCCACGAACAGGATCAAGCCGATGATCACCCAACTCGCGCGGCCCGTGGCCACGTAGATCATCACGAGGAACAGGCCGAAGTAGAGCAGCGAGGTCCCGAGGTCGCGCTGGAACACGAGGACGCTCATCGCCGCGCCCCACACGATGAGGATCGGCCCGAGGTCGCGGGCCCGCGGCAGCTGCACACCGAGGATCCGGCGGCCCACGATCGACAGGCTGTCGCGCGCCGTCACGAGGTACCCGGCGAAGAACAGCGCGAGCGAGATCTTGGCGAGCTCGCCCGGCTGGAACGAGAACGGTCCGATGCCGATCCAGACGCGCGCGCCGTAGATGGTGCGTCCGATCCCGGGCAGCATCGGCAGCAACAACAGCACGATGCTGACGAGCATGAAGATGTAGCGGTAGCGCTGGAGGAAGCGGTGGTTCCGGACGAGCAGGAGCACCAGGATCGCCATCACCATGGCCATGCAGGTCCAGGCGATCTGCCGGACCCCGGCGCTGCCCCATCCGGTGGCGCTCGGTGTGTGCAGGTCGATCCGGTAGATCTCGGCGATCCCGATGCCGTTGAGCACGAGGGCGATCGGCAGGATGAACGGGTCCGCGTTCTTCGCGACGATGCGGAGGACCACGTGCATCACGAGGGCCAGCACGAGGATGGCCGCGCCCTCGATCAGGATCGGCACGTCGATCCGGTTGTGCACGCCGAGCTGGACGAGCAGCATCGCGCCGGCGCAGATGCCGCAGGCGATGACGAGGAGGCCGAGCTCCAGGTTGCGGGCGCGCGCCGGTTCGCGCAGCTTGATGGTGATGGTCTGCGTCAGGGACTGGCGGGCGGCGATGTCAGCCATGCGCGCCTCCCGTCGGCGTCGGCGTGGGTGTGGGCGTCGGCGTCCCGGTGCCGTCACCGTCCGCGTCGGACTCGGCCGCGGCCTCCAGACGGCGGATGATGGCCCGCGCGTCCGACAGGGACGACGCGTTGATGGTCTGGCGGACGTTCTCACGCGTGTACGCGGGCAGGTCGCCGACCCGGAGGTCCGAGTCCTCGTACACACTCGACAGGTGCACCGGACCGATGCCCTGCTGCACGCCCTTGAAGATGGCCACGTTGCTGCCGTCGGCGCCCACGTAGTAGTGCTGTTGGGTCCACCGGTAGCCGAGGAACACGACGCCGACGAGCACGACGACCGCAGCGACCAACGCGATCGTCCACGAGATGCGACGACGCAGGCGCCGGCGGCGGTCCTCCGCGATGAGCTCGGCGAAGTACTGGTCGGACTCGGGCTCGAAGTGTGAGTCCTCGGGCGCCGTCGTGACCTTGAGGGGGTGGAGCAGGATCGTCGGCAGCCGGATCGGCTTGCGGCCCGTCGACGCCTCGAACGTCAGCGGCGCCGCGGCGGACCCGACGGTCGTCGCGGCGTCGTCGACGTCGTCCGGGACGTCCTCGGTCACGTCCATCACCACGACGGTGACGTTGTCCGGTGCGCCGTGGTCGAGGGTCTCCTTGACGAGGCGCTGCGTCACCTGGTTGGCGTCCATCTCGGACGCGAGCGCGTGGCGGATGCGCTCCTCGGCGAGGTAGCTCGACAGGCCGTCGGAGCAGAGCAGCCACCGGTCACCGGGCTGGATGTCCATGACCGCGGTGTCGACCTCGGGCGCCGCGTCGACGTCGCCGAGCACCCGCATGAGGACGGACCGCCGCGGGTGGACCGCGGCTTCCTCCGGCGTGATGCGCCCGCTGTCGACCAACCGCTGCACGAAGGTGTGGTCGGCGGTGATCTGCTTGAGCTCGCCGTCCCGGAAGCGGTAGATGCGGGAGTCGCCGATGTGCGCGATCGCGATCTGGTCGCCCACGCGGATCATCGCGGACACGGTCGTGCCCATGCCCGTGAGCTCCTGGTGCTCGAACACCGTCTCGGTGATGAGCTGGTTCGCCGCGATGAGCGCGGCCTGCAGCGCGAACTCCGCGTCGTGGGCCGACGGGAACTCGCGGTCGACCTCACGGATGCGGCGGATCGCGATCGCGGAGGCGACGTCACCCCCCGCGTGCCCGCCCATGCCGTCGGCGACCGCGAACAGGTACGCCCCCGAGTAGCCGGAGTCCTGGTTGTTCGCGCGGATCCGGCCCACGTGGGACACGGCGGCACTGAGGGTACGGGCTGCCATCCGGCGCTACCGCCGCAGCTCGAACGTCGTCGTCCCGATGGTGATCGGGGTGCGCTCCCGGACCGGCATGGGCGCGGAGACGCGCTGGCCGTCGAGGAAGGTGCCGTTCGTGGAGTCGAGGTCGGTGATGAACCACCCCTCGGGGCGGAGGTCGAGGCGGGCGTGGTTGGTGGACGTGTAGTCGTCGCGGATGACGACGTTGCTGTCGCTCGCTCGACCGATCGTGATCGGACCGCGCCCGAGGGGCATCTCCATGCCCTCGCGCGCGCCGTCGGTGATGACGAGTCGGGTGGCGACCTGCGTGGCGGACGCGGGTGGGCCTCCAGGCCGGATGGCCTCGGTGAACGCGCCCGGATCCGCGCGGCCAGCCGTGGCGTTGGTCGGCAGTGGCGGCGTGCTCGGACCCTGCTGCTGGTTCTTGGCGTCGGTCGGGATGGACCGGGTGCGTTGCCCGAACAGATCGCTCCGGAGGGCGAACACGATCGCGAACACGAACAGCCACAGCACCGCGAGGAACGCGAAGCGCAGCACGAGGAGTGTCAGGCTGCTCGTCATCACGCTCCTCCGTCGGCTTCCGGGACCACCCGGAACACCATACGGGTCCGTCCGATCTCGATGGTGGAGTCCGGCTCGACGATCGCACGCTCGAAGCGCTCTCCGTTCAGCTTGGATCCGTTCGTCGAGCCGAGGTCCGTCGCCTGCGCGTGCTTGCCGTCCCACACGACCTCGACGTGCCGACGGCTCGTGCCGGTGTCGGCGACCGTGATGTCGGCGTCCGAACCGCGACCGATGACGGTGCGGCCGACCTTGAGGTGATGGCGCTGCGATCCGATGTCGAGCACGCCGGCCCACGTGACGTCACGACGGACCGTCGTGGAGTCGACCTGCAGGATCCCGGTCGAGAGCGTGCCGTCCTGCCGCAGCGTGATCTGGACCGGACCGGAGAACGAGTAGTTCTGTGCGACCGCGTGCTGCTGGACCAGGCCGGTGAGCTCGTCGATGAGCGGCCGGCCGATGTCGTTCATGCGCGAGTAGTCCGGCGGCGCGAGCCGGACCGTGAACTCGTTCGGCACGAGGATGCGCTCGCGCGTGACCACCGCCGCCTTGGTGTCGAGCTCGCG
Organism: Curtobacterium sp. MCBD17_019; assembly: GCF_003234555.1. Taxonomy (NCBI): domain Bacteria; kingdom Bacillati; phylum Actinomycetota; class Actinomycetes; order Micrococcales; family Microbacteriaceae; genus Curtobacterium; species Curtobacterium sp. MCBD17_019. The sequence goes on along the minus strand of NZ_QKTT01000002.1, from coordinate 232,051 downwards.
TCGGAGCGCCGCCGAGATCTCGACCGGCTGCACGCCCGAGCGGAAGGTCTTCGCGAACGCGCCGTTGACCGCGCGCTCGAGCCCTCGCTCGAAACTGTCCAGTAGGCCCATGGGTCTCCCGTGATCGCGGTCGCCGACTCATGCATGGTAGTGGTTGGCGTGGGTTCCTTCCTGTGCGTGCTAGAGTCGTCCGGCTGGCGCGAGTGGCGGAATTGGTAGACGCGCACGGTTCAGGTCCGTGTGCCCGTGAGGGCGTGGGGGTTCAAGTCCCCCCTCGCGCACCAGGCATGGAGGCCCCGGGAACACCCGGGGCCTTCGTCGTTTCCGGGGATGCCCGACCCTGTCGGACGCCTGGCCGAGAGGTCCGGTCGGCAGTCATCGACGAGGCGAGTACGCCCGACCTCCGCCGGGACGGACGCTGTGCCAGGATCGCCGCATGGGGGAACGGACACCGCGGCTGCACGCCGCTCGCAATGTGCGCATCCGCGGCGGCGGGCGCGTGCTCGCGATCGCCGCGTACATCGTCGTGGAGTTCGCGTGCTCCTTCCTGTTGCGCCTGGTCCCCGGCGGTCGCGCCGCCTGGGACCTCGCCGTCCCGGTCTACGACGTGGTCGCGGTGTACCTGCTGACCCGGGTGTTCCGCGCCACGGGTGAGGGGAGCGAGCGTCGCCCGCGGTGGCGGATGACCGGATACGCACCCGCGTCGTTCGTCCTCGCGCTCCTGCAGGCCATGACCGCCGCGAGCGAGGTCCTGCGTCTGGTGGGCCCCACCGACTGGCACGCCTTGGCACGATCCGAGGGGGCGCCGGTCTGGGCCGCGTGGGCGAACAGCGCTGAGGGCCTGGTGTCCTCGCTCCTGCTCGCCGCCCTGTACGCCGGCTCGTGGTGGCGGCTCTGGCGGTCGGTCACGAGCGGTCCGTCGCGTGGCGAACCGGCCGTGTGGTTGCCGGGCGCACTGCCGCGGGCGGTGCTGTCCCGCCGGGCGCGCGCCGATCTCGGACCGCTGATCGGTGCCGCGCTGCCCTTCGTGGCGCAACGGGTGCGCGACGGTGACCCGGTCCTCCCGATCGCCGTCGCGACGACGGCCGACGGCGCCCTGCGGTTCGTGGACCCCACCATCGACGCCGCCGACGGGCCGGCTGACGCCGATGCACTCCGCGAGCGGTGCCTCCAGACCCTGCGGTCAGAACGGGCGTCGCTCCGGGCGACATCCGTCGTCACCGCCACTCGTGCGCCCGACGGTGCTGCCCTGTTCCGGTTCGACCTCGAGCACGCGGACGGCTCGGCGGTGACGGCCGTGCTGCGCGCCACGGTCGACCCGTCGACGCGGGAGCCCAGGTACGGGGAGCTGGGGGCGGATCGCGGACCCGCGTTGGTCCAGCCGGGAGGCACGGCACCGGTCGTCGACGCCGCCGTCTGATCCGGGGGACCGACGGGGAACGGGCGCGTCAGAGCACGACGGCCCCGAGCACCCGGTGCGCGATCGAGATCGACTCGCCGGACACGACCGAGCGCGGGGAGGACAGGAACGCGACGAGGTCCGCGATCTGCTCGGGGCTCGACTCGCCGCCGCGGCCCGCCGCGACATCGGCCGAGGGGCTGTCGGTCACGGTGCCGGGGTTGACGACGTTGAGCGTGACGCCCGAACCGGCGAGCTCGTCGGCGAGGTTCTTCGCGATGACGTTCGTCGCCGCGTTGCGGACCGAGGTCGTGACGTTCCCGGTCAGGTAGGCGTTCTGCCCGCTGAGCACGACGACCCGACCGTGGCCGGCGGCACGCATGCCGGGGAGGACCGCGTTCGCGACCCGGAGGAAGCCGAGGGCCTTGCCGTCGATGGCGTGCAGCACCTGCTCCGGGTCCGACGCGCGCCCAGGGTCGAGCGTGCCGGCAGCGGGGGCCGCTGTGACGACGAGGACGTCGATGTGGCCGTGGCGGTCGACGACCTCGGCCACGGCGCGCTCGACGGAGCCGGCATCGCCGGTGTCGAGCCGGACGGTGTCGGGTCCGGGGTCGGCGCTCCGCGACGCGATGACGACGGACGCGCCTTCGCGGCGGAGTCGGTCGGCCACGGCGCTGCCGATGTAGCCCTGTCCGCCGACGACGAGTGCGACGCTGTCCGTGAGTTCGAGGTCCACGACGCCACGGTATGCCCCGCGCGGGGTCGAGGTGCGGGTCGTGCTCGTGAGGTCGTGCTCGTCCGGTCGTGCTCGACGCCCCCGGATTCGGCGTGCCGGGGATGAAGTACCGTGCCGGTACCGGATCAGAGCAGGAGCAGCATGACCACCCCCATCGCGAGCGCACCGCGGCGCTTCGCCGCCCTGCGCGATCGGCACTCGCGCCCCTACCTGTTCACCGCGGGTCTGTCGATGATGGGCGACAACATCGAGCACGTCATCACCTACTGGGTGCTCTGGCAGCGGTTCCACTCGCCGGCGCTCGTCGGGTTCGAGGTCGTCAGTCACTGGCTGCCGTTCCTGCTGCTCTCGGTGTGGTTCGGCACGCTGGCGGAGCGGTACGACTGCCGCCGGCTCATCCAGATCGCGCAGGGCATGTTCATGCTCGTGTCGGTGGCCTGGGGTGTGCTGTTCCTGACCGGGACCCTGCACATCTGGGAGGCCTGCCTGCTCCTCGTGCTGCACGGCATGGCCGGCGCACTGTGGGCACCCGCGGAACAGCTCCTGCTGCACGACTTCGCCGAACCGGCGGAACTGACGAGCGCGGTGCGGCTCAACGCGACGTTCCGGAGCCTCGGGATCCTGTTCGGGCCGGTCGTCGGCTCGGCGCTGCTGCTCGGGCTCGGGTCGACGTGGGGGATCTTCGCGAATGTCCTGTTCTACGTGCCCATGACGCTCCTCATGCTCCGGACGCCGTACACCGGCCACACCCGGAGCGGGTACGTGCACCGCGCCCGCGTCTCGCTGCTCGACACCGGCAAGGTGCTCCGGAGCGTCGGCGGCGACCGCGTGCTCATCGGGATGATCGTGCTCGCCGGCCTCACCGCGCTGTGCATCGGCGGGGCGCTGCAGGTCGCGATCCCGTCGTTCGCCGACGCCCTGGGGGCCGGGGACGCCGGACTCGCGTACGGGCTGCTGCTGTTCGCCAACGGCGCGGGTGGTGTGCTCGGCGGGTTCCTGCTCGAGGCCACGGGCGCGATCAAGCCGAACACCCGGGCGGCGGTCGCGGCGGGTGTCCTGTTCGGGCTGACGACGATCGCCGTCGCGGTGACCGGGAACTACGTCGTCGCGGTGCTCGCGCTGCTCGTGGGCGGTGTCGCGAACATGGCGGGCATGTCGATCGGGCAGGCCGTCGTGCAGCTCCGGGCGCCGCTCGACCAGCGCGGCCGCGTGGTCGGGGTCTACAACATGTTCGGCAGCGGGCTGCGCACGGGCAACGGCATCACGCTGGCGGTGCTCGGCGCGGCCGTCGGAGTGGGCTCGGCGGTGGCGATCGGTGCCGCGGTGCTCGTGGTCGGGACGCTCGTGGTGGCGCTCGTCATCGCACGGCGGGATGCTGCCGAGCGCGGTGGTGTCACCGAGCGGTGAACCGCGTTCGTCCGTTCGAACACCACGATCGCGGTGTTCGAACGGCAGCGGGGTGTTCGACGCACGGCCGGCGACCGCGCGGGGCGACCGCGGCCGGCGATCAGCGCGCTGGGACCGCCGCCCGGAACCGCGCCCGCACCACCGAGGGCGTCGACCCCGTGTGCCGCCGGATGAGCGCGCGCAGGTTCGCGGTCGTCCCGAGTCCGCTCCGCTGTGCCACGAGGTCCAGGGGCAGGTCGTCCCGCTCGAGCAGCCGTTCCGCCAGGAGCACCCGCCGCCCCGTCAGCCAGGCGAGCGGCGTGCTGCCGACCTCGGCACGGAACCGCCGGTGCAGCGTGGTGACCCCGACGTGCGCGTGGGCGGCGAGGTCCGCGACGGTCAGGGGCTCGGCCAGGTGCTCCTCGGCCCAGTCGAGCGTCGCCGACAGGGGTGTGTGGGTGACGCGCGGCACCGACCGCTCGACGAACTGCCGCTGACCGCCGTCGCGGAAGGCCGCGAACACCAGGCGTCGGCTCACCTGGTTCGCCACCTCGGCGCCGTGGTCGTTCCGCACGATGTGGAGGCCCAGGTCGAGCGCCGCCGCGCTGCCGGCGGACGTCAGGACGTCGCCGTCGTCGACGAACAGCACGTCGGGGCGGAGGTCGACGTCGGGGAAGCGCGCCCGGAAGTCGTCGGCGAGCTGCCAGTGCACGGCAGCCGGTCTGCCGGACAGGAGGCCAGCCTCCGCGAGCGTGTACGCCCCGGTGCACAGACCGACCATGCGGGCGCCGCGGTCGTGGGCCTCCCGGATCGCGCGGAGGACCGCCGGGCGTGAGGCGGTCTCGACGTCGGGACGGTTCGGCACGATCACGGTGTCCGCCGTCGCCAGGGCGGACAGGTCGTCGTCGGCGGTGATCCGGAACAGGCCGTCGCGCATGGTCGTCCGGCGACCCGGCGCGACGATCCGGAGTGTGTAGGGCTCGAAGCCGAGGTCCCGGGCGCGGCGGGCACCGAACACCTCGCAGGCGCACGCCATCTCGAAGGGGTTCGAGCCCTCGTCGACGACGAGCACCACCCGGTGCGGTGTCCCACGACCACGCGGGACGGTCCCGGCGTCGGGTTGCAACGATCCTTGCGACATCGGGCATTCCTACCATGCTCGACCGCCGCTGCCGATCCCTACGCTGACGGGCGGAGACGGGCGCACGGCCCGGCCCGAGGACGAGGAGGACCACGTGGACGACAAGGTGACGCTGGCGGACGAAGCGGCGACGTTGACCGAGTTCTGGTCGCAGCGTGTCCTCGCCGAGGCGAACGGGCAGCTGTTCAAGGTGGCCAAGGGCATCGGCTCCACGCGGTGGCACGCGCACGACGACCAGGACGAGACGTTCCTGCTGCTCAGCGGACGCCTGCGCATCCAGTTGCGGGACCGCGACGTCGACCTCGCGCCGGGCGACCTGTTCGTCGTCCCGCGGGGGGTCGAGCACTGCCCGGTGGCCGATGAGGAGGTCCGGTTCCTCATCGTCGGCCCCGAGGTGACCTCGACCGCGGCCGGTGGCAAGCCGGAGTGGAGCGAGGACGGCGGGACGCCCCCGGTGTCCTGACGCAGCGGCACCGGGACGAACCGGTGCGTTCCCGTCGAACACCCGGATGACGGTGTTCGAACGGCAGTGGGGTGTGCAACGGCAGCGGGGGTGCGAACGGCAGCAGGGTGCGCGACGGCAGCAGGGTGTGCGACAGCGACAGCGGCAGCGTGTGCGAGGTCATCGCCGACGCACAGCCCGTGCACCGACGCCGGACAGGATCGAGCGCTGCTCGCGTGAGCGCTCTCGACACGCTGTGGCAAGAGGGTGTTGCAACTCCATTCCATCGTTGTAAAGTCACCCCAGACCCGCCGCGCCGTCGGTGGGATCGGTCCGTCCCGATGGAGTGATGCCATGACCGCAACCCGAACGACCCGCGACGCCTCCGCGTCCGAGATCCCCGTGCTGCGCACCGCGCCGCGGGGAGGGTCCTCCGCGGGCCGCACCCCACGCCCGGCGACCGGACGGGAGGACCGGCACCGGTCCTCCAGACAGGATCCGGCGCAGCGCCGGTGACGCACTGAAACCACGTCCGCTTCCCTGGCGGACGAGCACCCAACGCAGCACCCCCGGCGACCCGTCCACGGGCACCGGAACGACGAGGAGGTCGAAATGGCAACGGGAACGGGAGCCTTCACGAGGCGGGGATTCCTGACCGCGGGCATCGCCGCGGCAGGAACGGTCGCACTCGCGGGCTGCAGCAGCCCCGTGTCGGCAGGACTGGTGGGCAGTCAGCTCAACCCCGAGCAGCTCATCTTCTGGAACCTGTTCGGTGGTGGGGACGGCAACCGCATGCAGCAGATGGAGGCCGGCTACCGCAAGGGACACGGCGGATCGGGATCCCTGCAGGCGACGACGTTCGCCTGGGGCAACCCCTACTACTCCAAGCTGACACTGGCCACCGTCGGGAACAAGCCGCCGGACGTCGCGGTCTCCCACCTGACGCGGGCGAAGCCGCTCTACGACGGTGGGATCCTCGAGCCGATCACCGAGGACGACCTCGCGCTCGTCGGACTCAAGGCGAGCGACTTCAACGCCAAGTCGTGGGCGGCGCAGAAGACCGACGGGAACAACATCGCCATCCCGCTCGACACCCACCCGATCGTCATGTTCTACAACGAGGACGTGTGCCGGAAGGCCGGGCTGATCGGCAGCGACGGCAAGCTCAAGGACCTCACGGGCCTCGACACGTTCGAGTCGGCGCTCGCCGCGGTGAGCAAGGTCACGGGTGGCAACGCGATCACGGTCGCGAACGTCAGCGAGACTGCGACCCCCTGGCGCGTGTTCTGGACGTTCTACAACCAGATCAACGGCGTCACGCCCTTCCTCTCCGACAACGGGGCCAAGCTGTCCGTCGACGAGGACGCCTTCAACAAGGTGAACGAGCGGATGCAGACCTGGGTGAAGAACGGCTGGCTCAACAAGGGCCTCGACTACGCCGGCGCGCAGACGCAGATGTTCACGGGCAAGGCGGGCTTCTACCTCGAGGGCGAGTGGGAGATCAGCACGGCCCAGTCGATCAAGGGCCTGAAGTTCGGCATGGTGCCGATCCCGCAGATCTTCGACAAGCCGGCCGCGCAGGCCGACTCGCACACGTTCGTCCTGCCGAAGAAGGCGCGGACCCTCGACCAGCGCAAGCAGCACATGGGGTTCATCAAGACCATGCTCGAGCAGAGCATGACCTGGGCGCAGGGCGGTCACGTGCCGGCGTACCAGCCGACCGCGACGAGTGCGGCGTACCACAAGCTCGAGCCGCAGGCCGACTACGCCTCGGCCGCCAAGGTCGCCGTGTACGACAACCCCGCCTGGTACGGCGGGTCCGGTTCCACCTTCGAGGCCACGGTGGGCGCCCAGCTCGCGCTCGTGCAGCAGGGTTCGACGTCGCCGCAGGGCGCCATGTCGGCCATCAAGCAGCAGCTCGCCGTCTACCTCAGCACCCCCAGCCCACTGTGACCCCCTCACCCCAGAACCCCGGAGGTACGACGACGTGACCGCCACCGCACCCGTAGCGAACCGTCCCACGCTCACGACCCACGTCCCGAAGTCGCGGCCGCGGCGCGCGGCGCTCGATCGACAGGACGGGCGCAAGGCCTGGTTGTTCCTGGCCCCGTTCGGGCTCTTCTACCTGGCGTTCCTGCTCGGACCGACCGTGTGGATGATCATCACGAGCTTCTTCAACACGTCGACCGTCCACACGGGCCTCGGTACCTTCGCCGGGTTCGCGAACTACGGCGAGATGCTGACCCGCGCCGACTTCTGGAGCGCGCTGTGGCACACGCTGCAGTTCACCATCTACACGACACCGCCGCTCGTCATCCTCGCGTTCGTGTTCGCGGTGCTGACGAACCGGATCCGTCGGGGACAGTGGTTCTTCCGCCTCGCGTTCTTCCTGCCCTACATCCTGCCGTCGGCGACGATCTCGCTGATCTGGGTGTTCATCTTCACGCCGGGCACCGGCCTCTGGGCGCTGGGCGAGAGCTGGCTCGGCATCACGCCGGGGGCGGGTGTCCTCGCGTCGCCGAAGACCGCCATGATCGGCATCGCGCTCGCCACCGTCTGGTGGACGCTCGGCTTCAACTTCGTGCTGTACCTGGCGGGCCTCCAGGAGATCCCGCGTGAGCTGTACGAGGCGGCCGCCGTCGACGGCGCGTCGAACTGGCAGCAGATCCGATCGATCACGCTGCCCCTGCTCGGCCGGACCACGACCCTCGTGATCCTGCTGCAGATCATCGCCAGCCTGAAGATCTTCGACCAGGTCTACCTGATGACGAGCGGTGGGCCGGGCATATCGACGCAGGTGGCCCTCGGGCTCATCACGAACACCGGCTTCACCGACAACCGCATCGGTGCGGCGTCGGCGGCGTCGGTCCTGCTGTTCATCGTCATCGTCGCCATCGCGGTCATCCGACAGGTGATCGACCGCTCCGCAGCTCGGAAGGAGGCCTGAGATGGCCACGACCACCACAGCGCCGACCAGGACCCGCAGCAAGTCCCCGGTCTCCGCGGCAGCACCGGCGCAGAACGCGACGCGCATCGGTGTCAGCGGCCGGACGTTCAACATCGTCGCCGGCATCGTCCTGACGGTCTTCGCGATCATCTGGCTCATCCCGAGCCTGTTCGCACTCAAGACGTCGCTGTCCGACAACGGCACCGCGGCACTCGGCGCCGGCGCGATCCTGTCGCACTGGAACCCGACACTGCACTCGTACGCGTCGCTGTTCCAGGCCGGCGACATCTGGAACTGGTACCTGGCGAGCGGCATCACCTCGGTGATCACCGCGATCCTCACCGTGCTGTTCGCGTCGATGGCGGCGTTCGCGCTGTCCCGGCTGAACTTCCCGGGTCAGAACCTCGCGTTCCTGCTCATCATCCTCGGCATCATGATCCCGGGGCAGGTGCTCATCGTCCCGATCTTCCAGGAGCTCGGCGCGGTCAGCCTGCTCAACACCTACTGGTCGGTGATCTTCCCGCAGGTCCCCGCGGTGATCGCGGTGTTCATCTTCAAGCAGTTCTTCGACGGCATCCCCCGGGAGCTCGAGGAGGCCGCGCGCATCGACGGCGCCGGGCTGTGGAAGGTGTACTGGTCGGTCATCATGCCGCTGTCCCGTCCGGTCATCGCCGCGGTCGTCATCCTGACCTTCGTCGGTGTCTGGAACAACCTGCTCCTGCCGCTGTTCGTGCTGTCGAACCCGAACCTCATGACGATCCCCGTCGGGCTCGCCACGGTCCAGGGCTCGTTCGGTCAGCGGTACGCGGACATCCAGGCGGGTGCGATCCTCGCGGCACTGCCGCTGATCATCCTGTACCTGATCTTCCAGCGGCAGATCGTCGAGGGTGTGACCGGCAGCGGCCTCAAGGGCTGACGCCACCCGCACCACCGGTCCTCGAGAGGCCCCGCTCCGGCGGGGCCTCTCGTCGTGCCCGGAGCAGCGGCCGGCGAGGGTCACCCGCGCTGGTCCCACCGGCCGGGAGGGACGGGTCATGCCGGTGCCGCGCCTCCCGACCGTCGGTCAGGAGGCCCGGCGCGACGCCAGCCAGTCCGTGAACTCGGTCGCGACGATCCGTGCGTCGTGGACGTCGGCGGCCTCGTCGGACGCGAGCCACCGGATCGGGGCCCGCATGACGTCGGGGGAGAGGACGGCGAGTGCCTCGGGCCGGGACGTGCCCTCGAGCATCCCGGTCGCCGTCGCACCGCCCGGGAGGAGGATGTTCGCTCGGACCGGGGTGCCGGCGAGGTCCGCGGCGATGATCCGGGCGAGGGCCTCGGCGCCCGCGCGGGAGGGTCCGTACGGGACGAAGCCGCGGCGGTTCATCGTGCCGTGGTTCATGCTGATCGTGACCACGCGGCCCGTGCCCGTCGCGAGCATCCGCGGCACGACCGCCCGAGCGACGAGGAAGTAACCCGTCAGGTTGGTGTCGACGACGTCGCGGAAGCCATCGGGGGAGACCTCCCAGAAGTCCTGCGGCGTCGTCATGAACGCGGGGTTCACGGTGCGCATGCCGATGCCCGCGTTGTTGACGAGCAGGTCGATGCCGTCCAGCGCCTGCCACGCGGTGGCTGTGCCCTGCTCCACGGACCGGTCGTCGCGGCTGTCCATGGCGATCCCGATCGTGTCGCCGCCGATCTCACGCGCGGCGGCGGTGACCCGGGCCTCCGAGCGGCCGGTGACGGCGACGCGGGCGCCCGCCTCGACGAGTCCCTCGGCCATCGCGCGGCCGAGGCCCGACGTGCCGCCGGTGACGAGTGCGCGGACGGTGTGCAGGTCTTCCATGGCGGCCTCCCGGAGGTGTGGTGCGGTGCTCCCTCGATACGCCGTGGGGATGGCAGCGGACCGGGTGCCGGGGGTGGTGCGGCGGGTCAGATGATCGTGATCGGGGTGCCGAGCGGCAGGAGCTTCGTGAGCGCCGTGATGTCCGCGTTCTGCATGCGGATGCACCCGTGGCTGGCGTCCTTGCCGATGCTCGACGCGTCGTCCGTGCCGTGCAGGCCGATCTGCCCCGGACCGCCCCCGAAGCTCGTGAGCACGTCGGAGAACGCGGAGAGCCCGTACGCGTAGGGCCCGTACCCGGCGTTCGTCGGCTTGAGGAGCTCCGTCAGGTAGAACGACCCGTGCGGGGTGGGGGTCCCGCCGGTGCCGGACGCGACCGGGTAGGTGGCGACGGGCCTCCCGGCGCGGTAGACGGTGAGGGTGTTCGTCTCGGTGACCGCGACGAGGTGGTAGGCGACGGTGCTCAGCGCGACGTCGCTCGCGCGGACCCACCCGGTGCGGCCGTTCGGACGCGTCGGGACGTCGACCTCGACCCACCCGGACTGCTGCGCGACGACGAGGAACACGAGCGGGGCGCCGTTCGACTGCGGGTTGGGGAGGGTCGTCGTGACCGCGCCCCCGGCGGCGGCGTGGACGGCGACGCTGGCGACCTCCGCCGTCGCGATGGTCGCCGAGGCCGCGATCGGCGGGGTGCTCGGTGCCGTGGCGTCCGCGCTGGGGCTCGGCGAGGCGGTCGGACGCTGACCGAGCGCGCCGCCGACGTGGACGGTCGGCGTCGGTGTCGGGGTGTGACCGGCACGCGCGTGGTGCGGGTGGGCACCGGAGCAGCCGGCGAGGAGGAGCGTTGCCGTGACCGCGGCGACGGTCACGGGAGCGAGACGGCGGAGCACGGCGGGCCTTCCGGGGACGAGGTGGTGCCGGACAGCGCTGATCCGCCGGACGACGGGCGTCCGGCGGATCAGCGTGTGCGCGGAGGGGGTCAGCCGGTGAAGGTCGCCGTGGTGGTGACCGGCGTCGCGACCGGGGCGGGCGGGGTGGTCGGCGTCGTCACGGCCGGGTCTGCCGTGACGTCGAGCACGAACCCGACGAAGATGCCCGAGTTCTCACCGACGAGCGTGAGCGCGTAGGTGCCGGCGGTCGCGTCGGGGTCGGTGACCGTGCCGACGACGCTGCCGTCCGCGCCCGCGGTGAGGGTGACACCGGTGTCCGTGGCCGTGCCGTCCTCGGCGACGAGCGCGACGCCGACGGGCTCACCGGGCAGGAACCCGTTCGGCTGGGAGACCGCGACGCCGGTGGTGGCGAAGGCGCTCACCGACAGGGTCGCGGGCGTGATCGTGCCGGCGTCGGAGGGCCGCGGCGTGAAGTAGTCGTTCTGCCCGTCGAAGGCGATGCCCGTGACGGTGGCCGGACCGGTGGCGTCGGAGACGCCGTACTCGCGGATCGTCGCGTCGGGGCTCGTCGCGGCGAACTGCGCCTGGAACTGCGCGAGCGTGGCCGGGGTACCGGCGGGGATGGTCCCGACCGGGGTGAACGAGGTGTACTCGCCGTCGATGCCCTCGTCGCCCGCCGTGACCGCGACGAGCGCTGCGTAGTTCTGGTCGGCGATCTCGCCGTCGCCGTCGAGGTCCACCACGAGGGTGAAGTCGGCGTCGCCGCTGCTCACGAGGTCGGCGGTGCCGAGGTCGTTGTCGGTCGAGCTGGTGATCGACGTGAGGTCGCTCGCCGGGTGGCCGTCCGTCGAGTGCAGGAGCACGCCCGGTCCGGAGAACGTCAGGCCGGACGGGCCGAACGTCGGCGTCGTGAACCCCGTCGCGGTGCCGGTGTACCAGGTGCCGGTCGGCGGCTCGCCGGTGCCGCTGTAGGTCTGGAGGTCGGCGCTCGTGATCCAGGTCGACGACTGGGTCGAGGCGTCGAGCAGGCGGGGGCTGACGCCGGCGGTGGTGGCGGCGTCGGCGGTGGCGGTGCCGGTGAGCACGGCGGCGCCGGCGACGGCGGTGGCAGCGACCGCTGCGAGGACGGGGAGACGCTTCACGGGTGGTTCCGTTTCGGGACGGGCGGATCGGGTCCGCGGTTTCGGTGGTGGTGCGTCGTGGGTCGGCGCGCCGGTGCCGCCACGTCTCGGGCCGACGCGGCGGCAGAACCGAAAAGCCCTCAGAACCTCCGGATCTGTGAGGACCCTATCCCCAACCGGGCCGCAGCGGTACTCCCGATCGGATGTCAGAACGGAGCGTCGCACACGACATGTCGCACGGTCGGCCGGGTCCGGGTCCGGGTCCGGGCCGGTGCCCAGGCGCTGGGCCGTTCCGGCGGTCGGACCGGGTGGTGGCCGGGAACGTTGTCATCCCCAACAGAGGCAGAAGGGGTGGCCCGACGGGTCCGCGTAGACCTGGAACCCCTGCGGCGCCGTCGGGTCGTCCGCCGCCTTGAGGAGCCGTGCTCCGACGGCGACGGCCTCCTCATGCGCAGGACCGATGTCCTCGACGTACAGGTCGAGGTGGATCTGCTGCGGTTCGCCGTCCGGCCAGTCCGGCCGCGTGTGGTCCGGCGCGAGCTGGAACCCCATCCGCGGCTGGCCGTCGACGTACAGGCTGTGCCAGTCGTCCTCGGCCTCCACCCGTCCGCCGAGCAGCCGCGCCCAGAACCCGCTCTCGGCCGCGAGGTCCGCCGTGTCGAGGACGACGATCTGCCGTGTGATCTCCATTCGCGGCATGCTGCCACTCGCAATCGGAGCGGAGAAGACCCCGATGAGCTTGTTGAATCGATAAAGCAGCGCTACAGTTCCAAGAGTCGGGGCGGTTAATCGATAAAGCAGCCCGACCAGCAGCCGTGCGAGGAGGCACTGATGGCGAAGTCCGTGACGCTCAAGGACGTCGCGCAGCGCGTCGGCGTGACCGCTGCCGCCGCCTCGATGGCGCTGTCCGGTCACGAGCGCATCAGCGCCGCCACCCGGGACGCCGTGCGTCGCGCCGCTGACGAGCTGGGGTACGTGCCGAGTTCCGCCGGGCGCGCGCTCCGGAACCAGCGGGCCGGCGCCGTGGCCCTCGTCGTCCCGAACAGCTCGCACCACGTGTTCGGGCACATGTACTTCATGCACGTGCTCACCGGCATGTCCCGGGCCGCCAGCGCGCACGACGCGCAGGTGATCGTCTCGACCAACGCGGACGAGGAGGGTGGCGTGGCCGCCTACGAGCGCGTCATGCGCTCGCGGAGCGCCGACGGCGTGATCGTCACCAGCGCGGCGATCGACGACCGGAACATGGAGCGGCTCGTCGCGTCGGGCCTCCCGGTCGTGCTCATCGGCAACGCGCCGTCCCTGCCCGATGCGGCCAGCGTCGGGATCGACGACGTCGCTGCGACGCGGCGGATCACCGAGCACCTCATCGACGCACACCGGCGCCGCCGGCTCGTCCACGTCACGGGCACACTCGACCACCAGACCGGACTCGACCGACGCGAGGGGTTCCTCGCCGCCGTCCGCGACCACGGCGTCGACGCGCTCGTGGTCGAGGGGGACCTCGGCGAGGAGTCCGGTGCCGACGCGATCCGGGCCCTGCTCGACGCGGGCACGGAGTTCGACGGCGTCGTCTTCGCGAACGACGACATGGCGACCGGCGGCATGCGGGTGCTCCGCGCAGCCGGCGTCGACGTGCCGGGAGCCGTGTCCGTGGTCGGGTTCGACGACTTCGGTCTCGCCCGTGTCACCACGCCCGCGATCACGACCGTCCGGGTCCCCGCCGAGGAGATGGCCCGCCTGGCCACGGAGCGGCTGTTCGACCTCGTCGACGGCACGAGCGACGGTCCGACCCACCGCGAACTCCCGGTGTCGATCGTGGTCCGCGAGTCGTGCGGCTGCGGCCCGGAGCACCGCGCCGAGGACTGAACCGCCCGACCACCGGCACGTCGCCGGCCCCCGTCCCCCTCAGACCCGTTCCCCTGCCCACCATCACATCCCACCTCCGTGCCGTCCCCTCCCGAGGACGGTCCACAACGCAAAGGAGCGTTCCATGAAGAAGCGCAACACGGCCCTCGCCGTCGCCGCCGGAGCCGCCGCTGTGGCCCTGGCCCTGTCCGGCTGTTCGACGTCGTCATCGTCGTCGGCGAGCGGACCGGTCACCCTCAAGGTCTGGACCGGGTTCACCGGTGGAGACCGCCCCGGGTACGCGCAGATCGTCAAGGACTTCGAGGCGTCCCACCCGGACATCAAGGTCCAGATGACCGTGCAGCCCTGGGACACCATCCAGCAGAAGCTCCCGTCGGCATGGCTGACCGGGCAGGGTCCGGACATCGCCGCGGTGTCGAGCGACCCGAACGCGGTCGCGCAGTACGTCAAGACGAACTCGGTGCTCGCCCTGACGGACACCGGCAGTGGCAAGGACCAGATCAACACGTCGAAGCTCGCCCCCGGCACCGTCAAGGAGTTCACGTACAAGGGCAAGCTCTACGGGATCCCCGCGAACTTCGCGACGCTGAGCCTGTACTACAACAAGAAGCTGTTCCAGCAGGCCGGCATCACGAACCCGCCGAAGACCATCGACGAGCTCGCGCAGGACGCGAAGAAGCTGACGACCGGCGGCCACTACGGCATCTCGCTCGCGGACAACCAGACGATCCAGATGTGGCCCGTCCTGCAGTGGCTCGAGGGCGGCGACATCGTCAACGGCAAGGGCTGCTCGGTGCTGCAGACGAGCGCCGGCCAGAAGAGCCTGTCCACGTGGGCCGACCTCGTGGCGAAGGACAAGGTGAGCCCGGTGGGGCAGACCGGTGCCGAGGCCGACTCCCTGTTCTCCGCGGGCAAGGCCGCCATGGAGATCAACGGGCCGTGGGCCGCGCCGGGTTACAAGAGCGCGGGCGTCGACCTCGGGATCGCGACCATCCCGACCGGGGTCGACGGCACGTCCGTCACGCTCGGGTCGACCGCGCCGCTGTCGGTGTCGGCCAAGACGAAGTACCCGAAGCAGGCGCAGGAGTTCCTCGCCTACTGGACGAGCAAGTCGACGCAGGAGAAGTTCTCGCTGAAGACCGGGTTCCCGCCGCTGCGCACCGACATGACCGACGACGCCAAGCTCGCGGCCGACCCGACGGTGTCGGTGTTCGCGTCGCAGGTCGGCAACGCCCGCCTGTACCTGCCGCACGTGCCCCAGGCGACCAAGGTCGACTCGGACGGCTACGTGCCGCTCATCGGCAAGATCACGCGCGGGACCTCGGTCGCGAGCGCGACCAAGGACGCCGCGCAGACGATCGACGGCCTCACGGGCTGCTCGCAGTGACCAGCCACACCTCGGAGCGGGTCCCGTCGCGCAGCACGCGCGACGGGGCCGGCACCACCCCAGGGTCGCGCAGCGGTGGGGAGGGCCGGCGCGCGACCGCTCGTCGGTTCCGGTTCCAGCCGGCCTGGCTCTTCATGGCGCCGAGCCTGCTGATCCTGGGCGTGTTCGTGATCTTCCCCATCTTCCGGTCGCTGTACTACAGCTTCTTCGACTGGACCGTCGGGGCGAGCACGGAGCCGTTCGTCGGGTTCGGCAACTACGTCAAGCTGTTCCACGACCACCAGTTCTGGAACGCGCTCGGCGTGACGCTCGAGTTCACGATCGTGTCGGTCGTACTCCTGCTCGTGTTCGGGTTCCTGTCGGCCCTGGCGCTCCAGGGCGAGGGGATCGCGACGCGCATCGTCCGATCGATCTTCTTCTTCCCGACGATCGTCTCGCTCGTCACGATCGGCCTGGTCTGGAAGTTCCTGCTCGACCCGGACATCGGGCTCGTCGGCGGCCTCACCGCGGCGCTCGGTCTGCCCTCGATCGGGTGGCTCCAGTCGACGACCCTCGCCCTGCCGACGGTGATCTTCGTGTCGGTCTGGAAGAGCGTCGGCTTCGCCATGATCCTGTTCGTCGCGGGCCTCAAGGGCGTCCCCGGCGAGCGGTACGAGGCGGCCCAGCTCGACGGCGCCGGCCGGTGGGCCACGGTGTGGTCGATCACGATCCCGAGCATCCGGCCCACGCTGCTGTTCACCTCGATGATCCTGACCATCCAGTCGTTCCAGGTCTTCGACCTCGTCTACGTCATGACCGGCGGCGGCCCGGTGTTCCACACCGACTCGCTGGTCAACCTGCTCTACCGCGACGGGTTCGTCGACTACCAGACCGGGTACGCGTCTGCGATCTCGTGGGTGCTGTTCGCGATCATCATGCTCATCTCGCTCGTCCAGCTCAGATTGTTCAGGTACAACGATGTCGACTGACACCTCCGTGGCGGACGTGCCCCGGACCTCCCGTTCGTCACGCGGCGGCGACGACCGCGGCGACCGGTCCACGCCCACGCAGCGCAGGCAGCACGGGCCGCGGCCCGCCGTGCGCACGGTGGACGTGCTCAAGTGGGTCTACCTCGGCGTCGGGGTCGTGTTCGCGCTCGTGCCCTTCATCTGGATGGTCTCCGGGTCGTTCCGGAGCGAGAGCGACCTGTTCCACAACCCCGCGAGCCTGTTCCCGACGAGCATCACCATGCACGGGTACGTCGGCGTCTGGCAGCAGCTGTCGTTCGTCCGGCTGCTCGTCAACACGTTCGTGTTCGCGGGCGTGACGACGGCGCTGACCCTGCTGTTCGACTCGATGTGCGCCTACGCCCTGGCGCGGATGCGGTTCGTCGGTCGGAACGTCGCGTTCGTCATCGTCATCGCGACCCTCATGGTGCCGTTCCAGGTGACCCTGATCCCCGTGTTCGTCGAGCTGTTCCACTTCGGCTGGCTGAACACCTACCAGGGGCTCATCGTCCCGCGGGCGACGAGCGCGTTCGGCATCTTCCTGTTCCGGCAGTTCTTCGTCAGCATCCCGCCGGAGCTCGACGAGGCGGCGCGCATCGACGGCGCCGGGCACTGGCGGATCTACTGGCAGGTCGTGCTCCCGCTCGCCAAACCGGCGATCGCCACCGTCGCCGTGCTCAACGGGATGAACCTGTGGAACGACCTGCTCTGGCCGCTCGTCGTCACGACGTCGAACGACATGCTCACCCTGCCGGCCGGCCTGACGCTGTTCGGCGGCCAGCACGTGACCGACCACGCGATCCTGCTCGCCGGTGCGACCATCTCGCTGGTCCCGATCGCGATCGCGTTCTTCTTCGCACAGAAGTACTTCGTGGCCGGCGTCGCGACGAGTGGACTGAAGTGATGGGCGACTTCACCTGGGTCCTCGGGATCGAGGACACCTCGGTCCACCCGCCGGCGCACTTCGCGATGGCGCCGCTCGACGAGTACGACCTGACGGAGCACACCGAGCACTGGCGCGCGGACCTCACCGCCGCGCGCGACCTCGGCGCGGGGGCGGTCCGGTACGGCGTGAACTGGCCGCTCGTGCACACTGCGCCGGAGACCTACGACTGGAGCACCCTCGACGAGCGGCTCCGGTTCGCGGTCGAGGAGCTCGGGCTGACGGTGATCGCCGATCTCGTGCACTACGGCACGCCGACCTGGCTCGACGGCTCGTTCGCCGACCCGCGCTACCCCGACGTCGTCGCGGCGTTCGCGGGTGCGTTCGCGGCGCGCTACCGCGGGTTGGTCGACCACGTCACACCCTTGAACGAACCCGTCACGACGGCGTCGTTCTGCGGCCTCCGCGGCGTGTGGCCGCCGGCGCTGACCGGCTGGGACGGCTGGGTGCGCGTGACGCTCGCGCTGGCCGAGGGGATCACCCGGTCCGTCGCGGCGATCCGGGCGGCCAACCCGGCCGCGGTCATCGTGCACGTCGAGGCGTCGTCCCTGTTCGCCACGGATGACCCCGCACTCGCGGGCGAGGCCGAGCACCTGACCGCGATCGGCACCGTGCCGACGGATCTGGTGCTCGGGCTGGTCGGCGTGCAGCACCCCATGCACGGGTGGCTGCTCGAGCACGGCGCCGCACCCGAGCAGCTCGCGCGTCTCCGGGCCGACCCGGCGCGCATCGACGTGCTCGGCGTCAACTACTACCCCGACCTGTCCCCGCGGACCCTCGTCGCCGACGGCACCGACGTGGTGCAGATCGCGACGGACCGCTGGACCGACGGGCTCGTGACGAGCCTGCGGCGGTTCGAGGCGCGCTACGGCCTGCCCATGATGGTCACGGAGACGAGCATCGAGGGCACGGACGAGGTCCGGACGGCCTGGGTGCGCGACTCGGTCCACGCGGTCCAGGAACTCGTGGCGGGCGGCATGGACCTGCGCGGGTACACCTGGTGGCCCCTGTTCGACTTCGTCGACTGGTCGTACGCGTCCGGCGGTCGGAACGTCGAGGAGTTCGCGGTGCCCGACGAGGTCGTGGCCGCCCGGGTCGTCGGCGGGCGCAAGACCCCGTCGCTGCGCCGCATGGGGCTGGTCCGGCTCGAGGAGCAGGCGGACGGCTCCCTGCAGCGCGTCCCGACCGGAGCGGCAGCGGCGTTCGGGACCGAGACCGGCGCGCCGGCCAACCGTCTGTACAACGTTGTAACGGCTGCGGCAGACTGGACGCCATGACGACGCTGCGCGGCGAGGAAGCCGCTCCCCGGACCCTGTCCGTCCCCGAACCGGCGAGCCGCCAGGACGGGACCCACCCCCGGCCGCAACTCGTCCGTCCGGCCTGGGCCGACCTCGACGGGCCGTGGTCGTTCCGCCACGACGACGGCGACGAGGGCCTGGGCGCGGGCTGGTCGGCGGGCTTCCGGCCCGAGCACGGGGCGACGGACCGCACGATCACGGTGCCGTTCCCGCCCGAGTCGGTCGCGTCGGGCATCGACGAGCCGGGGTTCCACCCCGTGGTCTGGTACGCGCGCAGCATCTCGGCCGAGGACCTCGAGCGTGCCGGGCGCTCGGCCGACGCGTCCCGGGTGCTCCTGCACTTCGGTGCGGTCGACTACCGCGCGACGGTGTGGCTGGACGGGGTGCGCCTCGGCGAGCACGAGGGCGGGCACACGCCGTTCTCGTTCGACGTGACGCACGTGCTCGACGCCAGCACGGACGTCGACGCCGGCACCGACACCACGCACACCCTGGTCGTCCGCGCCGAGGACGACCCGCACGACGTCACGCAGCCCCGCGGCAAGCAGGACTGGCACGAGCACCCGCACGTGATCTGGTACCGCCGCACCACGGGGATCTGGCAGACCGTGTGGCTCGAGGCGGTGCCCCCGGTGTCGGTCGCGGCGCTCCGCTGGGAGACCGAGTTCCCCGGCTCGGTGGTCCGGGGCACGGTCCGGATCGCCGGTCGGGTGACCGCGGGCACGACACTGTCGGTGTCGCTCCGCCACGAGGACGGTGACGAGGACCTCGGCAGCGCCTCCGTCGTCGTGCCGGCGGGCGCCACGACCGTGGACGTGGTCGTCCCCGTCGCGCGGCAGACGAACGGCCAGGCGTACGACGAGATCGTGTGGACGCCGGAGACCCCGCGGCTCATCGACGCCACCGTCGTGCTCGGGCACCCCGACGGGTCCGAGGACGTCGTCGCGTCGTACCTCGGGTTCCGGTCGGTCGCGGTCGACCGGGGGGCGTTCCTGCTCAACGACCGGCCCTACGACGTCCGGAGCGTGCTCAACCAGGGCTACTGGCCGGACTCGAACCTCACCGCGCCGAGCCCGGCCGCGTTCCGTCGTGAGGTCGAGCTCATCAAGGAGCTCGGGTTCACCGCGACCCGGATCCACCAGAAGATCGAGGACCCGCGGTTCCTGTTCTGGGCGGACCGCCTCGGCCTCCTGGTCTGGGGCGAGGCGCCGGGTGCCTACGCGTTCACCCCGACGGCGGTGCAGCGGCTCATGCGGGAGTGGATGGACGCCGTGGAACGGGATGTGTCCCACCCGTGCATCGTGACCTGGGTGCCGGCGAACGAGAGCTGGGGCGTGCAGCACATCGCGCACGAACCGGCACAGCAGGCGTACGCCCGGGCGCTCGCCGACGTCACGCGGGCGCTCGACCCGTCACGGCCCGTGATCTCGAACGACGGCTGGGAGCACGCCGCGTCGGACATCCTCAGCGTGCACGACTACGAGGCCTCGGGCGAGGTCCTCGCCGCGACCTACGCCGACGACGCCGCCCGCACCCGCTTGCTCGCCGGGATGGGCCCGGCCGGCCGGCGGATCCTGGTCGGCGACGCCGAGGACCACGGCCAGCCGGTCATGCTCACGGAGTTCGGCGGGGTCAACTACCAGCCGGGTGCCGACCGCGACGACGCCTGGGGGTACTCCGTCGCGGTGGACGGCGACGACTACGTCGACCGGATCACCGCGCTGTACGACGGCATCCGCGCCAGTTCGTTCCTCGCCGGGTCCTGCTACACGCAGTTCACGGACACGCTGCAGGAGACGAACGGGCTGCTCACCGCCGAGCGCGAGCCGAAGGTGCCGATCGAGCGGATCCGCCGCGCCGTCGCCGGACGCGACTGATCGCGGCCGGGAGGGACGTGGCGGGTCCCGCCCCGTCCCTCCCGGCTCAACCGCGCAGCGTGGCGCGGGGATGCTCCCCGAACCGCGCGCGGTACGCCCCCGCGAACCGTCCGAGGTGCGTGAAGCCCCACGCCTGCGCGACCCCGGCGACGGTCGTCCCCGGTACGCCCTGTTGCAACTCCGCGTGGACGCGGTCGAGGCGGGCCTGCCGCAGGTACCCGAGCGGTGTGGTGTCGAGCACGCGTCGGAAGCCCTCCTGCAACGCCCGCACGCTGAGGTGCGCCGCGGCCGCGATCTCGGTGGTGCCGATCGGCTCGTGCACATGGGCCTGCACGTACTCCACCGCGGCCCGGATCCGTGCGTTCCGCGGCAGGAGCACCGCGGACGGCAGGGCGTCGGCGAGGGGCGGGTAGAGCCCGAGGAACGCGATCGCCGTCATCCGCGTGAGTTCGTCCCACAGCAGGGGACTGACCGGGCCGGAGCGCATGGTGTTCGACACGAGTCCCACGGTGCCCTGCCAGCTGCGGACCGCGGCGTCGGTGGGGGCGGCCGTGTGGTCGAACCGCAGGTCCTCGCCGGCGAGGCCCTGCTCGCGGGCGATGCGGTCGACGTGGTCACGCCCCAGGTGCACGAGCTTCTGGTCGTAGTCCGTGAACCGGAACACGAAGGACCGGTGCGCCGGGAACAGCAGCGGCCGCCCGGGGACCATGCGCAGGTCGTCGTGGCCGAGGTCGACCGTCGACCGCCCTGCCGTCAGCCACTGCACGACGTAGTCGCCGCCCGGCGGGACGTCGCCCTGGATCTCGCCGTGCATGCGCGAGGTCCGGAGTGTCAGGTCCGTGTCGCCCATCGCGGCGTAGCGGTAGCGGTAGGGCGTCGCCCGCGTCGGTGCCGAGGACCAGGCCGCGCCGGCGTAGAGCCGGGGCAGGTCGTCCATGGCCTGGTCGGCGTCGAGGCCGTGGGCCTCGATTCGGATGGGAGTGGCCGCCGCACCGGTCGTGGTGTCCATCGCTCCCGTGGTGTCCTCGCCGCTCGCGGGCGTCCGTCGGTCCTCGACGCAGGGCGACGAGTCGGGGAGACCGCGCAGTGACGAGGATAGGCGGAAGGAGGAGGAAAAGCAAAGAAAATTGGACAATCCGACCGGGGTACCCCCGTCGTTCAGCGGTGGCCCGTGCCCCCGGATCAGCCCTGGGGCACGCCGAGTTCCAGCGCCCGCACGACCCGGTCGAGCAGGCCCACCAAGCGCTTGCGGTCCCGCGGGCCCAGCTCGTCGAGCACCACGCGCAACGCGTCCTGCGTCTCCCCGACCGCCTCCCGCATCGCGGTCTTCGTCGTGTCGGACAGGCAGATCAACTTGCTGCGGCGGTCCGTCGGATCGACGTCACGGAGCACGTGGCCGCGAGCCCCCAGGCGCTCGAGGATGACGCTCGTCGCGGCGCTCGTCATGCCGACGTGCTGCGTGAGGTCCTTGACGCGGACGGCACGACCGACCGCCTCGGCCCGCGCGATGAACTGGAGGACGACGAGGTCCGTGCCCCCGACACCGAGCCGCGCGCGGAGCCGTGAGCGGAGCGCCGCATCCGCCGCCTCCACGCGGGTCAACGCCGCCACGACGTCGATCGCCTCGTCGATGCGTTCGTCCTCACGACGCGTGCGGTCGTCGTCGGCGGTCGGCTCGGACACGATGCTCCCCGGGGTCGTTCGATCTGCGAACAGTTTGCCACCGCGACCGTCGATGCGCTCAGCTGTCCTCCACCACGCTCATGACGTTGCCCGACGGGTCCGTGAACCAGGCGATCAGCGGCCCGCCGTGGCGGTTCACCCCCGAATCGTCCGTCAGCCCCTCGTACTGCTCGAACACCACGCCCCGCTCCGTCAGGTCCGCGACCGTCGCGGGGACGTCCGGCACCGGGAAGTTGAGGACCGTGAACGACGCCGGCTCGTGCGCGTCGCCCTTCGGGTACACGAGCACGGGCGTCCCGCCGCCGACCTCGAGCATGAGCATGCCGTTCGCCTCGTGCACCGACAGTCCGAGCACGTCCTCGTAGAACGCCCGCGCCTCGGCGGTGTCCCGCACCGAGAACCCGCTGAACGCCCTCGTCGCATCGATCATGGCCGACAGTGTCCCTCCGACCGTGCCGGAGCACCAGACCCCGCGTCCTGGCATCCGGACCGTCGGGTGGGAGACTTGCGACATGCCGCCCACCCCCGCCGCCCTCGACGTCGCGGCCGCGGTGGAGCGGGCCCTCACGCTCGTCGCCGACCGTCCGCCCGCCGGGAGGGCCGTGCTCGGCATCGCGGGCAGCCCCGGCTCCGGCAAGTCCACCCTCGCGCGCCGTGTGGTCGCCGCCGTCACCGAGGCGCACGGGCCGGGCGTCGCCGTCCAGGTGCCCATGGACGGGTTCCACCTGGCGAACACCGCGCTCGCCGCCCTCGGACGGTCCGACCGGAAGGGCGCGATCGACACCTTCGACGCCGCCGGGTACGTCGCGCTCGTGCGCCGGCTCGTCGCCGCCGACGAGGACGTCACGTGGGCGCCCGACTTCGACCGGCGGGTCGACGAGCCCGTGGCGGGCAGCATCGCCGTGCCACGCGCCGTGCGACTCGTGGTGACCGAGGGCAACTACCTGCTCGACCGGGACGAGCCGTGGGCACTGCTGCCGGGCCTCCTGACCGAGACCTGGTTCTGCCGGACCGACGACGCCGTCCGGATCGACCGGCTCGTCGGACGCCACATGCGGCACGGCCGCGACCACGCGGCGGCCCGGGCCTGGGCGACCGAGGTCGACGGCGCGAACGCCCGGCGTATCGAACCGACGGCGGACCGCGCCGACCTCGTCGTCACCACCTGACCCCCACCGCACCCGACCGGGAGGACCGGCACATGTCCGACACGACGCCCAGCACGGCGGATCCCCAGCCCGTCATCGCCGTCACCGGTGCCACCGGGCACGTCGGCGGTGCCGTCGCGCGGGCGCTCGCCGCGGCCGGCCGACCGTTCCGCGCGGTCGTCCGCGACCCGGCCCGGGCACCCCGGCTCGCCGGAGCCGAGGTCGCCGTGGCCGCCTTCGCCGACGCGGACGCCGCCCGTGCCGCGCTCGCCGGTGTCGACGTCCTGCTCATGGTCTCGGCCGCCGAGGCGGAGGACCGCCTCGAGCAGCACCGCACCTTCGTCCGCGCCGCTGCCGAGGCCGGGGTCCGCCACGTCGTGTACACCTCGTTCGTCGGCGCGGCGCCCGACGCCACCTTCACGCTCGGGCGCGACCACCACGCCACCGAGGAGGCGATTCGAGCGTCGGGCATGACGTGGACGTTCCTCCGCGACTCGTTCTACCTCGACTTCGTGGAGGAGCTCGTCGGCGAGGACGGCGTCATCCGCGGACCGGCCGGGGACGGTGCGATGGCGGCCGTCGCGAGGGCGGACGTGGCCCGCGTCGCGACCACGGTCCTCCTGGACCCGGACCGGCACGCCGGAGCGACCTACGCGCTCACCGGCCCGGAGGCCGTCACCCTGGCCGAAGCCGCGGCGATCGTGTCGGAGGTCCGCGGCCGCACCGTGACCTACTACCCGGAGACGCTCGACGAGGCGTACGCGTCACGGGCGCGCTGGGACCCCGCGCCGTGGCAGGCGGACGCCTGGGTGAGCACGTACACCGCGATCGCCGAGGGTGCGCTCGCGGCCGTCAGCGGTGACGTCGAGCGGGTGACCGGGCGGCGCCCGATGTCCCTGCGCGAGGTGCTCGCGGCGGGCTGATCGCCCGCACTCAAAAGAGGTGCTGCGCTCACCGGTGCCGTTCCATCACCCCGCTCATCAGGCATTTTCAACTGTCAACAGGGCGTGAGTAGCCGGTACTCGAAACCTACTTGAAGCCGTAGGCTCGGTCCGATGAGCGCGAACGACGTGGACCGTGCCCTCGCTGCTCCGCGCGACGAGGTCGGTCCCAAGCTGTGTGCCCTTCTCGAGGACCAGTGGTTCGACCGGAAGTCGATCCGGATCCAGGCGAAGGACCTCGCACAGCATCTCGTCGCGTTCGCGAACGCGGAAGGTGGCGTGATCGTGCTCGGTCTGAGCGACGGCCGGGTCGAGGGATTGAAAGCGAGTGCCGGGCGCCTCAACGACTTCCAGCAGACGGCGATCGACCACACTGTGCCACCCGTGCGGGCGCGTGTCGACCAGACGGCAAGTCGGAGCGAGATCCGCGAGCCGTGTGGCGGCTGCGGAACTGACCGACCTCGCTAGTCAACGTTCCGCGCCGCGATCGTCCCCGACACCCCGAGCACGAGCACCGCACCGACGACGACGAGCAGTGGCACGGTCCAGCCACCCGAGACCTCGTGCAGCGTCCCGGCGACGAGCGGACCCGCACTGCCGAGCAGGTACCCGCCGCCCTGCACCAGCGCGGACATGCGGCGCGCGTCGGCGTCGGTCGTCACGAGCCGCACGACGATGATGAACACGACCGTGATGCCACCGCCCTGGGCGGCACCGCCGCAGATCGACCAGAGGAGCCAGAGCTGCGGTGCGAGGAGCAGCCCGAGCGGCATCGCGAGCCAGAACAGACTGACGAGCACGATGATCGAGCGGGGCCGCCACCGGGACGCGAGCACGGGGACGCCGAGGGCCCCGACGACCGCGAGGATCTGGAAGACCGAGGAGCTCGCGCCCGCCGATGCCGTGTCGAACCCGATCTCGTCGTGCAGGAGCGTCGGGATCCACGCGGTCAGGGCGTAGTACGAGAACGCCTGACCCGCGAACGCCAGGACGAGGCCCCACGTGACGAGCCGCCGCGCCGGGGCTGGTGCGGTGGCGTGCCGCTGGGTCTCCGGGACGAGGACCTGGTCGATCGGGCCGGTGACCGGGAGCGGCTCGGCGCTCGCGGTGATCGGACCTCGGAGTGCGGCGCGGACGCCGACCGCACGCGACCACGCGGCAGCCGCGATGAGCACGAACACGCCCCAGATCGCGATCGCGACGGGCCAGCCGACGACCGCGGCGAGGGGGGCCGTGCCGAGCGAGGTGATCATCGACCCGACGTTGAGCGCCGACGTGTAGACGCCGGTCACGATGCCGACGCGCTCGGGTGAGGAGTCGCGGCGGATGACGACGGGCACGACGACGTTCCCGATCGTGATCGCGATGCCGATGAGCGCCGTCCCGGCGACGAGGGCCCACGACGTGCCGGCGGAACGGAGGAGCGTGCCGGCGAGCACCCCGACGAGCGACGCCGTCACGGCACGCTCCGGGTCGAGCCGGGCGATCACCCACGACGCCAGCGGGGTCGCGAGCGCGAAGCACAGCACCGGGATCGTCGTGAGGAGCCCGGCGACCGTCGGGGTCAGGCCGAGGTCGTGCCGGACGTCGCCGATGACCGGGGCGACGGCCACGACGGGACCGCGCAGGTTGAGCGCGATGAGCACGATCGCCGCGGGCAGGAGCCACGCGGCCCGCTCGCGGACCCGGGCGCCGGTGCGGTCGGACATCACAGCAGGATGGGGAGCAGGTCGAGCGGCTCGGCGGCCCGGGCGATCGTGCCGGCGGCCTCGGCGGGGGAGCCGTACCCCCACTCGGCGAACACGACCGGGACGCCGTGGGCGGCGGCGCCCTCGACGTCGTGGTGCCGGTCGCCGACGAGGACCGGCCGCGACACGTCGACCCCGCGCGCGGCGAGCCGGCGCAGTGCCTCGGCGACGACGTCGGCCTTGGCGCTGCGGACCTCGTCGTCACTCGCGCCCGTCACGACGTCGAGGTACGGCAGGAGCCCGAAGTGCTCGAGGATGTAGGTCGCCGGGGTCTCGGGCTTGCTCGTCGCGGTCGAGGTCGGCACGCCGGCCTCGTGCACGCGCCGCAGGACCTCGGGCATCCCCGGGTACACCCGCGCGTCGAGGGTGCCGTGGGCGAGGTAGTGCTCCCGGTAGACCTGCAGCGTGTGCTGGACCTGGTCCTCGTCCATCCCCATGCTGCGGAACGAGTCGAGGATCGGCGGCCCCACGAAACTGAGGAGCGTGGCGGGCGACGGCACCGGCACCCCGATGCGTTCGAACGTGTACGTGAGGCTCGACGTGATCCCGGGCGCCGAGTCGCAGATCGTGCCGTCGAGGTCGAACAGGATCGCGGAGAACGGGCTGGACATCGGTTCCAGCCTATGGGACGGGCGCTGCGTGGCCGTGGTGGGTGGGGCCTCCCGGCCGGGAGGCACGTCCCCACCCCGTCGCGTCGCTCGCCGAGCGCGCGTGGTTCAGAACAGGCGGGTGTGCCCGCCCTCGATGCCGCGCATGGCGTCGTAGTCGAGGACGAGGCAGCGGATCCCGCGGTCCTCGGCGAGGGTGCGGGCCTGCGGCGCGAACGTCTGCGCCGCCAGGACGCCCTGGACCGGGCGGAGGTGCGGGTCGCGGTTCATGAGCTCGAGGTACCGCGTGAGCTGCTCGACCGCGTCGATCGTGGCGTTGCGCTTCATCTCGACCGCGACGGCGGCACCGGCGTCGTCGCGGGCCAGGATGTCGACGGGGCCGATGGCCGTCATGTACTCGCGACGGACGAGCGTGTGGCCGTCGCCGAGGAGTTCAATCTGCTCGGCGAGGAGCTGCTGCAGGTGGGCCTCGACGCCGTCCTTGACGAGCCCCGGGTCGACGCCCATGTCGTGGGACTCGTCCGAGACGACCTCGTGGATGCTGACGATGAGGCGGTCCTGCGTCTTCTTCTGCGTGACCGTCCAGACCTCGGTGATGCCCGCGGCCGCCTGGTCCTCGTCGGGCTCGGCCGTGCTGATCGTGCAGGGCGGGCTCATCCAGTTGAGCGGCTTGTAGCTGCCGCCGTCGGAGTGGACGAGGAGCGAGCCGTCCGACTTGAGCATGAGGAGCCGCGTGGCCAGCGGGAGGTGGGCCGAAAGTCGTCCGGCGTAGTCGACGGAGCAGCGGGCGATGACGAGACGCACCCGACGAGCCTAGTCAGCGCCGGCGGGCGGGTTCGTCCGTGTCGAACCGGTTCCTTCCGGTCGAACCGCCGGATGCGGGTGTCCCACCGGAAGGGCGCGGTTCGACCTGGGGGCGGGTGCGCTCGCGGGCGGCACCCGACGCGAGCCCCGCGAGGACGATGAACACGACCACGACGAGCAGGGCGTGCAGGAGCCCGAACTGCTTGCCGAGGAACCCGATCACGGGCGGGCCGGCCAGGAACGCGACGTAGCCGATCGTGGCGACGGCGCTCACGCGGATGGCCGCGTTCCGGGGGTCGTCGGCGGCGGCGGACATCCCCATCGGGAACCCGAGCGATGCCCCGATGCCCCAGAGCACCACGCCGACGATCGCCAGGGGCACCGACGGCACGAGGATGAGCACGAGCAGGCCGACGAGGGCGAGCGCCGCACTGCCGCGGAGCACCGGCACCCGGCCGAAGCGGTCGATCACGAACACGCCACCCGCGCGACCCACCGTCATCGCCGCGACGAACACCGACAGCACGGCACTGCCCTCCGCGTTGGTCAGGCCGTGGCCGTCCACCATCGCGAGGGGCAGCCAGTCGTTCGCGGCACCCTCGGCCAGGGCCATCCCGAGGACGATGAGCCCGATGAGGATCGTGGCCGGGGACGCCCACACCTGCCAGCGGTTGAGGACGGCGACGGGCGAGGTGTCCGTCGACTCGGGGTGGGGCTCGGCACGCTCGTCGCGGAGTCGAGTGACGGCGACGACCATGCCGATGCTCGCGAGGACGCCGATGCTGCCGATGTGGATCCACACGGGAACGTCCGCGGCCTCGGCGGCGGAGCCGAGTGTCGCCCCGAGGAGGGTCCCGACGCTGAACGCGGCGTGGAACAGCGGCATGACGCTCCGCCCGCCGGCACGTTCGGCGCTGGCCCCGGAGACGTTCATCGACACGTCGCACAGACCGTTGCCGAAGCCGAACGCGGTGAGGCAGCCCCAGATCGCCCAGAACCCCCAGCCGGCCGAGACGGCGATCGACGCGCTCACCATGCCGACGACGAGCAGGACCGCGGCGACCTGGATCCCGCGTCGTGCCCCGAGCCGGGCGACGATGTGGCTCGCCGCGGACAGCCCCACGATGGAGCCGACCGACATGCCGAGCACGAGCAGCCCCATCTCGGACGTCGAGGCGTGCAGCGAGTCGCGGACGCTCGGCACCCGTCCGAGCCAGGTGGCCATGTCGAGGCCGGAGAGGGTGAACACGACGAACACCGCGTTGCGCCAGGTCCGCGTGCCCGGGGTCCGGGTGCTCGTCGGCGTGGTCACGCGGCCTCCTCGTCGTCGATCCGGTGCGGGCGGTCGTCGCTCGAATCGATTCGACCCAGGATCGGTCGTTACGCTACCGAGCCATGGACAACGCGGCAAGGGAGACCGGCGCGTCGGACGTGGGCACCGCCTCCAGGCCGCGTGGTGACGCCCGACGCCCGACGCTCGCCGCCGTCGCGCGCGCGGCGGGGGTGGCACCGTCGACCGCCTCGCTCGCGTTCAGCGGTGCCGGTCCGGTCGCCGCGGAGACGAAGGAGCGCGTGCTCGCCGTCGCGGCCGAGCTCGGGTACGACGGCCCGGACCCCCGCGCACGATCGCTCCGCCGCGGCCGGTCCGGGGTGGTCGGCGTCGTGCTCGACGACCGCCTCAGCGACGCCTTCCGCGACCCGGTGAACGTACAGACCCTCGACGGGATCGCCGAGGTCGCCGGTGCCGCGGGCGCCTCGTTGCTGCTCGTGCGGAGCCCGCTCGACGGCGCGGAGGGGTTCGGGCCGCTCGTCGACGCCCCCATGGACGCGGTCGTGCTCATCGGCTGCAACGTCCGGATCGACGCCGCGGTCGCGGTCCTCCGGCGGCGCGAGATCCCCGTCGTCGCGGTCGAGGCCGAGCACATCGCCGGTGCCGTGCCGATCATGCTCGACAACCGGGACGCGTCACGGCGGGGTGCGGAGTACCTCCGCGACCTCGGCCACACGGACGTCGCCGTCGTCGCGCTGCCGATCGACCCGGACCGCACCCGCGGGCCGCTCACGCCCGAGCTCGCCGGCCGGGCGACGTCGTTCATCGCCCTCGAGCGCCTCCGCGGCGTGCACGAGGTGTTCCCCGACGCCGCCGCCGTCGTCGCGGGCGGCAGCGCGGTCGAGGAGGGCCGCCTCGCCGGGGCGACCCTGTTCGCGGGACCGTCCCGGCCGACCGCCGTCGTCGCGCAGAGCGACCTGCTCGCCGTCGGGGTCATCGTCGCGGCGCTCGACGCGGGGCTCCGCGTGCCGCAGGACGTCAGCGTCGTCGGGTTCGACGGCATCCGGATCGACGACAGCCTGCTGCACCGCTCGCCCGTGCAGACCCTGACGACGCTCGTGCAGCCCGCGGTGCAGAAGGGCCAGGCGGCGGCCCGGGCCGCGCTCGCGATGCTCGAGGGCGAGGAGCCCGAGCCCGCGGCCTTCCGGAGCGAGCTGCGCGTCGGGGACACCGTCGGGCCGCCGCCGGTGCACTGAGCCGGGACACGGTCGGGGGGCCGCGGCTGCGCTGAGCCGCGCCGCTGCGTGAGCCGCGCCGCTGCGTGAGCCGCGCCGCGCCGGCAGGCAGTGCCGGGGGCCGCTCCCGCGGTCAGGACGCCATCGCGCGCCGGATCCACCCCGGCCGGTGCGCCCGCACGCCGAGCGTGATCGCCCGGATGCCGATGTACCCGAACGAGAACGCCGCCCAGAGCGGTACGGGACCGGAGTGGATGCCGCCGGGAGGGGCCGCGTCGGCCCCGTGGGACCCGGCCCCGTGGGACCCGGCCCCCTGCGACACCACCCACAGCAGCGGCAGGTACACGACGAGGTTCACGAGCCCCGCCAGCGCCAGGTACCGCGCGTCGCCGGCACCGATGAGCACGCCGTCGAGCACGAACACGTACCCCGCCACCGGCAGCCCGATCGCGGTCACCACGAGCAGCGCGGGCAGCAGGGACCGGACGGTCGTCGCGTCCGAGAACACCGGCCCGAGCACCCCGCTCAGCGCGGCCGTGAGCAGCCCGAGGAGCACCCCGCCCGCGACGCCGAGCACCACGAGGCGGGTCGTCACGAGCCGGACCCGGTCCGCGTGGCGTGCTCCGAGCGCGTGCCCGACCAGGGCCTGGCCGGCGATCGCCAGGGCGTCGAGCGCGAACGCCAGGGTCGAGAACACCGTGAGGGCCACCTGCGTCGTCGCGAGTCCGGCGACCCCCAAGTCCGCGGCGACCGACACCGTCGCGAGCATCGCCACCCGGAGCGACGCCGTCCGGAGGAACAGCCACGCGCCGGAGCGGAGCGCCCGCACCACGCCGGAGACCCCGGGGCGCAGCGACGCGCCGGTGGAACGGGCCCCCCGGACCGCGATCACGACGTACACGGCCGCCATCGCCCACTGCACGACCACGGTCCCGAGCGCGGAGCCCGTCACCCCCATCCCCGCCCCGTAGATGAGCACCGCGTTGAGCCCGCCGTTCACGACGAACCCCACCGTGGCCACGACCAACGGCGTGCGCGTGTCCTGGAGGCCCCGCAGCAGCCCGGTGGACGCCGTCACCACGAGGATCCCCGGCAGCCCGACGAGCGACACGAGCAGGTAGGTCGTCGCGGTGTCCGAGACGCTGGCCTGCGCGCCGAACAGCCCCACGAGCGGGCGGGCGAGCGGCCACCCGAGGAGCGCCAGCACGACCCCGAGCCCGAGTGCGAGCCACATGCCGTCGAGGCCGGCGTGCACGGCGCCCCGGCGGTCCCCCGCTCCGAGCGCCCGGGCCACCGCCGGTGTCGTCGAGTACGCCAGGAACACGAGCAGCCCGGTGGCCGTCTGCAGCACGCTCGACGCCAGTCCCACCGCTGCCAGGGGCGTCGCGCCGAGGTGCCCGACGAGCGCCGTGTCGGTCATGAGGAACAGCGGCTCGACGACGAGCGCGCCGAGGGCCGGCAGCGCCAGCCGGACGATGTCGCGGTCCACCCGGGAGGCCCGGCCCCGCCCGCCCCGTGGCGGACGTCCCGGGGTGGCCGAGCGGGCGGTGTCCTCGGGGCCGGGGTCCGGCGTCACCGCCGGTCGGTCGGCGTGTTCCGCGCGGTCGGCGCGGTCGCGGGTCCGCTCTCGGTGCCGGTGCCGGTGCCGGTGCCGGTGCCGGTGCCGGTGGGGACACCGAGTCCGTCCCGCGGACCGGTGTCGGGCCTTCCGATCGTGTCGGCGACGTCGGCGGCGCCCACCGCGTCCGTCCCGCGTGCCCGACCGATCAGGTCCATGAGGTGGTAGACGACGATCGCGGCGACGGTGCCGATGACGATGCCGCCGAAGGTCGCGCCGCCCACCCCGAACGTGAAGTCCGCGATGCCCATGACGAGCGCGATGCCCGCCGTGAGCTGGTTCTTCGGCCGGGCGAAGTCGACGCGGTTCTCGACCCAGATGCGGATGCCGATGATGCCGATCAAGCCGTAGAGCGCGGTCGTCGCGCCACCGAGCACCCCGGTCGGGACGGTCGCGATGACGGCGCCGATCTTCGGCGACAGCCCGAGCAGGACCGCCACGATCCCCGCGACCCAGTACGCCGCCGTCGAGAACACGCGCGTCGCGGCCATGACGCCGATGTTCTCGCCGTACGTGGTCGTGGCCGAGCCGCCGCCGAGCCCAGCGATGACGGTCGCGACGCCGTCGGCGAGGAGCGCACGCCCCGTCAGCGGGGTGAGGTCCCGTTCGGTGAGCTGCCCCACGCCCTTGACGTGCCCCACGTTCTCGGCGATCAGGGCGAGCACGACCGGGAGGAACCCGAGGTACACGGCGAGGTGCCCGCCGTCGAAGCGCGGCGCGGTGAACGTCGGGAGGCCCACCCAGGCCGCCCGCGCGACCGCCGAGTAGTCGATCTGGCCCGCCAGGACCGCGGCGACGTACCCGACGACCACCCCGACGACGATCGAGAGTCGGCCGATCATGCCCCGGAACAGGACCGTGCACAGCACGATCGCCGCCAGGGTGACGAGCCCGATGACGGGGGACTTCGTGAAGTCCGCCTTCGCCGTCGGGGCGAGGTTGAACCCGATGAGCGCCACGATCGCCCCGCTGACGACGGGTGGCATGAGGACGTCGATCCACCGCGAGCCCGCGAGGTGCACCACGACCCCGACCACGGCGAGCAGCGCACCGACGAGCACGATGCCGGACAGGGCCACCGGGATGCCCCCGACCTTAGTCGCCGCGGCGATCGGGGCGAGGAACGCGAAGGACGACCCGAGGTAGCTCGGCAGCCGGTTGCGCGTCACCACGAGGAACAGCAGCGTGCCGATGCCGCTGAACAGCAGGGTGGTCGACGGCGGGAACCCGGTGATGAGCGGGACGAGGAACGTCGCACCGAACATCGCCACGACGTGCTGGACGCCGAGGCCGACCGTCCGACCCCAGCTGAGGCGTTCCTCGGGGGCGACGATGGTGGTGGCGGAGACCGTCCGGCCGTCCCCGTGGAGCGTCCAGGGAAGAGGCATGGCCGAACCCTACCGGGGCCGGGCCGCAGCCCGGGGAACGCCATGGGATCGTGGCTATGGTGGTCGGCATGACTGCCGAGCGCGAGCGCCCCTCCGGGATCCAGACCGACGACATCGACGCGACGGTCCGGCCGCAGGACGACCTCTACCGGTACGTCAACGGACGGTGGATCGCCGACACCCCGATCCCGGACGACAAGGCGCGGTACGGCTCGTTCACGGTGCTCGCCGAGGCGGCGGAGGAAGCCGTCCGCTCCATCATCGAGCGGTCGCAGCAGGCCCTCCCGGGGACCGAGGCCCGCAAGGTCGGCGACCTCTACACGAGCTTCATGGACGAGCAGGCGCTCGAGGTCCTCGGCAGCGGCCCCATCGACCCCCTGCTCGGCGAGATCGACCTCGTGCAGGACGTCTCGGACGTGCTGCGACTCGTCGGCCGGTTCGAGCGCCTCGGGGTCTCGAGCTTCGTGCAGCTGTTCGTCGACAACGACCCGGGTGACCCCGAGGCCTACGTCGTGTTCCTGGAGCAGGGCGGGCTCGGGCTGCCGGACGAGTCCTACTACCGCGAGGACCGGTTCGAGGACATCCGCGGTCGCTACCGCGAGTTCGTCGGGGCCATGTTCCCGCTCGCCGGCTTCGACGAGGGCGCGATCCGCACCCAGAACGTCATCGACCTCGAGACCGCGCTCGCTGCGTCCCACTGGGACAACGTCACCACGCGGGACAGCCAGAAGACCTACAACCGAATGAGCTGGGCCGAGGCCGAGGCCGAGGCGCTCGCCGAGGGCGTCCAGCTGTCCGAGTGGGCCGAGGCCGTCGGCGCGCCGGTCGGCGTGTTCGACACGGTGGTCGTCCGCGAGCCGGGCTTCCTGACCGGGCTGGCGCACGAGCTCCGCACGCGGCCCATCGGCGCGTGGAAGGACTGGCTGCGCTGGCAGGTCATCCGGTCCTCGGCGCCCTACCTGACCACGGCGTTCTCGGCCACGAGCTTCTCGTTCTACGGCACCGCACTCACCGGTGCGCCGAAGCAGCGCGACCGCTGGAAGCGCGGCGTCTCGCTCGTCGAGGGCGCGATGGGTGAGGCCGTCGGCAAGATTTACGTGCAGGAGCACTTCGACGAGACCGCGAAGGCCGCCATGGACGCCCTCGTCGCGAACCTCGTCGAGGCGTACCGGCAGAGCATCACGGGCCTCGACTGGATGACCGACGAGACCCGGCAGCGTGCGCTCGACAAGCTCGCCAAGTTCACGCCGAAGATCGGCTACCCCGTCCGGTGGCGCGACTACTCCGCGCTCCAGGTGACGTCGGACGACCTGCTCGGGAACGTCCGCGCCGTCGCGTCGTTCAACGTCGACCGCGAGCTCGGCAAGATCGGCAGGCCGATCGACCGCGACGAGTGGTTCATGACGCCGCAGACGATCAACGCCTACTACAACCCCGGGTTCAACGAGATCGTGTTCCCCGCGGCGATCCTGCAGTTCCCGTTCTTCGACCAGCAGCGCGACGCCGCGGCGAACTACGGGGCCATCGGAGCCGTCATCGGACACGAGATCGGGCACGGGTTCGACGACCAGGGCTCGCAGTACGACGGCGACGGACGCCTCCGCAACTGGTGGACGGAGGCCGACCGCGCCGCGTTCGAGGAGCGCACGAAGGCCCTCATCGCGCAGTACGACGCGCTCGTGCCGGCCGAGGTCCCGGACGGCCACGTCAACGGTGCGCTGACGATCGGCGAGAACATCGGTGACCTCGGCGGACTCGCGATCGCGTGGAAGGCCTACCTCATCTCGCTCGACGGCCAGGAGCCCCCGGTGATCGACGGCATGACGGGTGCCCAGCGGTTCTTCCTCAGCTGGGCCCAGTCGTGGCGGATGGCGATCCGCCCGGAAGAGGCCGCGCGCCTGCTCAGCATCGACCCGCACTCCCCGAACGAGTTCCGCTGCAACCAGATCGTGCGGAACATCGACGAGTTCGCGGCGGCCTTCGGGGTCACCGAGGGCGACGCCCTGTACCTCGCTCCGGAGCAGCGCGTCGCCATCTGGTGACGAGCCGCGACCGGTCAACCCCGTCCCGAGGAGCGTGTGGGCCCAGTGGTCGAACGCGACGTGTCGCCCCGGCGGCACCAGGCACGGTCACGTGCCGCCGGGCGGCACCGCGGTGACGTCGAGGCCGCCTTCGCCGCGACGGTCGACGCGCTCGGGTCACTCGCGTACGACGGAGCCCGCGTCAGTGCGTCGGTGATCGACACGACGACGGGGCGAGCCCTGCTCGCGGTCGACGAGCGGGTGGTGCTCCCGGTCGCCGGGGTGGGGAGGCTCCTCCTGCTCATCGAGGTCGCGGCCCAGCTCGAGGAGGGCCGGCTCCACGGCGACCGGCTCCAGCGCATGGCCCGGGACACCGCCGGCGGCCCTGGGCTGTGGCAGTTCCTCCAGGAGCCCACGCTGCAGGTCCCCGACCTCGCGACCCTCGTCGGGGCGACCGCCGACGCCTGGGCGACGAACGCGCTGCTCTCCACCGTCGGCATCGAGGCCGTCCGGCTCCGCGCCGAGTCCCTCGGCGTCGACCGCAGCGCCGTGCTCGACCGCGTGCGCGACCGGCGCGGCCCGGACGACGCACCCGACCAGGCCGTCGCCGCCGCGGCGGAGCTCAGCTGGCTCATGCGGGGTCTGGCGCTCGGCGAGGTCGTCGACGAGGCGACGAGCAACCGCGTGCTCGGCTGGGTGTCGCTCGGGATGGACACCACCCTCGTCGCCGGGGCCTTCGGGCTCGATCCGTTGGCGCACCGCGGGCTCGACCACGGCCTCCAGCTCGTCGCGGTGACCGGGACCGGGCCGGGCATCCGCAGCGAGACCGGGGTGCTGCGCGGGCCGTCGTCGTCCGTCAGCTACGCCGTGACCGTCGGGTTCGAGGACGACTCCCTGCAGCGGCGACTCGCGGTCGTGGAGGCGCTCCGCACGATGGGCGCGGACATCCTCGACCACGTCCACGCCTGACGAAGCAGTCGTCGTTCGACAGCGGCACCGTCGAGACAGGGCGGAGCGGGTGGGGCCGCTGGTGCGCCGCGGAGGCCGGAACCAGGCGGGAGGGGGAGACTGGCACCGACCGGACGCGGTGCCGACAACGACGCCGGACGGTGACCACGGCCGCCCGTGCGACACGGACGGCCAGGAGGGCGGTTCCCGATGGCTGGCAAGCACGAGCAGACCCGGAACGACGACGGCGGACGCGAGGACGGCCCCGCGGTCGTCGCGGGCGAGTACGTCGACTCCGACATCCCGGGCGAGCAGCCGCAGGCCGACGCCGAGCCGGTGGGGGAGTACGTGAGCAGCGACGTCCCCGGCGAGCTGCGGGTGGGCGACACCGACCCCGCGGGCGAGTACGACGACTCCGAGATCCCCGGCGAACCCCGGATCCCGACCGAGGAGCCCATCGGCGCCTACGACGACGCGGACGTCCCGGAGGACCGCGGCGCGTGACTCGCGCCGCCCTCAATCGACCAGGTCGGCCTCGACCATGCGGCGGAGTGTCTCGACCCCGGCGGGCGGACACCGGTGCGCGTCGGCGGAGGTCACCCAGTCGACGGCGTCCACCTCGGCCGACGGCACGGGCTCCTGGCCGACGAGGGCGGACGGCGCGACGAGGAACAGGTCCATGGCGACGCGTGTGCCCGGCGCCTGGCCGTGTGCGTCCTCGGTGACCGTGCCGAACGGCTGGCAGTCGGCGGGCGTGAGGCCGAGCGCGGTCTCCTCACGGGCCTCCCGGACGGCGGCGTCGACGGGCGTCTCGCCCGGTTCCACCTTGCCGCCGGGCAGGTACAGGACGTCGCGACCGCGCGACCGCACCATGAGCACACGGCGGTCGCGGACCACGAGCACCGCGCTCACGCGCAGCGTCCGGGAGGCCGTGCCCGGGTCGGTCGTCAGGACGCGTCCGCCGCGTGGTCGCCGAGGTCGCGGGCGCGCTCGCTCAACGGCACGACGGGCGCCGCCGGTGCCTCGGGCGCGATGCCGAAGAGCGCGTCGACCGCGGCGGTGAAGTCCTCGGCACGGCCCTGCCGACCGAGGTCGCGTGCGCGGACGGACGGGCGGTGCAGGAGCACGCCGGCCAGGTGTCGGAGGGCCTGCTCGGTGCGGTCGGAGGAATCGCCGCGGTCCCGGGCGCGGGCGATCTCGGCGTCGAGGACGTCGAACACGTGCTTGCGGAGCGCGACGAGCGCGGGGGTCGCGGACTGCTCGAGGGCCGCGGTGTGGAAGCGCGTGACGGCGTCGTCGACGATCGCACGGGCCTCCGACTCGGCGTTCAGCTCGGACAGCGGGGCGTGCAGGCTGATGGTCTCGAGGTCGAGCAGCTCGACGCCGTCGACCGATGCGGCCGCCGGGTCGACGTTCCGCGGCAGCCCGAGGTCGATCACGAGCCGACGCCCGGGGTGGTCGAGGTCCGAGGCGCGGACGACGGGCACCTCGCTCGAGGTGCAGGTGATGACGACGTCGCTCGCCGCGGCCGTGCCCGCCAGGTCCGTGACGGGCACCAGGTCGTGCTTGGCGGCGAACACCGGAGCGCGCCCGGACGGCGAGTACACCGCGATGTCGGCGACGCCACGGTCGCGGAGGGCGGCGACCGTCGTGGCGGCGTACCGGCCCGTCCCGACCAGCAGCACGTGGGTGTCGGCCCAGTCCGTGACGCGGGACGACGCGAGCTCGAGCGCGAGACGGACGATGGAGCGACCGGCGGCACCGATGCGCGTGCGCGTCTTGACGCCGCGCGAGGTGTGGGCGGCCTCTTGGAAGAGCCGTTCGAGGTCCGACGTCGTGGTGCCGGCGGCACGGGCGCCCTCGAGCGCGCGACGCACCTGACCCGAGATCTCGGTCTCGCCGACGACGACGGACTCGAGACCGCTCGAGACGGCGAAGAGGTGGTGGACGACGTCGGCGCCGTCGAGCACGCGGACGGAGGCGCGGACGTCGTCGGCGGCGAGGTCGCTGGCGGCGCTCACCGCGTCGATCGTGGCCGCGACGGCGGAGTCGCGGTCGCCCGCGACGTCGAGGTAGGCCTCGAACCGGTTGCAGGTCGCCAGGACCACGGCGCCGTCGAGGACGTCCGATCCGCTCACGAGACCGTCCGCGGCAGCCGGTGCTCCGATGCTCAGTCGCTCCAGGAGGTCGAAGCTGGCGTTGCGATGCGACGCCGTGAGACAGATGAGCACGTACTCGATGGTACCGCGGCACGCCGACGGCCGGGGTCAGCGGGGGTCCCCCGGGCTGAGGACACGGCAAGGTGTGCACGGCGAGCGGGTGGGAGACTGGGCGCGTGATCGACTCCACGACCGTCGCGTTGCCCCCGACGCACCCGCTCGCCGACGGCCGGACCGCGGATGCCCCGCTCGTCCGGGCGCTCCGCGGGGACCGCCCCGAGCGCCTGCCGGTGTGGTTCATGCGGCAGGCCGGGCGGTCGCTGCCCGAGTACCGGGAGCTCCGTGTCGGCACCGCGATGCTCGACGCCTGCCTCGACCCGGCGATGGCGTCCGAGATCACCCTGCAGCCGGTCCGGCGCCACGGCGTCGACGCCGGCATCTTCTTCAGCGACATCGTCGTCCCGATCAAGCTCGCGGGCGTCGACGTCGACATCGTCCCCGGTCGGGGTCCGGTGCTCGGCCGGCCGATCCGCACCGCGGCGGACGTCGCGGCGCTCGAGTCCCTCGACCCGAGTGCCCTCACCCCGATCGCGGAGGCCGTGGCCCGGACCGTCGCGGAGCTCGGCACGACGCCGCTCATCGGGTTCGCCGGGGCCCCCTTCACGCTCGCCGCCTACCTCGTCGAGGGCGGCCCGAGCAAGGACCACATCCGTGCGCGGACCCTCATGCACGCCGACCCCGAGACCTGGGACCGCCTGCTCGGATGGGCAGCGGACGTCTCGGGGGTGTTCCTCCGCGCGCAGGTGCTCGCCGGCGCGTCCGCGGCGCAGCTGTTCGACTCCTGGGTCGGGTCGCTGTCCCGCGCCGACTACACGGCGCGGGTCGCCCCACACTCCGCGCGGGCCCTGGCGCACGTGGCCGACCTCGGTGTGCCGACGATCCACTTCGGTGTCGGCAGTGGCGAGGTGCTCGCCGACATGGCGGCCGTCGGGGCCGATGCGGTCGGCGTCGACTGGCGGATCCCCCTCGACGACGCCGCGCGCCGCGTGGCCGACGCCGACGTGACCCTGCAGGGCAACATCGACCCCGCGATGCTCGCCGCGCCGTGGTCGGTGCTCGAGGCCCACGTGCGGGACGTCGTGGCGCGCGGTGGTGCCGCGCGTGCGCACGTCGTGAACCTCGGGCACGGCGTGCCACCCGAGACGGACCCCACGGTGCTGACGCGCGTCGTCGGCCTCGTGCACGACCTCGGCGACGGCCGCCCGACCGGCGACGGCCGCACGACCGGTGCCGGCCGCAGCGCGCACGAGGGGCTCGGCGCATGACCGCCGTCGTGGTGGTCGGCGGCGGCGTGGGCGGCCTCGTCGCTGCGCGTGACCTCGCCAAGGGCGGCGCCGACGTGGTGCTCGTCGAGGCGTCCGACCGGCTCGGCGGGATCGTCGACCGGCACACGGTGGCGGGCATCGAGCTCGACCTCGGCGCGGAGTCGTTCGCGACCCGCGGGGACAACGTCGGCACGCTGGCGATCGAGCTCGGCCTCGGCAACGAGATCGTGACCCCGGACCCCCGCGGTGCCTGGCTCATGACGCGTGACGGACGGGTGGCACCGCTCCCGCAGGCGGGCCTCCTCGGGATCCCGGGGAGCCCGACGGCGGCGGACGTCATCGCGGTCGTGGGCACGTCGGGGGCCCTGCGCGCGCAGATGGACTCGCTGCTGCCCGGACCGGTGGGCGCGAAGGCCCGGACGCTCGGCGAGCTCGTGCGTCGACGCATGGGGGACCGCGTCCTCGACGACCTCGTCGTGCCGGTCGCGGCGGGGGTGCACTCGACCCACCCGGACGAGCTCGACCTCGACC
This sequence comes from Curtobacterium sp. MCBD17_019, assembly GCF_003234555.1. NCBI lineage: Bacteria > Bacillati > Actinomycetota > Actinomycetes > Micrococcales > Microbacteriaceae > Curtobacterium > Curtobacterium sp. MCBD17_019. Next base: position 192,380 of record NZ_QKTT01000002.1, on the reverse strand, counting down.
GCGTCGCGCCGGGCCTCCGCGCCGCCCTCCTGCGCGAGGGGTCGCTCGGCCGGGCGGTCCTGGCGCAGCGGGCCAAGGCGCCGGCGGGGTCGGCGGTCGCGGGGATCCGTGGTGGCATCGCCCGGCTCGTCGACGAGCTCGTGGCGGACCTCGACACGTACGGGGTCGACGTCCGTCTCGGCACCCGCGCCGTCCGGATCGACCGCACGGCGGTGGACGTCGTCCCCGTCGACGACGGCAGCGGCACGGGACGCCCGGGTCCGGCCGAGCGGCTGGTGGCGGACCACGTCGTCGCGGACGTCGCGGACCCGTCCCGGCTCGTCGGCCAGCGGGACGCGGCGATCGAACTCGTCACCCTCGTGGTGGACCAGCCGGACCTCGACGCGGCGCCCCGCGGCACCGGGATGCTCGTGCACCCGGACGCCGAGCGCGTGCGGGCGAAGGCGATCACGCACGCGACCGTCAAGTGGCCCTGGCTCGCCGAGCGCGCGGGCGGACGGCACGTCCTCCGGCTCAGCTACGCGCTGTCCGCGCGCGACGGCGCGGACGCCATCGGTGTCGGCACGAGCCTGGCGGTGGATCCGGACAGCGCCGTCGCCGAGACCGCCACCGCGGACGCCGCCGCGCTGCTCGGGGTGCCGATCGACGCGGGCGTCGTGATCGGTGCCGCCCGGGTCCGCTGGCGTGCTCCGGACACCGAGCCGGCCGGCCTCGCCGAGGGTGTGCTCGGCGTCGGCGAGGCGAGCGTCGGCCGGGGTCTGGCCGGTGTCGTCGCGACGAGCAGGTCGGTGGCCGCCGGCATCCTCGACGCCTGACCGAACCGGCAGGGCGGCCGGGGGCTACTGTGGGCGGAGTCCCGTCCGTTCGCCGATGCATACCGCTCGGCGCATGCCACAACCGAGAGGTCCCAACATGCGAGGCAGACTGATCTTCCTGACCGGCGTCGGAGTCGGCTACGTGCTCGGCGCCCGCGCCGGACGTGCGCGGTACGAGCAGATCCGCTCGGCGACCACGCGCGTCTGGAACAGCGACGGCGTGCAGAAGCAGGTGCACACCATCGAGGACTTCATCGCCGACCGGACGCCCGACGTCGCGGACTTCATCGGTGAGACCACGAAGAAGGTCGTGCGCAAGGCCGGGCCCAAGGGCTCGGGCGGCTCCTCGGAGTCCTGACCGTCCGAACGGCCGAGGCACCGTGACCCCGGTGCCGGAAGGAGCAAGCACGATGTCCGATACCCGAAGCGGTGAACGCCGCTCGCGGTCGTTGTTCGGCCTGGTCAGCGACGTCCCGCGGCTGGTCCGCGAACTCGTCAGGGGCGAGCTCGCGCTGCTCAAGGCGGAGATGCTCCAGAAGGCGAAGATCTTCGCGTTCGCGGCGGCGTTCCTCATCGTCGCGGTCGTGATCCTGTTCTACGCGATCGGCGTGTTCCTGACGGCGGCGGTCCTCGGTCTCGCCACGGTGATGCCGGGCTGGCTCGCGGCGATCATCGTCGCGGTCGTGCTGCTCATCATCGCCGCGGTCCTCGGACTGCTGGGGTACCGCCGGATCAAGACCGGCCTCCCGCCGCTGCCGGCGCGCACGATCCAGAGCGTGAAGAACGACGTCAACGCCGTCCGCGGCATGGGCCGCAAGCCGAAGCCGCCGGTGCAGCAGAGCAGCCGCCGGCCGGACGTCGACGGCACCTTCTGAGACGGGACGACCAGTGAGCGACACCCACGACAACGGACCCGACTTCGCCGCGCTCGACCGCCGCGTGGCGGCCACCCGCGCGCAGCTGTTCGACACCCTCGACGCGATCGAGGACTGGTTCGACGTGCCGAAGCAGCTCGGCGTGGCGGTGCACCGCACGCGGCAGGGGTTCGAGGACCACCCCGTGCCCTACCTGGCAGCCTTCGCAGGGGGCGTCCTGGTCGTCGGGGGTATCGTCGTCTCGGTGATCCGCCGCCGGTAGGCACCGGCCGGGGTCACCCGCCCCACACGGCCCGCGCCCGGGCAGCGTGCGCGCCACCGCGACAGCAGCGGTGAGCGACACGCGGAGCAGTGCGCCGGGTGTGCGGCAACGGAGCCGAGGCGACCACCATCCGACCGAAGGACAATGGATCCCATGAGTTCCAGCGCGCCCGCGCACAGCACCGAACCCTCCGCCTCGCCGTCCGACTCCGGCATCGACGAGACCCTCCTGACCGCCTACACGCTGTGGGCGGTCTTCCGGCGTCCGGTGGGCGCCGTCGCTCCCTTCGCGGCGGACGCCGTGCCGGAGCTCGACGCCGCGGTCGCGCGGGCGGCCGAGCACGGCGTCACCGTGCGCGGCTTCTACGACGTCTCCGGGTTCCGCGCCGACGCCGACCTCATGGTGTGGCTGCACGGCGACGACGCCCAGGCGATCCAGGCCGCGCTCCGCGACCTCCGCCGCACGGCACTCCTGGTGGAGGCCGCTCCCGTGTGGCACGCGATGGGCATGCACCGCGACGCCGAGTTCAACAAGCGGCACACGCCGGCGTTCCTGCGCGGCAAGGACCCGGAGGCCTGGCTGACGGTCTACCCGTTCGTGCGGTCCTACGAGTGGTACCTCCTGCCCGAGGAGGACCGCCGCCAGATGCTCGCGGACCACGGCCGGCAGGGGGCGAAGTTCCGCCGCGTGCTCACGAACACGGTCGCGAGCTTCGCGCTCGGCGACTACGAGTGGATCCTGCCGCTCGAGTCCCCCGAGCTCGTCGACCTCGTCGACCTCATGCGGGACCTCCGGTACACGGAGGCCCGGCGCCACGTGCGCGAGGAGGTCCCGTTCTTCACGGGCCGCCGCATCGAAACCACCGAACTCCCGGAGGTCCTGTCGTGACCGAGATCACCGACACCCCCAGCGCGACCGGCATCACGAACGGTCAGGCCGTCCTGGCGGCCACGCCGGCCGCCGCGGGCGGCCCAGAGCACGTGAGCGAACCGACCGCGTACGACGCGATCCTCCTCGCCGGGTTCGGCGGACCGGAGGGACAAGAGGACGTCATCCCGTTCCTCCGCAACGTCACGCGCGGGCGCGGGATCCCGGACGAGCGGCTCGAGGAGGTCGCGCACCACTACCGGCACTTCGGCGGTGTGAGCCCGATCAACGCGCAGAACCGCGCGCTCAAGGCCGCGCTCGAGGCCGAGTTGGCCCGGCGGGGGATCGACCTGCCGGTGCTCTGGGGCAACCGGAACTGGGCGCCCTACCTCGAGGACGCCGTCCAGGAGGCCGCCGCCGAGGGCGCCACGAACCTCATCGCGATCGCCACGAGCGCCTACAGCTCCTACTCGAGCTGCCGGCAGTACCGCGAGGACTTCGCGCGCGTGCTCGATGCCACGGAGCTCATGGACACCGTGCGGATCGACAAGGTGCGCCAGTTCTTCGACCACCCCGGGTTCGTCCGGCCGTTCGTCGACGGCGTCCGCGACGGCATCGCACGGGCGATCGCCGAGAACGAGGGCCTCGACGTCGGGACGGAACTCCGGGTGCTCTTCTCGACGCACTCGATCCCGTCGAGCGACGCGGCACGCTCCGGCCCCGACTTCCGGGGCTTCGGGGAGCACGGCGCGTACGAGGCGCAGCACGAGGCCGTGGCCGGGGTCGTCCTCGACGCCGCGTGGGCCGAGCTCCTCGCGTCGCCCGAGGGCGCCGCGCTCCAGGGCTCGTCGAAGCCCGCCTGGAAACTCGTCTACCAGTCACGGTCGGGGCCGCCGAGCATGCCGTGGCTCGAGCCGGACATCAACGACTACATGAACGAGGAGCTCGCGGGCGGTCCCACCCGTGCCGTGCTCATCGTCCCGCTCGGCTTCGTCAGCGACCACATGGAGGTCATGTGGGACCTCGACGAGGAGGCCACGGAGACGGCGCAGGAGCTCGGCTTCTGGTCGATCCGGACGCCCACGCCGGGGGTCGACCCCGCGTACGTCGCCGGTCTCGTCGACCTCGTGCTCGAGCGCGTGCAGGGCACCCCCGTCGCCGACCGCCCGCACCTCACCGACATCGGCCCCTGGTACGACGTCTGCCGCCCGGGGTGCTGTGAGAACGTGCGTGCCGGGTTCAAGCCGGCGGTCGCCGGGCTCGCGCCGTGAGCCCCGAGGCCGAGGCGGGACCCACCCCGATCCGCGTCGGGACCCGCGGCAGCGCGCTCGCGCTCGCGCAGTCGCAGGCCGCGGCCGCCGCGCTCGGCAAGGCGGCGGGTCGGCCCGTCGAGCTCGTCACCGTGCACAGCGAGGGCGACCGGACGAGTGAGTCCCTGGCGACCCTCGGTGGCACGGGCGTGTTCGCGTCCGCGCTCCGCGAGGCCCTGGTCGCCGGCGAGGTCGACGTCCTCGTCCACTCGCTCAAGGACCTGCCGACGGCGCCGTACCCCGGCCTGCGGATCGGCGCGGTGCCCCGCCGTGCGGACGCCCGTGACGCCCTCTGCGCCCGCGACGGTCTGACGCTCGAGACCCTGCCCGAGGGCGCGCGGGTCGGCACGGGATCGCCGCGCCGGGCCGCGCAGCTCCGCCGTCGTCGCCCGGACGTCGAGATCGTCGACATCCGCGGGAACGTCGACACGCGCCTCGGCCGGGTCGGGGTCGACCTCGACGCGGTCATGCTGTCCGCCGCCGGCTTGGGGCGCCTCGGTCGTCTCGCCGACGCCACCGAGCTCATCGGCCTCGGCTTCTGGCCGACCGCGCCCGGGCAGGGGGCGCTGGCGATCGAGGTCCGTGGAGACCAGGGCGACCGCGCGCTCGAGCGGGGCCTCCGCGGCATCGAGCACGCGGAGTCCCGGCTCACGGTCACCGCCGAGCGCGAGGTCCTCGCCCGCCTCGAGGCCGGCTGCACCGCTCCGATCGGGGCACACGCGGTCGTCGACGCGGAGCTCCTGCTCGTGAGCGCGACCGTGTACCGGCCCGACGGCACCGAGTACCGCACCGCGTCGCACGGCGCACACCTCGAGCCCGGCCCCGCGCACGAGCGCCTCGACGAGGCCCGCGACGTCGCCCGCCGGGTCGCCGAGGAGCTCCTGGCGAACGGCGCCGCCGATCTCGCCGACTTCCACCTGAGCAGCGAGTAGGCACCGACCACGGCCAGCACGAGCGACACCGGCGCCGGAACTCCCGCGACGAGCACGGGCGTGCGCGCCGGCGGCGGTCCGGCGGCCCGGGACGCCCGGCGTCCCACCGTGCTCGTCCCGCGCGGCGGCACCTGGGGCGAGCGGGTCGCCCGGGAGGCCCGGCACCGGGCCCTGGAACCGCTCGTCGTCCCGCTCATCACCGACACCGACCCCGCCGACCCCGCCGCGTTCGCGGCCGCCGTCGACGCCCTCGCCGCCGGGACGTACGCCTGGATCGTCGTGACGAGTGCGACGGCGGTGCGGCGCGTGGCGGAGCGGTTGTCGGGCCTCCCGGCCGGAACGCGGGTGGCGGCCGTGGGCCAGGCGACCGCGGCGGCGTGTACCGACGTCGGGTGGCGGGTCGACCTGGTGCCGGCCGCGGCGTCAGCGGCCGAGCTGGCCGCCGTGGTGCCGGGCACGGCGGGCCGGGTGCTGTTCCCGCGGAGCGCGATCGCGGCCCCGACGCTCGTCGCGGGGCTGCGTGCCCGCGGCCTCGACGTGGACGACGTCGAGGCGTACCGTACCGTGGGGACCGGCACCGGACCGGTCGTGGTGCCCCGCCCACCGGACGCCGTGCTCGTCACGAGCGGCAGTGTCGCGGGCGAGGTCGCGGCCCGGCTCGTCCCGCTCGACGACCGGACCCGGCTCGTGTGCATCGGGCCCGGGACCGCCGCCGACGCCCGCGCGCTCGGCCTCCCCGTCCACGGCGTCGCCGCCGCCCGGACCACCGCATCGTTGCTCGACGCCGTCGTCGAGGTCCTCGCCCCGCTCCTCGACACACAACCAGGAAGGTGACCGTGTCCGCACCCCACTCCCCCGTCGGCCAGTTCCCCCAGGTGCGCCCGCGCCGTCTCCGCGCGACGCCCGCGATGCGTCGGCTCGTGGCCGAGACCCGTCTGCACCCCGCCGAGCTGATCCTGCCGATGTTCATCCGCGAGGGCGCCGACGCCGCGGTGCCGATCACGAGCATGCCCGGGGTGGAGCAGCACTCGCTCGACTCGTTCCGGCGCGCGCTCGTCGAGGCCGCCGAGGTCGGTATCGGCGGCGTGAACCTCTTCGGCGTGCCGCAGCACAAGGACGCCACCGGTTCGGGCGCGACCGACCCGGACGGCATCCTCAACGTGGCGATCCGCGTGGCGAAGGAGGAAGTGGGCGACGCGCTCGTGGTCCAGTCCGACCTGTGCCTCGACGAGTTCACCGACCACGGTCACTGCGGGGTGCTCGCTGCGGACGGCTCGGTCGACAACGACGCGACGCTCGAGCGCTACCGCGACATGGCGGTGGCCCAGGCCGAGGCCGGCGCCGAGCTCGTGTGCATGAGCGGGATGATGGACGGCCAGATCGCCGCCGCCCGCGACGCGTTGGACGGCGCAGGTCACCCGGGCACGGCCCTCCTGGCGTACGCGGCGAAGTACGCGAGCGCGTTCTACGGGCCGTTCCGCGAGGCCGTCGCGTCGACGCTCGTCGGCGACCGCCGCACCTACCAGATCGACTCCGGCAACGGGCGTGAGGGCCTGCGCGAGGTCGAGCTCGACATCGAGGAGGGCGCGGACGTCGTCATGGTGAAGCCCGCGATGAGCTACCTCGACGTGCTCGCCGCCGCCAAGGCGATCTCGCCGGTGCCGGTGTGGGCGTACCAGATCAGCGGCGAGTACGCGATGATCACGGCGGCCGCGCAGAACGGCTGGATCGACCGCGACGCCGCCGCGATGGAGAGCGTCCTCGGCATCAAGCGTGCCGGTGCGGACGCGATCCTGACCTACTTCGCCGTCGACCTGGCGAAGCGGCTGCGCCAGGAGTCCGGTGCGAGCGGCCGGGTCAGCGGCGCCACCCCGGCGGCCGGTGCCGAGACCGTGGAACTCTCGAGCGTGGGGAAGTCGACCCGATGACGACGAACGACGAGCTGTTCGGCCGCGCGAAGCACGCGATCCCCGGCGGCGTGAACTCCCCGGTGCGGGCCTACGGCTCGGTCGGCGGGACGCCCCGCTTCCTCGTGGCCGCGCAGGGGCCGTACGTCACCGACGCCGAGGGGCGCGAGTACGTCGACCTCGTGGCGTCGTGGGGTCCGGCGATCCTCGGGCACGCCCACCCCGGCACGGTCGCCGCTGTGCAGGAGGCCGCTGGCCGCGGGCTCTCGTTCGGTGCCTCCACGCCGGGCGAGACCGAGCTCGCGGAACTCGTCGAGCAGCGCGTCCGCGTCGGCGGCGCCGGTCCGATCGAGAAGCTCCGGCTCGTCTCGACCGGGACCGAGGCGACGATGACCGCGATCCGCCTGGCCCGTGGCTACACCGGCCGGGACCTGCTCGTGAAGTTCGCGGGGCACTACCACGGCCACTCGGACTCCCTGCTCGCCGAGGCCGGGTCGGGTGTCGCCACGCTCGCACTGCCCGGATCCGCGGGCATCACCGCCGAGACCGCCGCGCAGACCCTCGTGCTGCCGTACAACGACCTCGACGCCGTCCGGGCCGCGTTCGACGAGCACCACGAGCGGATCGCCGCGGTGATCGTCGAGGCCGCCGCCGCGAACATGGGCGTGCTCGCGCCCGAGCCGGGGTTCAACCGGGCGCTCGCGCAGATCGTCCAGGAGCAGGGCGCGCTGCTCATCCTCGACGAGGTCCTCACCGGGTTCCGCGTCGGCCCGGCCGGGTGGTGGGGGCTCGAGGCCGCCGGTGTCGTCCCCGACGGTACCGGATGGCAGCCCGACCTCATCACGTTCGGCAAGGTCGTCGGCGGCGGGATGCCCCTGGCGGCCCTGGGCGGTCGGGCCGAGGTCATGGACTTCCTGGCGCCGCTCGGTCCCGTGTACCAGGCGGGGACCCTGTCCGGGAACCCGCTCGCCGTCGCGGCCGGGCTCGCCACGCTCCGCGCCGCCGACGACGCCGTGTACGCGCACCTCGACCGCACCGCCGACCTGCTGTCCGGCGCGGTCTCCGCGGCGCTGACCGCCGAGGGCGTCGTCCACACCGTGCAGCGCGCGGGGAACCTGTTCTCGTTCGCGTTCACCGCCGAGCCGCCGCGGACCTACGACGACGTCCGTGCGCAGGAGGCCTGGCGGTACCCGCCGTTCTTCCACGCCATGCTCGATGCGGGCGTCACGCTGCCGCCGAGCGTGTTCGAGGCGTGGTTCCTGACGGCCGCGCACGACGACCGCGCCATCGGTCGCGTCCTGGAGGCCCTGCCCGCCGCCGCCAGGGCCGCTGCCGCCGCGTCGGCGTAGGCAGGGCCGGGAGCGGGCCGCTGGTCGGCCGGTCGCCGGTCGCCCGTCGCGGGTCGGCCGGCCCTGTCGCGAACGCCTCCGTTGTGTCAGTCTGGGGATCCCATGGACGCCGCCGCCGAGGACCTGACCGCCGTGCTCCCGCCGTCGGCTGCCGTGCTCGCCTCGCGGGCGATGCTCGGGATCGTCTCCGCCTCGCTCGAGTCCGCGCTCGAGCAGGTGACCGTCCCGCAGCTCCGGATCCTCGTGGTGCTCGTGGCACGTGGGCCGGTCCGCGCGGGGGTCCTCGCCGAGGAGACCGGTGCGAGTCCGTCGACGCTGACGCGGACGGTCGACCGCCTGGAGCGGGACGGCTGGGTCCGGCGGAACAGCGCGCCGAGTTCCCGCCGCGAGACCCTGGTGGTTCCGACGCGACGGGCGATCGCGCTCGTCGAGGACGTGACGCGCCGGCGGACCGAGGGGATCGAGCGGGTCCTGGCCCGGTTGTCCGACGAGGATCGGGCGGCCGTCGTGCGCGGATTCGACCTGTTCAGCGGAGCCGCCGGCGAGTTCGACCGGCGGCGGTTGCTCGGGCTCGGCATCGGCGACGAGCGCGGCTGACGGATGCCGGAGCGCTGACCGATGTCCTCCCCCCAGCACACCCTCGACGACGACGCGTTCCTCGACCACGTCGCCGATCGCCTGGCAGCGCTCCCCGGCGTGGAGGCCGTCGCACTCGGCGGTTCCCGAGCGCAGGGGACGAACCGCCCGGACAGTGACTGGGACGTGGCGGTCTACCACCGCGACGCGTTCGATCCGCAGGTCGTCCGAAACCTCGGGTGGCCCGGGCACCTGACCGGACTCGGTGGCTGGGGCAGGATCTTCAACGGTGGCGGCGCGGTCACCGTGGACGGACGGTCCGTCGACATCCACTACCGCGACCTCGACCTCATCGACGCGGTCCACGACGACGCCGTCCGCGGACGGTTCACCATCGAGCCCCTGCTGTTCCACCAGGCGGGCCTGCCGAGCACCATCCTCCTGGCGGAACTGGCCTCGAACCACACCCTCCGTGGGCAGGTGCCCCGGTGGGAGTACCCGGAGGCGCTCCGCACGGCCGCCCCGGGCGTGTGGTGGACGAACGCCGACCTGACCCTGCACTACGCGAAGGAAGGCCACGCCCGCCACGGACGGGTCGCGCAGTGCGCGGGTCTCATCAGCGAGGCCGCGTGCCACGCGGGGCACGCCGTCCTGGCACGTCGCGGCGAGTGGGTGACGAACGAGAAGCGGCTCCTCGCCCGGGCGGGGCTGTCGGGCATCGACGACGTGGTGGCGGGTCTGGGGACCGAGGTGCCGGACCTCCTCCGCGGCGCGGACCGGGCGCGGGCGTTCCTCGAGGCGGCGGTCCGGCGCGAGGGGATCGGGGGCGAGCCGCCCCGCGCCGGGTGAACCGACGGGTCGGCCCCGTCCGCCCACACGCCGGATCCCGCTCGGTCAGTGCGTCAGGACGGCCGCCACCTCGGGGATCCGCGCGACGTACCCGTCGAGCAACGAGCGCGCGACCGTGACGCTGTCGACGAGCGGATGGAGCGCGAACGCCTGCAGGGCCTCCGACCGCGACCCGGTGAGCCCGGCGGCGATCGTGTGCCGCTCGACGTCCTTGACCTGCGCCATGAGCCCGATCTGGTGGAGGTCCGGCTGCTCCGTCGTCAGCGGGTGCACGCCGTTCGCGTCGACCATCGTGGGCACCTCGACCACGGCGTCGTCGGGCAGGCCCTGGATCGTGCCGCGGTTCCGGACGTTGAGGATCATCGTCTGCCGCTCGTTCCGGCTGATCGCGGCCATCACGCCGAGGGCGACCCCCGCGTAGCCCTGGTGCGCGGGGTCGGTCTCGCGCTCCTTCGGGTCAACGGGCTCGTCCTGCGTGCCGCCCTTCGCCTCGGCCATGTACGAGGCACTGCGCCGGGCGACGGTCTCGCGCCAGAGATCGGCGACCCCGTTCCCCGCGGCCGTGGCCCGGTCGTAGAAGGCGCCCTGGGACTCGGCGAGGAAGTCACCGCGGGTCTTGCCGGAGTCGATGATCGTCCGCACGGCGTCGCGGTTGAAGTAGTAGTAGAAGAGGTACTCGTTCGGGATCGCGCCGAGGGAGCGGATCCAGTCGAGTCCGAAGACGTGGCCCTCCTCCATGGCGGCGAGGCGGGCGTCGTCGGCCAGCAGCTCGGGCAGGACGTCGCGGCCGTCGTACAGGACGCGGCGCATCCAGCCGAGGTGATTGAGCCCGACGTAGTCCATCTGCACCCGCGTGTGGTCGAGCCCGAGGGTGCCCGCGACGCGACGCCCGAGACCGGACGGGGTGTCGCAGATGCCGAGCACGCGGTCGCCGAGCACGGTCTGCATCGCTTCGGTGATGATGCCCGCGGGGTTCGTGAAGTTCATGACGTAGGCGTCGGGTGCGAGGTCCGCGATGACCCGGGCCGCCTCGACCATGACCGGGACGGTGCGGATCGCGTACGCGAGGCCGCCGGGTCCCGTGGTCTCCTGGCCGAGCACGTCGAGGTCGAGGGCGACGTGCTCGTCGCAACGCCGTCCCTCCAGGCCGCCGACGCGGAGCGCGGCGAACACGTACTGGCTCCCCGCCACGGCGTCCTGGAGGACCGTGGTCGGCACGAGTCGCGGCGCGTCCTCGAACCCGGCCGCGAGCTCGGTGAGGATCGCGACCATGGCGGCGAGGCGGCGTTCGTCGACGTCGTACAGCGCGACCTCGTCCACGCGGGGCGTGCCGGTGTCGCGGAGCAGCGCCTGGTACACGTACGGCGTGCGGAACCCGCCGCCTCCGAGGATGCAGAGCTTCATGCGATGGTGACCTCTCCGCCGGCGTTCCGGCACAGTGCGAGCGTGTCGTCGGGGGCGCCCGTGGTGGTGACCAGGGCGTCGACGTCGGTGAGGGAGCAGAGCCGGAGGGCTCCGGTCCCGGGGAACTTGGCCTCGGACGCGAGCAGGACGACCTTGTCCGACGCCGCGATCATCGACTGCTTGATGGGGGCCTCCACGGCCATGTTGTCGACGACGTGCCCGTTCGCGCGCACCCCGGTGCACGACAGGAACAGGACATCCGCGCTGATCTGGCTCAGCGCGAGTTCGGCGAGGGACCCGACGAGCGTGCGGTAGTTGCGGCGGACCACGCCGCCGAGCAGGACGAGCCGCACGGCGCGGTCGTCGCGGAGCTCGTCGAAGACGGCGAGGTTCGAGGTGACGACGGTGACGTCACGGCCGTGCAGGCGGCGCGCGAGCAGCGGCGTCGTGGTGCCGATGTCGAGCAGCACGACGTTCCCGTCGGTGACCATCGCGGCCGCGGCCTCGGCCATCCGTTCCTTGAGATCGAGGTCGCGCCCGTCGTCGAACGGCCCCTCGGCGCGGACGCGGCCGTGGTCCTCGACGGTCGTGCCGGGCTTCAGGACCGCGCCGCCGTACGTGCGGGTCAGCTCGCCGTTGCGGTCGAGCACCTCGAGGTCGCGGCGGATCGTCGCCTCGCTCACGTCGAGCGCGGCGGCGAGTTCCCGCACGGAGGCCGCACCCTCGGCGCGCAGGGCGCTGATGATGCGGTTCTGCCGTTCGCGCAGGATCATGCCGTCACTCTAACCACGCCGTGCTCGACTTCGGGCAAACCCGAGCACAACCGCACCGGAGATGAACAGGATTAACAGAACCGCGTCACTTCGGTAATGTGCCGGAAACACCGAGTGCACAGGCTTGCAGGACATCGGGCGGAACCGCGACGTCGTGCAGCACGCACCCGGACGCGGAACCGCGATGACGAGGAGCCTCCGTGACCGACAGCCAGCGCGCCGACCCCGGCGGGACGGACCTGCCCGCCACCGGCCTGCCCCCCGCCGCCGACCTGCCCGGTGCGGCCGACCTGCCCGGTGCGATCGACCTGCTGTTCGCGGGCGACGTCTTCTGCGACGTCGTGTTCTCGGGCGTCTCCGTGCCCGAACCCGGCACCGAGGTGTACGCCGACGGGTTCACCGTGACGCCCGGCGGTGTCGCGAACCGCGCGGTCGCCGCGGCCCGGGCCGGTGCGAGCACGCGGATCCTCGCCCGCCTCGGCGACGACCCGCTGGGCACCCACGTCCGCGCCGTGCTCGACGCCGAGCCGGACCTCGACACGAGCCTGCTCGAGCTGGTGCCCGGACACCAGAGCCCCGTCACGGTGGCCCTCACCGGTGCGCACGACCGGAGCTTCATCACCTACCAGGAGGCCCTCGGGCACCTCGAGCTCCCGGACGACCTCGGGCCCGTCGGCGCGACGCACGTCGGCATCGCGCACGAGCTGCCGCCATGGGTCGCCCGGCTGCGCGCGGCGGGCACGACCGTCGTCGGCGGTGTCGGCTGGGACCACACCGGCGAGTGGGGGTCGCACGTGCTCGACCGCCTCGCCGAGGTCGACGTGTTCGTGCCGAACGACGTCGAGGCGATGCGCTACACCCGCACCGACGACGCCGTCGCCGCCGCACGCGTGCTCGCCGAGCGGGTCCCGCTCGCCGTCGTCACGCGTGGCGCGGCGGGCGTCGTCGCCGTCGACGGCGGCACCGGTACGGTGGTCGAGGTCCCGACCGTGACCGTCCCGGTCGTCGACCCCACCGGCGCCGGCGACGTCTTCGTCGCCACGTTCATGGCGTCGGCATCGCGCGGCTGGGACCTCCGCACGCGCCTCCGGTTCGCGGGGCTGTGCGCGTCGATGTCCGTCACCGGACTCGGCGGTGCCGCGAGCGCACCGCGACCTGCCGACCTCGTCGCGTTCGTCGACCGGCACCGTCCGGACGGCGACTGGGCGTTCCTCCGGGAGGCCCTGCTCCCGGCCGCCTGACCGGCCCGCTCCGTCACCACCACCACACCCGCCCACCACCTCCACCGCCGCCGCGCTCCCCGCGACCCGGAGATCGGAACGAACCATGAAGACCACCAGGAAGGCACCGCTCCTCGTCGGTGTGGCGACCGCGCTCGCGCTCGGCCTCGCAGCGTGCACCCCCGGCGGCACGTCCGCCTCGAGCGACCAGAGCCTCGGCCCCGTGTCGAAGAGCGTCGGATCGGGCCGGACGACCCTGACGGTATGGGACCAGAACACCGACGGCGGCATCGACGAGGCGCAGCAGCAGCTCAACGCGGCGTTCGAGAAGGCGCACCCGAACATCACCGTCAAGCGGGTCTCGCGGTCGTTCGCGGACCTCAAGACGACGCTGAAGCTCGCGCTCTCGGGGGACAACCCGCCCGACGTCGTGCAGGCGAACCAGGGCTACCCGGACATGGGCGCGTTCGTCAAGGCCGGACTGCTCCGTCCCGTCGACGACTACGCGAAGCTGTACGGCTGGAACGACTACTACCCGACGAGCCTGCTCAAGCTCAACTCGTTCTCGTCGAACGGAACGACCTGGCAGGGCGACCACCTGTACGGCGTCTCGCAGACGGGTGAGCTCGTCGGGCTGTACTACGACAAGGCGGTGCTCGCGAAGGCCGGGATCACGAACCCCCCGACGACCGTGTCCGAGCTCACCGACGACATGGCGAAGGTCAAGGCCGCCGGATCGCTGCCGCTCAGCTACGGCGACGTCGAGAAGAGCCCGGGCATCCACCTGTACGGCTTCGTGCTCTCGGCGCTCGCCGGGCACGACGCGGTGAACGACCTCGTCACGTCGGAGCGCGGCTCGTGGACCGGCTCCGACGAGGTCACCGCGGCGAAGACGATCCAGGGCTGGCAGGAGAAGGGCTACATCACGCCGGGCGCCAACGGGGTCTCGCGTGACGACGCCGTCGCGGCCTTCGGCAAGGGGCAGTCCGCGTTCCTCGTGACCGGGACCTGGTACGAGGCGACGCTCGAGGCCGCCGCCGCCGCGAAGGACATCGGCTTCACGGCGCTCACCCCGAAGGGCTCGGACACGCCGGTCACCATGGGCGGCGAGGGGCTCGCGTGGGCGCTGACCTCGAAGACGAAGCACCCGGACGCCGCGGCCGCGTACGTCGACTTCATCACGAACGCGAAGGCGTCCGAGACCCTCGTGAAGACGGGCAATCTGCCCACGGTCGTCCCGAGCAGCGACACCCCGGCCTCGGGCACGATCTCGGGCGACATCACGAGCGAGTACAAGGAGATCTCGCAGGCGAACGGCATCACGCCCTACCTCGACTACGCGACCCCGACGTTCTACGACACCCTCACCGCCGCGGCGCAGGACCTCGTCGCGGGCAAGGCGACGCCGCAGCAGTTCACGCAGACCCTGCAGACGGACTACGCGGCGTTCGGCAAGAGCCGCGGCTGAGCATGGTCGACGCCCTGCCCCGGGTCACCGCACCCGCACCCGCGGTCCGCGTTGGGACGCAGCCGCGGCGGCGACGCAGGCGCAGCCTCGTCCCGTACCTGTACGTGCTGCCCGCGTTCGTCGTGTTCGCGGTGTTCCTCGGGTGGCCGTTCCTGCAGACGGTGCAGTACTCGTTCTTCGACTGGGACGGCCTGTCGACCGCGACCTGGGCCGGGTTCGCGAACTACGTCGACGTCGTGCAGGACGCCGAGCTCCGCGGGGCGTTCCTCCACGCCCTCGTGCTCATGGTGTTCTACTGCGCGGTGCCGGTCGCGCTCGCGTTGTTCCTGACGGCGCTCATCTCGCGGGCGAACGCGCTGCCGGGGATGAGCGTGTTCCGGACCGTGCTGTTCCTGCCGCAGGTCATCGCGTCGGTCGTCGTCGCGACGATCTGGGTGTCGATCTACTCCACCGACGGCCTGCTCAACCAGGTCCTCCGGCTCGTCGGACTCGGCAACCTGGCGCGGGTGTGGCTCGGCGACTACGGCACGGCGCTGCCCGCGATCGGGTTCGTGGGCACGTGGCTCAACGTCGGGCTGTGCCTCGTGCTGTTCCTCTCGGGCGTCGGCAACATCGCGCCCGCGCTGTTCGAGGCGGCGCGGCTCGACGGTGCCGGGGCGGCGCGCGAGTTCTTCTCCATCACGTTGCCGTCGCTCCGCGGGCAGATCGCGGTGGCGCTGACCCTGACGATCGTGTCGGCGCTCAAGACCTTCGACCTCGTGTACATCACCACGCGCGGCGGTCCGGGCAACTCGACGACCGTACCGGCGTTCGAGGCGTACAACCGCGCGTTCAACACGGGCCAGGTCGGCGCAGCTGCCGCCGTCGCGGTCACCCTGACCGTCGTGATCATGATCGTCACGGCACTCGTGAACCGGATCCAGCCGAAGGACACCGAATGAGGATCACCACGCGCGAGAAGGTCGTCGACTACGTCGTCCTGAGCCTCTTCGCCCTGTTCGCGATCGTCCCGCTCGTCGGTGTGCTGTTCTCGGCCGTCACCCCGGCGACCGAGAACACCGGCTCGTTCACGCTGCCGACCCGGATCGACCTCGGGAACTTCGGGGACGCGTGGAGCCAGGGGCACTTCGGGTCGTACATGCTGTCGAGCGTCGTCGTGACGGTGTCCGTCGTGCTGCTGACGACCGTGCTCGCGGTGTTCGCCGGGTTCGCGTTCGCGCGCCTCGACTTCGCCGGGTCCGGGATCGTGTTCTTCGTGATGCTCGCCGGGCTCATGCTGCCGGCCGAGGCGTTCATCATCCCGCTGTACTTCGACCTGCGGGGTGTGGGCCTGACGGACACGTACGAGAGCCTGATCCTGCCCCAGACCGCGCAGTCGCTCGCGTTCGGGATCTTCTGGATGCGGAACCAGTTCCGGACGTTCCCGACCGAGGTGATCGAGGCCGCGCGGCTCGACGGTGCGCGCGACGTCCGGCTGCTGTGGCGGGTCGTCGTCCCCGCGTCCATCGCACCGATCATGACGATGGGCGTGCTCCTGGCGATGTGGACCTGGAACGAGTTCCTGCTCCCGCTCGTCCTCATCACGAGCGAGGACCACCGGACCGCGCCGCTCGGTCTCGCGTTCTTCCAAGGCGAGCACCTGACCGACTACTCGCTCCTGTCGGCCGCGGGCGTGATCGTCGCCCTCCCGATCGTCGTGCTCTACTTCTTCCTGCAGCGACGGTTCATCTCGGGCATGCTCGGCGGCGTGACCGCGAAGTAGCGCGGACCGTCGGACGGGCGCCGGGCCTCCCGGCTCGTCGGGCGCGGGCTACCGCGCGATGACGAGCCGACCCGCTCGTGTGACGGACCGATCGAGGTCCGTGAGGAACAGGACCCGGAAGTCGGCGACCCACTCCTCCCACTCGGCAGCGAGACCGGCTCCGATCGTGTCGTTGTCACGGATGAAGTCGGCACGGGAGCTGATCTGGATGATCTCCACGAGGTCCCATCCGTCTGCGCCGGTGAGCGAGCCGGTGACCTCGAGGTCGAGGAACCCCTCGACCGCTGGCATGCGGAGCATCCCGTCGCGGACGATCTGCAGGCTGAACGCGCGGTACTCCTCGACGCTGCGCCCGGGGGCGAGACGGAACAGCGTGAGCGCGAGCTCCTGAGCGCTCCCGGTCACAGGATCCCCGGTGCACCGACGCGGGCGGGAGCGGGCAGCGTGACGAGCTCGCGGACGAGCGCTGTCGTCCAGACGATGTTCGTGGCGATGCCCTCGTTCGGCAGGTCCTCGGGCTGGTGGAGACGGTGCAGGTCGTTGAAGGTCAGGAACAGGGACGGCACGCCTGCCCGGTAGAAGGAGGCGTCGTCGGTGCCGGTCGTCGGCGGGAACCGGTTCTCCGTCTGCAGGGTCCGACCGGTGGCGGCGGCATGGGCGGTGATCGCGTCGTGGGCGACCACCCCGAAGCCCTCCGGCGACGCGAAGGTCTCGAGGTACGACCCGCGTCCCAACCCGTCGATGTTGACGACGAAGTCGATGGCGGCGAGCTCCTCGGGGGTCGCCGTGTCCACGTGGTGGCGTGACCCCCCGAGGTGCCACTCCTCGGCGGTGAACCAGACCAGGCGGACCGACGGGGTCGGCGCGGCGCGCGCCCACCCCTCGGCGAGGTGGAGCAGGGCGATCGTGCCACTGCCGTTGTCGTAGGCGCCGACGGTGTTGAAGAAGCTGTCGTAGTGCGCGCAGACGAGGACGTGGCCCGTCCCGGTCCCGGGGATGTCGACGACGAGGTTGTCGGAGCGGGCGGCGGCGGCCTCGTCCGTCGGCCCGGCGCTCCCGGTCAGTTCGACGGTGACGGTCCCGCCGTCGATGCACCACTCTCGGAGTTGGAGGCCGTCGATCCGACCCACGACGAGGTGCGGTACCGACAGGTCCGACCCGTGCGGCAACGGTTGCGGCGCCGCCGGCCCGACGTCCCGCGCATGCACGTACGCCACGACCGTCCCGCTGTCATCGGTCACCACGAAGCGCTGCCAGGTGATGGAATCCCCCCAGATGCCCTGCGGTCCGAGGGGCCGGAGCGTCCCGGTGACCGGGCCGTCCGAGGATCCGCTCCAGAGCATCGGCCAGACCGGCAGGACCCGCTCGATCGGTGCGGTGACGCGCAGCGTGTTCGACTCCCCGGGTTCCCACCCGGGGAGGGTCACCGTCTGCCGGGTGACGGCGAGCCCGGCCGCGGTCAGGCGATCCTCGAGCCAAACGGATGCCGCCTCGATCCCGGGGCTGCCGTGGAAGCGGATCCCGTTCGCGGTGAGGTCGACGAGGTCGCGGTGCGCGGCGTCGACGAGGGGATCAGTCATGCGTGTCCTCCTTGATGAGGGCGGAATCGTGGAAGGTGTCCTCGGCGGCGAGCATCCGTCCGAACCAGAGGTCGAGGTGCGCGTCCGGGACGGTGGGGTCGATCTCGTCGACCCGGGACTGGAGGAACGTGGCCTGGGCGGTGAACGACGGCGTCGCGTGCAGCAGGATCCACTCGGCGGCGGGGCCGGTCGGGGTGCCGCCGTGGCTGCGCACGGCTTCGAGGCACCAGCGGCTGTAGAGCGTCTCCGCCGCGCACAGGCACGTGAGCACCGCCGGGTAGCCGCTGTCGAGGGCGGCGGTGACCACGACCTCCAGTGCGTCGGCCCCTGCCGGGAGGGACACCGGGGCCGTGACCCGCGCCGCGAAGTAGTCCGTCTGCTCCCCGACGAGACCCGCGAGCGACCGGGCGTGCACGACCGCGGCGTCCCAGTCGGGCTCTCGCCAGACACAGAAGCCGAGCAGTCGTGCGGCGGTCCGGACGAACCGCTGTTCGATCGCGAGGTAGCGGGCGTACTCCGCATCGGTCACGGTACCGTCGGCCATCCGGCGGATGAGCGGACGCTCGGCGGACCGGGCGAGCGCTCCCGCGTTCCGTGTCAGGAGGGCCGTGGAACGGCGCTCTGCCGCCGATCCGCCCGACGTCATCGCGCGACGAGCCAGCCGACGACACCGTTGAACAGCGCCGTGTAGCCAGCCCACTCCTCGCAGAACGCGGGTGGTGCCCAGTGCGGCGAGCAGTCGCTCGTGAAGGCCGCGGAGCGCCCCGCGCCGACCTCGCCGACGACGAGGAGGGGGTCGTCGCCCACGCGGGCGAGGGTCTCCGTGCCGGCCTTGGCGGTCACCCGGTTGTAGCCGAGCAGCGACGGCCATTCGGATCCGGCGCCACCGAGCGCCGCGTGGTCGGGAGCGAGAACGGTGGGCACGACCCCCGCCGGCTGCTCGACGCGGTCGTCGGTCGTCAGCAGGTCCACGGGCAGGACACGGGTCAGGACGGTCTCCGCGAACGCGGCACGGGCCTGGAACCCCGAGAACGACAGGTAGCCTCCGATCATGAGGATCGAGCCACCGGCCTCCACCCAGGACGAGAGCGCCTCGAGGCGGTCCTGTCCCGGGACCGCGTGCTCGAACACCCCGGGCGCGAGCTGGAGCGAGTTCGCGCCGATGTCGGACAGGATCACGACGTCGTAGGCGCCGAGGGACTCGGCGTCGCCGGGGAAGTCGGTGGGCACCAGGTGCGCGGGGAGGTGCACGACGTCGTGGCCGCCCGACTCGAGCGCGGTCTTCAGCTGGCGGACCCCTTCGGTGTACGAGTGCACGGTGAACTCGTCCACGCCCTTGGTGTGGGTCGTGGTGGACATCCAGCTCTCGCCGGCGATGAGGATTCGGGACATGGGGGTGACTTTCAGTGGGAGGTGGACGCGGCGGCGAGCTCGAAGAGTGCCCGCACGTTGCGTGTGTTGACCCCGAGCACGGTGTGCGCGTCGAGGCCGTCGTCGATGAGGCGCTGCAGGAAGACCGCGGGGATGAACGCGAGCCCGTTCCCGCCGTTCTTGCGGAGCATGCCCTTGAGGAAGAGGTCGTGGCTGAACAGCAGGCGCTCGCCGAAGCCGTCGGTGACGAGCCGGCCGATCGCCCGGGCGGTCTGCGCGACGGAGGGGGAGTCCCCCTCGCCGGGCAGGGTGAACCGGTACGGCATACCGATCATGTCGAACTCGAGGAACACGCCGCGGTCGGCGAGCGAGCGCTGGTAGTCGGGGTCCTCGCCCGACGGGTCCATGTGGCACAGCACCACCGCGGCGGGCGGGACGCCCTCCTCGGTCAGGACCACGTCGAGCACGCGTCCGCCGTGGCGCACGAAGCCCGGGAGGTGGATGTACATCGGGAGCCCGGTCTCGCGCTGCACCCGGCAGGCGGCGCGGAGGCCCTGTTCCTCGCGCTTGGTGAACGCCGGGGAGACACCGATCTCGCCGATGACGCCGGACCGCGGCTCGGATGGGTCCCGGTCCTCCCGGTGGTCGGACAACAGGTACTCGGCGAGGACGTCGACCGGGTCGGTGGCGGTGCGCTCCGGGTGGAACCGTTCGAGGTACCAACCGCCTCCCGCGATGATCTGCACGCCCGTGCGGCGGGAGAGGGCGGCGAGGCCGGACCGGTCCCGGCCCTGTCCCTCCGATGTCACCTCGACGAGCGTCGTGCCGCCCAGGCTCGCGAAGTGGTCGAGCTCGGGGGCGACGTCGTCCGGGTGGTCCAGCGCGCAGTTGTCACGACACGCGTAGGGGTGGTCGCGGAGGAGCCAGGCGAGGTCGGGCGTGACCGGCTGGTCGAACAGCTCCGGGAACGCGGGGTCCGGCGTGATGCCGCCCGCCTCGATGCTGTTGAGCAGGTGCTCGTGCGGGAGGGTGAACCCCAGCTCGTCACTGCCGACCTCCCCGGTGACGGTGTGGACCGTGACCGGCGCCGTCCCGCCCGGACGCTCCGAGGTCACCGCAGCACCCGCTTCCGCATGAAGTCGGCGAGGTTGCCGCCGCGGAGGTTGATGAGGATGACGACGATCAGCAGGCCGCCCGTCACGATCGGCACGATGTAGGGACTGAGACCGAGGAGCGTGAGCCCGTCGGTGATGACCCCGGTCAGGATCGCGCCGACGGCCGTGCCCAGGATGCTGCCCTTGCCGCCGAGCATGTTGGTCCCGCCGATGACGACCGCCGTGATGACACTGAGGGCGAAGTCGCTGCCGCTGTTGGCGTCACCGGAGCCGAGTCGGCCGGCGGTGATGATGCCCGCGACCGCGGCGGCGAGGCCCGACAGCGTCAGTGCCATGAGCTTGATCGCGTTGGTGTTGACGCCGGCTCGACGGACGGACTCCTCGTTCGATCCGACACCGGTGACGTACTGCCCGAAGCGCATGCGCTGCAGCGCCAGGAGTCCGAGCACGACGACGACGAGTGCGATCCATGCGGGGTACCCGAAGCCGAGGAAGCTGCCCTGTCCGATCCGGGCGAAGATCAGCGTCGGTGAGATGGCGACGCTGTAGCCGAGTGTGAGCAGGAGTGCCACGCCACGGATGACGGACATCGTGGCCAGCGTCACGATGAACGACGGCATCTTCTGGTAGCTCGCGAACCAGCCGTTGACCACGCCGCAGAACGCCCCGACGGCCAGGCAGATCACGATGACGAGGGTCGACTGCATGCCCCCCTTGAGGAGCTGCGCTCCGATCACCGAGACCAGCGCGAGCGTCGACCCGACGGAGAGGTCGATCATGCCCGTCGTGATGACGAACGTCATCGCGACCGCGACGATCGCGGTGGGCGCGACCTGCACCGCCACGTTCTGGAGGTTGTGCACCGTGAGGAACGCCGGGCTCGCCACCGCGAACGCGACGAACACGACGACGGTGACGACGAGCATGACGATCGTCGACTTGTTGATCCGCTGGAAGGCCGCTCGGCGGCGTTCCTGGGCGGTCGGGAGGGCCAGGGCCGCGCTCATGCCGCGTCCTTCCGTTCGTCTCGGGTGATCATCGCGACGAGGGACTCGATGTTCAGGTCCCGGATGTCCGCGTCCTCGACGCTGCGGCCCTCGTACATGACGGTGATGCGGTCACACACGCGGAACAGGTCCTGCAGGCGGTGGGTGATGAGGATCACACCCACCCCCCGCGCCGCGACCTCGCGGATCAGTCGCAGCACGGACTCGACCTCGGTCACGGCGAGCGCGGCCGTGGGTTCGTCGAGAATGAGGATCTCGGGGTCGATCGACGCCGCGCGAGCGATCGCGACGGACTGCCGCTGACCGCCCGACAGCTGCGAGATGAGCTGGTGCGTGGACGCGACGCGGACGCCGAACTCCCGGAGCACACGGCTCGCCTCGTCGTGCATCCTGCTCACCCGCATGAACGGGCCGACGTGGGGCTCACGTCCGAGGAACAGGTTCGCAGCGACGTTCAGGGTGTCGCACAGCGCCAGGTCCTGGTAGACGATGCCGATCTTCTCGTCCTGCGCGACGCTGGGGTTCGAGAACCGCACCTCCTTGCCCTTGATGCGGATCGTGCCCCGGTCGTGCTGCACGGATCCGGCCAAGACCTTCATGAGCGTCGACTTGCCGGCCCCGTTGTCCCCGACGAGGCCGAGGACCTCACCGGGGGCGAGGGTGAGGTCCACGCCACGGAGGACGTCCACGGCGCCGTACGACTTGGTGATCCCGCGGAGTTCGACGAGCGGCGTCTGATGGTTGAGGGAGTCGGTCATCGTCAGCCCTTCAGGAAGTAGTCGTACTTCGCGAGGTTGGCCTTGGTCACGATCGTCGTCGGAACGCTGATCGTTGCCGGTACCTTCGTCCCGCCGCAGGCGAGGTCGATCGCGGCCTTGGCTGCGGCGTAGCCGAACCCGTAGGTGTCCTGCTGCACGACCTCCTTGACGAAACCCTGCTTGATTCCGGCCGCCGAGGTGGAGTCGAGGTCCCAGCCGACGATCTGCGTGCTCCCGGTCTTGCCCTGCGACCGGACCGCGGCGATCGCACCGTCGAGGGCCGGGCTGCCGGTGGCGTAGATGTACTCGAGGTCGGGGTGGGCCGTGAGCAGGTTCTCGGCGGCGGTCTGCGCCTTGTCGTTGACGTTCTGCCCGTCGACGACGGCCTTGATGGTCATGCCACCGGCCTTGACCGTGTCCTGGAAACCGTCCTGCCGTTGGATCTGGATGGAGCTGTTGAGGGCGGCGACCACGCCGACCTCGCCCTTGCCACCGGACAGCGTGAGGAACGCCTTGCCGAGCTGCTGACCACCGACGGTGTTCGCGGTGCCGACCTGGGTGTCGATGGCGCTCGCGTCGGCCACGGACCCGTCCGTCGAGACGACCGCGATGCCCTTGGCCTTCGCGGCCTTGAGCGCGGGGACGAGCGCGTTGGCGTCGTACGGGTCGACGATGATCGCGTCGACGCCCGAGGACGTCAGGTTCTCGATGCCCGACACCTGCGTCGCCGCGTCGTCGTTGCCGCTGACGAGCTGGACGTTGGCGCCGGCCTTCTTGGCCACCGCCTGGATGCCGGTGTTCATCTGCGTGAAGAAGGACGTCTGTTCGTCGATGTCGACGACGCCGATCTTGAAGGTGCCGCCCGACTTGGGCTTGCAGGCGGTGGGGACCCCGGTCGGCGCCGGGACGCCGGCAGCCAGGGTGGAGGACGACGCGTCCTTCGACGAGCTGGTGGAGCCCGACGACGCGGTCGTGGACGTGGCGTCGCAACCGGCAAGGGCGGTCACGGCCGCGAGACCGATGACGGCGGACACGGCGATCCGGCGGGAGGAGTTCATGGGTGGCCTCTCGAGGGCGGGGTGGTGGGTGTGGTCGGGGTGCGCGTTCGGCGGGGCGGTCCTGTTCGGCAATCGGTTGCCGAAGGACGTGCACCCATGATGCCGTCGTGATTGTTTCGACCGCGCACGACCTCTGTTTCCGGGAGGTAAAACCTCCGTTCGCCGTGGCAACCGATTGCCCGCATCGAACGAGTACGATGCCCGTGGGCGGCACACACCGCGCGGGGAGGAGGACGACGAGATGGTGACGCTCGCCGACGTGGCCGCGCTCGCGGGGGTGTCCGAGGCCACGGTGTCGCGCGTGATGTCCTCGTCCCGCCCCGTCGGCCGGGACGTCGAGGCCCGGGTGCGTCGAGCGGCGACGGAGCTCGGCTACGTGGGCAACAGCATCGCTCGGGCGCTCCGCAAGAACCGGACGGACACCGTCGGCATGGTGGTGCCGAGCATCCTCAACCCGTTCTTCACGACCCTGGTCGACAGCGTCGAACGTGCCCTCCACGCGGAGGGCAAGCAGCTGTCACTCTGCGACTCGCGGCAGAACCCCGAGGTCGAGGCGGAGCAGCTCCGGTCCCTGGTCCACCGTCAGGTCGACGGCATCATCGTCAGCGCGTGCGACCAGGTCGCGAGCGTGCCCGCCCTGCGCGCCGCGGCACTGTCCGTGCCCCTGGTGCAGCTGGACCGGCGCGTGGACGTGGAGGGCACGGACTGGATCGGCATCGACGACGACGAGGCGATGCGGCTGGTGCTCGAGGAGCTGGCGAGCACGGGGGTCCGGACCGCGGCGTTCGTCACGAGTGCGCTCACGAACTCCTCGACCCACCTGCGCCTCGAGGGGTTCCGGCGGCATGCGGCACGTCTCGGGATCACCGTCCGCGAGTCGTGGATCCAGTTCGGCGAGTACACGATCGAGAGCGGTGAAGCCGCGGCGCGTCAGCTGCTGGCCGGAGCGGACCGGCCCGAGGCGATCGTCTGCGCTGACGACCTCATCGCGATCGGCGTCCTCCGGGCGTGCCGGCAGCTCGGCGTCCGCGTCCCGGACGAGGTCCAGGTGACCGGTTTCGACGACATCACCTTCGCTGCGTACGTGGTCCCGGGCCTGACCACGCTCGCGCAGCCCACGGACCTGATGGCGACCGAGGCGTTCCGGCTCCTCGGTGTCGCCTCGACGTCCCTCGCCACCCGCCGTCCCGCCACCCGGATGTCCTTCGCGCCCACGTTGGTCGTCCGCGAGACGACGCGGTCACACCGGTGACGCGGCCCAACGCACGCCCGCGCTGACGTACGCAAGCACGGCGTCCGCCAGGAGGTCGAGTGACACGGACTCGTCCACCGAGTGCACCCGCGTCGGGTCGCCTGGCCCCCAGACCACCATCGGGACGTCCGGCATCGAGCGCACGAAGACCGATGCGTCGGTGAAGTAGGCGGCGGGCTCGGGGGCGACACGGCCGGGCAGGCTGGCCACCCACGGATCGGTCTCGTCCGTCCACACCGGGGCGAGGTCGAGTTCGACGGTGACGTCCGCGACGTCGGGTCGCCCGCGCCACCAGTCGAGGATCCGGGCAGCGGAGGCGGCCTCGGTCACCCGGTGGTCGACCCGGACGACGCACACGTCGGGCACCATGTTCGGCACCGATCCCCCGGCGATCGTCCCGACGTTGAGCGTCTCCGCGCCGAGTCGTGGGTGTGCGGTGAGCGGGACGGCATCGAGGCGCAGCAGGACGTCGCGCATCGCGAGGACGGCGTTGCGCCCGGCGCTCGGCGTGCTGCCGTGGGCGGAGGTCCCTCGCGTCTCCACCCGCAGCCAGAGCGCACCGCGGTGGCCGAGCACGATCCGGTTCGCCGTGGACTCGGGGATGACGACGGCACCGAGGTCGATCCCCGCCGCGGTCAGCATGTCGACGAGGACGGGCGCTCCGAGGCAGCCCGACTCCTCGCCCACCGACAACGCGAGCACGACGGGGAGGTCCTGTTCGTGCAGTCGAGCCACCGCCACCATCGCCGCGGCGAGGCCGGCCTTCATGTCGGAGGACCCGCGACCGCGGAGTCGCCCCTCCGCGATGCGCGGTTGGAACGGCGGCGTTCTCCAGGAGCCCTCCGCGCCGGTGGGCACCACGTCGGCGTGGCAGGAGAAGGCCAGGTGCGGTCCGCTCGAGCGGGGTGACGGCCGTGCGGGCACCACGAGGAGTCCGTCCGTCGTCGCCGGCGAGCGGACCACGCGGCTGCCGGCGTGCCCCGCGAACCACGCCTGGACCAGGTCCAACACCAGCCCCTCGCCCGCCGACCCGGTGACGGAGTCGACGCGGATCAGGTCGGAGAGGAGTTCCGTGACATCGGGAGTACCCATCCGCGAAGGGTACCCAGGCGACCGCGGTCGTGCTGATCGGACCGTCGGGCCGGTGCCGCGCCTCCCGGCTCAGGCGGCCCGGCGCGCCTGCCAGCGTCCGTCGGTGCGCGTGATCGCGAGCGGGAACGCGAAGCAGGCGGACACGGCCTCGGACGTGATGACGTCGTCCGCGCGGCCCGCGGCGACCACCCCGCCGTCACGGAGGAGCATCGCGTGCGACGTCGACGCCGGCAGGTCCTCGAGGTGGTGCGTCACCATGACGCTCGCGAGGTCGGGATGCCGGTGGCGGAGAGCGTCGACCGTCTCGAGCAGGTGCTCCCGGGCCGCGACGTCGAGGCCGGTGGCGGGCTCGTCGAGCAGGAGCAGGCGCGGCTCGGACATGAGCGCCCGGGCGATGAGCGTTCGACCGCGCTCGCCCTGCGACAGGACGGCCCAGGACGCGTTCCACCGGTCGCGCAACCCGACGCCGGCGATGTGCTCGAGGGCGAGTGCGCGCTGCTCGGGGGTCGGTTCCCACCGCATCATGAGGTCGGTCGTGCCCGTGAGCCCGGTCAGCACGGTGTCGAGGACCGAGAGCGGCGTGAGCATCCGGTGGCGCGGGTCGACGTGGCCGATGTGCTCGCGGAGCTCCCGCACGTCGGTGCGGCCGAGTCGTCGTCCGAGCAGGTCGACGCTGCCGGCGCTGGGGTGGCTCGTTGCGCCGAGCACGGCGAGCAGTGTCGACTTGCCGGCGCCGTTCGGTCCGAGGAGCGCCCAGTGCTCCCCGGCGCGCACGACGAGGTCGACCTCGTGCACGAGGTCGCGGCCGCCGCGGGTGACGCGGAGGCCCCGTGCGTCGACCAGGGGACTGTCGGAGGTGGTGCTGGTGCTCACCCGGGTCAGATCCCGGGACCGGAGGTGATGACGAGTGCGGCTTCCTCGGGCTCGGCGGTCGCGAGGTCGGCGGCCCGGACGGCGTCGAGGTGGTCGGCCATGCCGTCGGCGAGGGCGCGGACGGCGGCGGCACCGGCCTCGCCGTCCCGGTCGGTGGCCGCGTCACGGAGGCTGGCGACCGCGTCCGCCGCGGCGGCGAACACGGGTTCGGCGCTGCCGACGGTCACGAAGCGCGCCCGGGCGAGGACCGAGGCGCTCAGCTTCGTGAGCAGCGCGTTGTCCGCGTGGTCGACGAGGAACCCGATGAGGGCGTGCACGTCGTCGTCCACGGCCCGGTCGCTCGCCGCGGCGTGGGTGCGGACGTCCGCGAGCAGGGCGTCGAGCGCGTCGGTGTCCTCGTCGGTGAACCGGGGGAACGCCCAGCGGGCGGCGAGTTCGGCGAACCCGAACAGCACCGAGAACGCCTCGTGGTACTGCCGACCGGTCGGGGTGGCGATGCGCGTGTATCGGTTCGCCTCCATCTCGACCAGGCCGTAGTCGACGAGCTTGGCGATGGCTTCGCGGATGGGCGTGCGGGAGACGCCGAGCCAGCGCACGAGCTCGTCGTCGTTGAGCCGTTCGCCGGGCTGCAGCGTTCCGTCGTGGATCGCCGCGAGCATCTTGTCGAACACCACGTCGCGGAGCAGGCGGCGCGGTGCGGCGTCGGCGGTGGGCTGGGGGACCGGCATGGGGGCGACCTTTCGGGCACGAGGGTCGGGACGCGTACCCGAATCCTAGGAGGTGATTTCACAATCACTTGACATGCAATGCGGGTGGAACCCGCGGGCGAGGTGACGGTGTCAGGCGCGCACGTCGACGACCGTGCGCCCGTGCACCCGCCCGGCCAGGACCTCCCGGCCGACGGCGACCACGTCGGCGAGTCCCACGGCCGTCGTCACGCTGTCGAGCAGCGCCGGATCGAGGTCCGCGGCGAGGAGCGCCCACGCCCGTTCGCGCAGGTCGCGCGGTGCCGCGACCGAGTCGACGCCGAGCAGCGCGACCGAGCGCAGGATGAACGGGAGGACCGACCCGGCCATCCGCGCGTCCTGCGCGAGCCCGCACGCCGTCACGGCGCCGCCCCACGCGGTCTGCGCCAGCACGTTCACGAGCGTCGCACCCCCGACGCTGTCGACCGCACCGGCCCACCGTGGGCGCTGCACCGGGCGGCCCGGGGTGTCGAAGTCGTGGCGGTCCACCACCTCGGCCGCTCCGAGCCGGTGCAGGGCCTCGGTGTGCTGCGGCCGACCCGTCGACGCGGCGACCCGGTGTCCCCGCGCCGCCAGCAGCGCGACCGCGATCGACCCGACCCCGCCCGACGCTCCCGTGACGAGCACCGTACCGGCGCCTGGCGCGACGAACCGCTCGAGCGCGAGCACGCTGAGCGCGGCCGTGTACCCGGCCGTACCGATCGCGGCGGCCCGTTGCGCCGTGATGCCCGCGGGGACCGGCAGGAGCACCGCGGCGGGGACGACCGCGAGACCGGCGTACCCGCCGTCGCGGGTCTCGCCGAGCCCGGCGCCGTTGAGCGTCACGAGGGTGCCCGGGGCCGGGGCGGAGGCGGTGCCGTCGCCGACCGCGCGGACGGTCCCGACGACGTCGATGCCCGGCACGAGTGGGTCGGCGCGCTGCACGCCC
The DNA here is from genome assembly GCF_003234555.1 of Curtobacterium sp. MCBD17_019. NCBI lineage: Bacteria > Bacillati > Actinomycetota > Actinomycetes > Micrococcales > Microbacteriaceae > Curtobacterium > Curtobacterium sp. MCBD17_019. The sequence continues at coordinate 164,231 of NZ_QKTT01000002.1, read as the reverse complement.
GGGTCACCCGCCAGCGCCATGCCGTCCTTGTAGTTGACGCTCGAGTGCGTCACGTCGACCAGGACCTCGTCCGGGCCCGGTTCGCGGACGTCGTGGTCCTCGACGACCGGTCCGGTACCGGTCCGGACGACGACCGCGCGTGTGCGCTCGCTCACCGGGAGGCCCGGCCCGCGGTCACGGGAGCGTCACCACCGGTCGTGCACGGACGCCCGGAACCAACGGTCGTACACCTCGTGGATCCGACGGTCGAGGTCCGCCCCGAGCGCCGGCAGCGACCCCGCCGCCGCGTTCGACCGGGCCTGCTCGACGTTCCGGGCGCCCGGGATCGCCGCCGTGACGCCGTCCTGTTCGACGATCCAGGCGAGCGCGGCCTGCGGGACGGAGACGCCCTCGGGCACGGCCGCGGCGAACTCCTGCGCCGCGTGCACGCCGTCCTCGAAGTCGACGCCGCTGAACGTCTCGCCCTGGTCGAACGCCTCGCCGTGGCGGTTGTACGTCCGGTGGTCCTGCGAGGCGAAGGTCGTCTCGGTCGTGTACTTGCCCGAGAGCAGCCCCGAGGCGAGCGGGACGCGGGCGAGGATGCCGACCCCGGCCTCCCGGGCGGCGGGCAGGACCGCGTCGAGCGGCTTGAGGCGGAACGCGTTGAGGATGATCTGCACGCTCGCGACACCCGGCCGGGCGATCGCGGTGAGCGCCTGGTCGGTCTCCTCGACGCTCACGCCGTACGCGGCGATGGAGCCGTCGGCGACCAGGGCGTCGAGCGCGTCGTACACCGCGTCGTCCTCGAACACGGCGGTGGGCGGGCAGTGGAGCTGCACGAGGTCGAGCGTGTCCTGGCCGAGGTTGCGGCGCGAGCGGTCCACCCACGTGCGGAAGTTGGCGGCGACGTAGTTCGCGGGGACCTGGTCGGCGCGGCGACCCATCTTCGTGGCGACGGTCAGCGGCACGTCCGGGTTGGCGGCGCGCCACCGACCGATGAGCTGCTCGCTCCGGCCGTCCCCGTACACGTCCGCGGTGTCGAACAGCGTGACGCCGGCCTCGGCCGAGGCGTCGAGGAGTGCCATCGCGTCGGACTCCGGCACGTCACCCCAGTCACCCCCGAGCTGCCACGTCCCGAGTCCGATGACGGACACGTCCCGACCAGTCCTGCCCAAGGTGCGACTCTGCATGGGGACGACGGTAGTCCGCGGCGCGCGGTCCGGCGTCGTCACTCGTCGTGGTGGTACCGGCACTGCGCGATGAGGACGCTGTCGTCCGTGACGCGGTACACGAGACGGTGCTCGTCCGTGATGCGCCGGGACCAGTACCCACGGAGCCCGTGCTTGAGCGGCTCCGGTCTGCCGATGCCCTCGTTGCCGTTGCGCGCGATGTCACGGAGCAGCCCGTTGATCCGCTTGACGATCTTCCGGTCCTGCTGTTGCCACCACTCGGAGTCGGCCCAGGCAGCGTCGTCCCAGACGTACTTCACTCGTCCAGGTCCCGCTCCGTGCCCTCCCCGCGCTCCAGGCGCTCGATCGAGGCGAGCAGCCGCCGGGCGTTCGCGGGGTTCCTCAGCAGGTAGGCGGTCTCCTTCAGGGACTCGTAGTCGTCGAGGGACACGAGCACGACCGATTCGTGGCCCGCGCGCGTGACCACGACCTCCTCGCGGTCGTCCGTGACGGCGTTGAGGGTCTCGGCGAAGTGGGAACGCGTCTCCGAGTAGCTGAGGATGCGCATTGTGACCTCCTGACGTACGCAGAGTTGTACGTCAGCTGCGACGCCAGCGCCATGCGGTCAGCCGAACAGGATCGCCGCCTCGTCGTAGCGCTCCTGCGGCACCGTCTTGAGCTCGCCGATCGCGTCGGCGAACGACACGTGCACGATGTCCGTCCCGCGCAGCGCGACCATGCGGCCCCAGCGTCCCTCGACCACGGAGTCGATCGCCGCCATCCCGAGCCGCGTGGACAGCACCCGGTCGTACGACGTCGGGGTCCCGCCGCGCTGGATGTGGCCGAGCGTCGTGGCGCGGGTCTCGATGCCCGTCATGCCCTCGATGAGCGGTGCGAGGCGCTCGCCGATGCCGCCCAGGCGCGGGCGACCGAACGCGTCGAGGCCACGCTCCGAGTGCGGGTCGTCCTCCTGGTCCGGCACGAACCCCTCGGCGACGACGACGAGCGGCGCCCGACCGCGGTCGTGGGCCGAGCGCACCCAGTCCGCGATCTGCGCCATGCTCGTCTTCTGCTCGGGGATGAGGATCGCGTGCGCCCCGGCCGCCATGCCGCTGTGCAGGGCGATCCACCCGACGTGGCGTCCCATCACCTCGGCGACCATGCAGCGGCTGTGCGACTCGCCCGTCGTCCGGAGCCGGTCCATGGCGTCGGTCGCGATCTGCACCGCGGTGTCGAAGCCGAACGTGTAGTCCGTCGCGCTCAGGTCGTTGTCGACGGTCTTCGGCACCCCGACGATCTTGAGGCCCGCGTCCGTGAGGCGGCGCGCGGCGGCGAGGGTGCCCTCGCCGCCGATCGCGATGATCGCGTCGATGCCGAGCCGGTCGAGGTTCGCCGCGATCGCCGCGGCGCCCCCGTTCTCGCCCTCGAACGGGTTCGTCCGGCTCGTGCCGAGGATCGTCCCGCCCTGCTTGGCGATCCCCTGGATCTCCTTGCGACCGAGCGGCACGACGTCCGCCTGCACCACGCCGCGCCAGCCGTCACGGAACCCCACGAACTCGTGCCCGTGGATCGCGATGCCCTTGACGACGGCGCCGCGGATGACCGCGTTGAGCCCCGGGCAGTCGCCGCCGCTGGTGAGGATGCCGATGCGCATGAGGGAGCACTCCGTGGTGTCGGGCCCGGCCCGTCCGGCCGCGCGGTGGTCCCCATCATCGCGGACCGGGTCGACGACGGCATCCCCCCCCGCTTCCCGGGAGGCCCACCCGGCCGGTTCGGCGATGTCACCGCCGCCACGTACGATCCTCCGCGTGATCGTCGAACCTGCCGCACCCCCGGCGCAGCGACACGACACCGTCTACCGGCCCGGGCACCACGTCGACGTCCGGGCCACGCTGCGCCCGCTCATGCGCGGCACGGGGGACCCTGCCTTCCGTCAGGTCGACGCCACGACCTGGCTCGCGCTCCGCACGCCCGCCGGTCCCGTGACCGTCGCCGTCCGCGCCGTCGGCGACGAGGTCCGGGTGTCCACCTGGGGCGACGGCGCCGAGTGGGCGATCGCGCACGCGCCGGAACTCCTCGGTCGGGGTGACGACTGGACGGGGTTCGACGTCAGCGGCAACGCCTTCCTCGCCGCGGCGCGACACCGTCAACCGGGGTTACGCCTCTGCCGCACGAACACCGTCGTCGCGATGCTCGTGCCCGCGATCCTCGAGCAGAAGGTCACGAGCCGTCAGGCCTGGCGCGCCTGGCGGTCCCTCGTCCGGCGGTACGGCACCCCGGCGCCCGGCCCCGCCCCTGAGGGCATGGCGGTCCCGCCCGACGCCGACACCTGGGCGCGGGTGCCGAGCTGGGAGTGGCACCGGGCGGGGATCGAGCCCGGCCGCTCGGCGACGGTGATGCGCGCCGTGCGGGTCGCCGCGTCGCTCGAGCGGACCCTGTCCCTCGGTCGTGGCGGCAGTGTCGTGGCGGAACGCCTCATGTCGATCCCGGGCATCGGCGTGTGGACCGCCGCCGAGACCACGCAGCGCTCCCACGGCGACCCGGACTCACCGAGTGTCGGCGACTACCACCTGCCGGCCGTCGTGGGATGGGCGCTCGCCGGCGCTCCGGTCGACGACGACGGCATGCTCGAGCTCCTCGAGCCGTGGCGGGGACACCGGGAACGGGTCATGCGGCTCATCACGGGCAGCGGCTTCCGGAAGCCGTCGTTCGGTCCGCGCATGACGATCCAGGACCACCGCTTCCACTGACCGGCCGCACCCGTGGTCGCCGCGGCCGTGGGCCTCCCGCCGCGGCCCCGGGCCTCCCGGTGGGGGACGGGCGACACTCGGCCCGCGTCCACCGCGCGCCGGGCGCGCCCCCAGGTCCCGTCGGACCGCCCGAATACCATCGGAGGATGCCGGACCCGCGCCTCCAGGACTGCACCGACGACGCGGTCGCCCTCGTCCGCCGTTGGACCGCGGCGGCCGCGATGCTCCGGCCGGACGCCGGGGCCGTCCGGCTCGCGGGGGTGCTCCGCGACGAGCGCGGCCTCGACGTCACGCTCGGGTTCATCGACCGCGTCGGCCGACCGCAGGACCCGAAGGTCGCCGCGCAGCACCTCGAACGACTCGCGCGTGAGGTCCCGGACCCCGTCGCCTGGCACCTCCGCGGCGCGGCCACCGTCGGCGGTGGGTTCGCGCAGATGATGCCGTGGGCCGTCGTCCCCCCGGCACGCCGTGTGCTGCGCCGCATGGCCGGACACCTCGTGGTCGACGCCGCACCAGCGCGCCTCGGCGCCGCCCTCGCCAAGCTGGCGGTCCCGGGCACGGTGCTCGACGTCCTGCCGCTCGGACGCCCGGTGTCCGGTGACGACGAGTCCGACCGGCAGCTCCGGCGCACCATCGACCTGCTCGACCGCGACGACGTGGACCGCGTCACCACCTCGGTCGCCGTGGCGCTCCCGCAGCCCGTGCTCTGGGCGTTCGACGACACCGTCGTCCGCGGAGTCGAGCGCCTGCTGCCGCTGTACCGGGCGGCCGTGGCGGGTGGCAGCCGCGTCACGCTCCGGGTGGACACCCACGACGACCTCGACCTGACGCTCGCGGTGTTCCGGACCCTGCTCGACCGGCCCGAGTTCCTCGAGCTCCCGGCGGGCCTCACCCTGCCCGCCGCGGTGCCGGACACCCGGCGTGCCCTCGACGACCTCACTGCCTGGTCGCAGGCCCGCCGCGCCCGGGGCGGATCACCGATCACCGTCCGGATCGACGCCGGCGCCGCCGACCCCGTCGAACGGGTGGAGGCCGCGCTCCACGACCGCTCGCTGGCCACGTTCGGCACCACACAGGAGATCCAGGCGGCGACCCTCCGCCTGCTCGACGCCGCGCTGACGCCCGCGCGGACGGACGCCGTCCGGATCGAGGTCCTCGGGCACGACCTGTACGACCTCGCCACCGCCCGCGTGCTCGCCGAGCGCCGTGGTGTCGTCGACGCCCTCCAACTCGGCATGCTCCTCGGCGTGGACGGCACCCACCTGCAGGCCGTCCGGGCCGACGTCGGGTCGGTGTTCCTCGTCACGCCGGTCGTCGACCCCGACGAGTACGACGCCGCCGTCGGGTACCTCGCCCGGCGGTTGTACGACCTGGCGGACCCCGAGCAGGCCGCGGGTGCCTCGACGACGACCGACACCGCGAGCGCCGGGTCCGAGCAGCGGCGCGAGCGGTACCTGGCCGCGGTCGAGGCGCTGGACGACCCCGTCCCGTCGACGTTCCGCACCCAGGACCGCACGGCCCCGCTCGGACCCCCGCCGCACGTCGCCGACTTCCACAACGCGCAGGGCACCGACCCGACCATCCGCGCCAACCGCGCCTGGGCCGGCGAGGTGCTGCGTCGCGTGCCGGGATCGTCGCTCGGTCGGCAGACGATCCGGAACGCGGGCGTCGCCGACCGGAACCGGCTCGAGCGCATCGTCGCCGCCACCGCGCAGGCGGGCGTGAACTGGGGACGGCAGGACCCGCAGGACCGCGCCGAGTTGCTCGACCTCATCGCCCACGAGCTCGAGGTCCGGCGCGGTGACCTCGTCGAGGTCGCGGTCGCCGAGACGGGCCTGACGCTCGCCGAGGCAGACGCCGAGGTCGGCCGAGCCGTCGACGCCGCACACCACGCCGCCGACCGCGCCCGGCACCTCGCGGACATCACGGGCGCGACCCCGGTGCCGCCGCGCCTCACCGTCGTCGTGCCGACCTGGACCTCCCCGATCGCCGTCGTCGCAGGGGACGTCCTGGCGGCGATCGCGGCCGGCAGCGGTGTCGTGCTCAAGCCGGCGCCGGCCGCTCGGCGGACCGGTGCGCTCGTGGCCGACGTCCTGTGGGACGCCGGTGTGCCGCACGCGCTGCTCGTCCTCGTCGACCTCGACGTCGACCGGCTCGGCCGCGACCTCGTCGCTCACCCCGCGGTCGACCGCGTGCTCCTCACGGGCACGGCGGACACCGCGCGGTCCTTCGCCTGGTGGAGGGCGGGCCTCCCGCTCACCGCCGCGACGACCGGCACGAACGCGATCGTCGTCACGCCGTCCGCCGACGTCGACCTCGCCGTCCGCGACGTCGTGCGGAGTGCCTTCGCCCACGCCGGACAGGACCGCGCCGCGGCGTCGCTCGTCGTCCTCGTCGGTGCCGTGCGTGAGGACGACCGGTTCCGCCGGCTGCTCGTCGACGCGACCCGGAGCCTCCGCGTCGCCTGGCCGGACGACCCCGCCGCCCAGATGGGACCGCTCGTCGACGAGCCCCGGGGGAGCGTGCGGCAGGCACTCACCGAGCTCGGACCGGGGGAGTCGTGGCTCCTGCAGCCGGAACCCCTGGACGACTCCGGGCGGCTCTGGTCTCCGGGCATCCGCGACGGCGTCCGACCGGGCAGCACGTTCCACCAGACGCCCGTGCCCGCACCCGTGCTCGGGATCGTCGAGGCCGAGACCCTCGACGACGCGATCGCGATCCAGAACGGCACGGACTACGGTCTCGCCGCGGGCATCCACTCCCTCGACACCGACGAGGTCACCCGCTGGCTCGACCGCGTGCAGGCGGGTGACCTGTTCGTGAACCGTGCGACGACCGGCACCCTGGTCCGCCGACAGCCCACCGGCGGCTGGAAGCGCTCCGCGATCGGCACCGGCACGAAGTCGGGCGCCCCGCTGTCGGTCGCGACACTCGGCCGCTGGGAGCCCACGCCGCACACCCCGCACGGGAGCATCCGACTGCACGGCGTCCCCGCGCGGGTCGCGGCCGTGATCGAGGCCGCGCGGAGCGGCCTGACGTTCGAGGAGTTCGACCGGGTGCGGTCCGGGGCACGGAGCGACGTCGCCGCGCGCTCCGCGGAGTTCGCCCGCTCCGCGGACACCGCCGGTCTCGGGATGGAACGCAACGTGCTCCGCTACCGGCCCCAGTCGGTCATCATCCGCGCGTCCGAGGGCACGTCGGCCGGTGACCTCGTCCGCGTGCTCGTCGCCGCGACCGCCTCCCGCGCCCACGTGCTCGTCAGCACCGCGGTGCCGATGCCCGGCAGCCTCGTGCAGCTGTTCGCCGGCCCGCGGTCCCCGCTCGACGTCGTCGACCAGATCGTCGAGTCCGACGACGAGTGGCTCGGGCGCGCGGCGGCCGGCGCGGTGTTCCGCGAGCAGTGGTCGTCGGACGAGCCCACGCCCGAGGACGAGCTCGCCGCGGTCCTGTCGCCGACGTACGAGCCGGTGCCGCACACCGCGTTCGGCGGTCCTGGTGCCCGGATCCGCCTGCTCGGCGGCGACTCGTTGGCGCTCGAGGAGGCCCTCGGTGCCTCGATCGACGTGGCGGTGCACGCGGGCCCCGTGGTCGAGGCCGGACTCGTCGAGATGCTGCCGTTCCTCCGCGAGCAGACCGTGACGATCACGGCGCACCGGTTCGGGGTGCCGGACCGGGCGTTCGTGGAGCTGCGGGTCTGACGCGGTCGCGCTGGTCGCGCCGGTCGCGCCGGTCGCGCTGGTCGCGACCGGCGGATGTCGGCTCAGGCCGTCCCGCGGGCGAACGACGTCGTCACACCGGGCGACCACAGCACGGAGTCCGGCGGGACGTCGGCGAGCGAGCGCGGCAGCCCGACCTCGCCCATCAGGTCGTCGTGCACCGACTCGGCCGTCGCGTGGTGCAGTGGCCAGGCCGGGTGCTCGTTCGGCCAGAACCGGGTCGCCCCGAAGCGGTGGACGTGCATGCCCCATCGGGCGGTCAGGAACTGCTCGAGCGGTGACGGTTCGGCGATGGGCGCACCGACGTGCACGGCGAACCGCGAGCGCGCCGAGGACCCGTGGCGCCGCATCGCGTACGCCACGCGGCCGCCCTCGCCGTGTCGGCCAGCGGCGGCACCCCGGCCGCGCGTCCCGTCCACGCCCCACCGCGTCGCCGCGTGCGCCCAGTGGTACGGCAGCCCGAGCATCGCCCGTGCCGCGACCGCCGGGAGGAACCGGCCCGCGTCCAGCGACAGGAACACGACGCCGTGCCGCCCCCGGTCGTCGACCGTGTAGACCCGCACGTTGACCTCGACGAACGTCCCGAGCCGCCGCATCGGCGCGAGCGGCGGGAACGCGGTGTCCGTGAACCGGAACCCGATGAGGCCGACCCAGGTGGTCACCCCGTCGTCGACGCCGTCCGCGCCCATGGTGTCCGGTCGGACGCCGGCCGGGAGGAGCGGGGCCACGGCCGACACGTCGACCCGCCAGTGCAGGAACACGACGTCGTGCCATCCCTGCCGGATGAACGCGCGGCCGGGCAGTGCCGGGGCGGTCGTCAGGACGGGAGCGACCCCCGTCACGACGCGTCCCTCCCCGAGGTCGTCGCGTCGGCCGCCGGTTCGTCCTCGATCGGCGTCACGAGCGGTGCGTCGTCCCAGCCCGTCTGCGGCGTGCGACACGTCCCGCGGAACACGTACTGCGACGGCCGCTTCCGCTCGTTCGACACCCAGTCGATCGCGGGGCGGCGGCGCTCGGGCGGCAGGTACCCGAGCCGGTACACGGCCATGAGCTCGAGGTCGTCCGGCACCCCGAGGACGTCCTCGACCTCGGCCCAGGCGCTCGGGATCTCCATCGGGAACGACACGAACTGGATGCCCATGCCGAGCTGGGTCGTGGCGAGCCAGATGTTCTCCATCGCCGCGCCCATGCTGAACACCGAGTAGAAGGCGTTCGTCTCCTCGTGCCGGTACTCGTGCCGGTCGAGCATCACCCCCATGAGCAGCGGCGATCCCGCGACGAGCTTCCGGTTCTCCTCGCCGAGGGTCTGCGGCACCCGCAGGGTGTTCATGAGCTTCTGGCCGCGGGGCGTGAACACCTGCTTCGTGAACGGCCGGAGCGGTGCGGGCAGCTTGTCGAACAGCATGCCGTCGCGCCGGGTCTCCATCTCGGCCTTCGAGAACCGGAAGTACGGCTTGTACCGCTCGAAGAACGTGCCCTCGGCCATCGTCCGCGTCATCGACGAGCCGCTGATCGCGGCGATCCGCTCGATCGTCGGCCGTTCCTCGACGAGCACGAACCGCCACGGCTGGCTGTTGAGCTGCGAGGGCGCGCGCCCGGCGAGCTCGATCAGCAGGCGCTGGTGTTCCTCGGAGACGGGATCGGGCAGGAACGCCCCGTTCGTCGTCCGCCGCCGTCTGATCGCCTCGATGAGCTCCACTGCCGCTGTCCTTCCCGGCGGTCGGACGGGAGGCCCGGTGCACGCGGGTGGGCCGGCTCCCGGGTCAGGAGCGCTCGGGCCGTCCCGCGCGGAGTCCGAGCACGGCGCCGAGGTAGGACGGTGCCGCCGCGACCGCGACTCTCCAGTGTGCACGCGATCGGGCGGGGATGCGCGGTGCGGCGGCGAGGGGCACGAGTGCGGGCAGGAGGAACGCCGCGGCCCGCGAGCGGGTCCACACGGGCGTCGTCACGGCGGCGCCGGTCAGGGTCGCCGTCACGACGAACAGCGCGTGGTGCACGACCCGGAGCCGCTTCGTCCGGATGACGCCGGTCGCGACCGCGGTGCCCCACGCGCAGTTCGCGAGGTAGGCGGCGGTGGCGGCGGTGACCAGGAGGCGGGCCGGAGCGGTGCCCGCGCGACGGGTGCCGGGCCTCCCGGGCGAGCGCGGGACGGAGCGGCGGACCGGCGTCCGGGTCGTGCGCGGTGCCACGCTCACAGCGACTCGCGCGAGACGAGTCGCGACAGCACGATCGCACTGCGGGTGTGGTCGACGTGCGGGGCGGAGCGGACGCGGTCGAGGGCCTCCTCGAGCGACGCGATGTCCCGACTCCGCATGTGCACGACGGCGTCGGCGCTCCCGGTGACCGTTCCGGCGTCGACGACCTCGGGCACGTTCTCGAGCACGGCGCGGAGTTCGTCGGGCGAGACGGTGCCGCGGCAGTACAGCTCGACCCAGGCCTCGGTCCCGCGTTCCTCGACGGCGGGGTCGACCTTGATCGTGAAGCCCTGGATGACGTCATCGGCCACCAGGCGGTCCACGCGGCGCTTCACCGCGGACGCCGAGAGCCCGACCACCGCGCCGATGTCGCCGTAGCCGGCGCGGGCGTTCTCGCGGAGTTGGTCGAGGATGCGGTGGTCGAGCGAATCCATCGCCGTCATGCTACGCGCGGTCGTCGCGTCCGCCCCGGAGCAGGCGCACGGATCCTGCGCGGACGCACATGCGATCGGCGCCGCCGCGACACCCCCACGGCGGGGTCTGTCCGCGGGGCGCGCCGCGTGGCACACTGTGCCGGGGCGTCGACCTGGTCCGCCTCGTCCACGGGTGAGTGAGCCTGCACCTCACCCCAGCGCTCCTCGAACGGTGTCCCCTGGCAGGCTCGGGTCCGCCGCCCAGGAGACCCCTTGTCGAACCCGGCCCCCGCCACCACCACAGCGCTCGCCCGCACGGCGACCAAGCGCACCGTCCTCATGTGCAAGCCGACGCACTACACGGTGAGCTACCGCATCAACCCCTGGATGCACCCGGAGGAGCCGACCGACACCGCGAAGGCGGTCGCCCAGTGGCAGACCCTCGTCGACACGTACGAGCGGCTCGGGTTCGACATCCACTTCATCGACCCGATCGAGGGGCTGCCCGACATGGTCTACGCGGCCAACGGCGGGTTCGTGCTCGACGGCGTCGCCTACGGCGCGAAGTTCCAGTACCCGGAGCGCCAGCCCGAGGGCCCCGCGTACATGGACTGGTTCCGCGAGCACGGCCTCCGCGTCGCCGAGCCGGTCGAGACGAACGAGGGCGAGGGCGACTTCCTGCTCGTCGGGGGCGTCATCCTGGCCGGCACCGGGTTCCGCAGCGACAGCACCTCGCACGAGGAGATCGCCCGCGTGTACGGCCGCGAGGTCGTCACCCTGAAGCTCGTCAACCCGGCGTTCTACCACCTCGACACCGCGATCGCGGTCCTCGACCCCAAGCCGGTGGACGGCGTCGCGAACATCGCCTACCTGGAGTCCGCGTTCGACGAGGCCTCGCTCGCCGAGCTCCGCCGCCGGTTCCCCGACGCGATCATCGCCACCGAGGAGGACGCAGCGATCCTCGGGCTCAACTCCTACAGCGACGGCCACAACGTCGTCATCGCCGCCCGCGCGACGACCTTCGCCGAGCAGCTCCGCCAGCGCGGGTACAACCCGATCGGGGTCGACCTGTCCGAGCTGCTGCTCGGCGGCGGTGGCGTCAAGTGCTGCACGCTCGACCTGCACCCCGTCGAGACCGCCTGACCGGTCCCTGTCCCCGAGCCCGTCGTGACTACGCGGCGGCGGGCTCGGCCGGGAGCTCCCGCATGCCGAGCAGGGGCGAGAGCAGGACGGGCAGCGCCGCGAGCAGGGCACCGACGCCGGCGACCCACATGGTCGCCTCGACACCGAGCCACGTGCCGAGCAGTCCCGCCGTGATGCCCCCGATGGGCACCACGCCCCACACCACGAACCGGATCGACGCGTTCATCCGGCCGAGGAGGCGCGGCGGACAGATCCGCTGCCGGTAGGTGACCTGCGTGATGTTGTAGACGAGGACACCGGCGCTCGTGAGGAACTCGGCCAGCACGAGCAGCGGGACCGCGAGCGTCGGCACCAGCCCCGGCGTCGCGAGCAGCAGCGCCCCGACCCCGGCTGCGACGGCCGCGACGGGGATCGCGGTGCCCTCGCCGACGCGTCGGGCCACCCTGCCGGCGGCCAGCGCGCCGAGGAGTCCCCCGACCGCGCCGACGCTCGTCGCGGCGCCCCACACGAGCGTGCCGAGGTGCAGGTCGCGGAGGACGAGGAGCGGCAGCACCGTCCCCCCGATCCCCGAGAACAGGTTCAAGCCGGCCGTGCACAGGACGACCCGGACCAGGAGCGGCTGGTGGAACACGAACGCCAGGCCCTCGCGGATCTCGGTCACGAGTGGCAGGCGTTCGTGCTCGGGCCGCGGCTGCTCGTCGTCCCGGATCCCGAGGAGTGCGACGAACGACGCGAGGTAGCTCAGCGCGTCGATCCCGACGACGAGCGCCGGCCGCAGCGCCGCGAGCAGGGCACCCGAGGCCGCGGGACCCCCGACGCGCGCGACCTGCTGTGACGCCTCGAGCTTGCCGTTCGCGTCGCCGAGGAGCGCCGACGGCAGGATCATCGGCGGGTAGCTCTGGTACGCCACGTCGAAGAACACCGTCGCCGCGCCGACCAGGGCCGCCACGACCATGAGCTGCCAGATCGTCAGCGCGCCGAGCAGCCACGCGACGGGGATGGTCGCCAGGAGCAACGCGCGGGTCAGGTCCGCCGCGAGCATCACCCGGCGCTTCCGCATCCGGTCCACCCAGGCACCCGCGGGCAACCCGATGACGAGGAACGCCACCGTCTCGAGCGCGGTGAGGACGCCGATCTCGAACGTCGAGGCGGCGAGCACCGTGACCGCCAGGGTCGGGATCGCCAGCACGGCGAGCTCACTGCCGACCGCGCTCGCCGACTCGCCGCTCCACAGCCGGAGGAACGGTGCGTTGCGCCACACCGTGGCGGGTTCCGCCGCCCCCGTCGTCCGACCCGGCTCCGTCATCCGCTCAGTATGCCGGGAGGCCCGTCCCGCCCCCGCCACCCGTCGCGCCCGGCTTCGCACACCCGCCGTTCGGCTTCACACACGCGCCGCGCGGCTTCGCACACCCGCCGTCCTGTTGCACCCCGCGATGCCGTTGTTCAACGGGACACGACGTGTTCAACGCTCGGCGGGAGTCCGATCGGCGGCAGTCGGGAACGACGAAGGCCCCCGCTCTCGCGAGGGCCTTGCGATGGTGGCTGGACACGGCATCGATCCGTGGACCTTTCGATTTTCAGTCGAACGCTCTACCAACTGAGCTATCCAGCCGTGGGCGACTCGATGGATCGAGTGGTGCCCGGGACGACTCGGTCCGAGGACCGGACGCCATGGCGACCCTGACGGGACTTGAACCCGCGACCTCCGCCGTGACAGGGCGGCACGCTAACCAACTGCGCTACAGGGCCATGCTTGTTGAGTTGTGGAAGGCGCCGGACACCCCGCCTGCAGTGACCCCAACGGGATTCGAACCCGTGCTGCCGCCGTGAAAGGGCGGTGTCCTAGGCCACTAAACGATGGGGCCGTCAAGCGATGCTTCACAGCTACCGGAGAACCAGCATACGGAAGCTCGCCGCGAATGCCAAACCGAGCGGATACCGCCTCGCCGGTCGGCGTGTCGCGGGCGTCGTGACCGGGGCAGCCGGGTTCACTCGCCGCAGAGAGAACCCCGTGCCGTCGTTCCCCGTGGGTCCGACGTCGGTGCCCCATGCCCCTCGCCAGGGGGGTGGAGTGTCCGACACCCCTGTTGTTACTGTTGCGACTGTTGACAGTGTGACTCGGGTGCGCCTCGCCGTGCTGTTACGAAATCGAGACCGATGACTTCTTCCTCCTCCATCAGCCGCCGATCCGCGCCCCGACGCGCCGCTCGGGGCCTCGCCGTCCCCGCGAGCCGACCCCGTGCCCTCGTCCTCGCCGTCGTCGTCGCGCTCACGGGGGGTGTCCTCGCCGCGACCGGGACGCCCTCGTCGGCGTCCGCCACGTCCTACCCGAGCTGGTCCGACGTCCAGGCGGCCAAGGCGTCCCAGGCGGCCCAGCAGGCGAAGGTGACCGAGATCAAGGGACTCATCGCGTCCCTCCAGTCCCAGGTGTCGGCCAAGCAGGCCGCTGCGGAGAAGGCCGGCGAGGCCTACCAGACGGCGCAGACCGAGTACGACGAGGCCGCGCTCAAGGAGCAGAAGCTCCGGACGCAGGCGGACGAGGCCCGCAAGACCGCGGCCGCGTCGGAACGCCAGGCCGGGCAGCTCGCCGCGCAGCTCGGACGCTCATCGAACAACGACGTCACCTCGAACCTCCTGGCGCACCCGTCCGGAGCGAAGGACCTGCTCTACCAGCTCGGCGCGATGTCGAAGCTGTCCGAGCAGGCCGACGGCATCTACGAGCAGGCGAGCCAGGACCGCGGCACGGCGCAGGCGCTGACCGACCAGGCCGGGGTGGCGAAGAAGGCGCTCGGAACACTCCGTGACGCCGCGCAGCAGAAACTGGCCGACGCGAACGACGCCGCGACGGCCGCGCAGAGCGCTCTCGACGACCAGAACGACAACCAGGCGCGGTTGCAGGCGCAGCTCGTCCTCCTGACGACGAACACCAAGAACGTGCAGGCGAACTACGACAAGGGCGTCGCCGTCGCCAAGGCCGCGGCTGCCGCGCGAGCCGCCGCTGCCGCGCGAGCCGCTGCTGCTGCCCGGGCGGCTGCCGCTCGTGCCGCCGCTGCCGCCCGGACCGGGGGCGCCGCCGCGCAGACGAGCACGGGCGCCACCACCACGACGCCGAACGGGTCGGGCTGGGTCCGCCCGTCCGCCGGGTACCAGACGAGCCCCTACGGCTACCGCGTCGACCCCTACACCGGTGCGTACGCCCTGCACGCCGGGGTCGACCTCGCGCCGGGCTGTGGTGCGCCGATCTACGCCGCCCACAGCGGGACCGTCACCTTCGCCGCGAACGGCGGGGGTTACGGCAACGAGGTCATCATCGACAACGGTGGCGGCATCTCGACGGCGTACGGCCACATCGTCAACGGCGGGTTCCTGGTCCACGCGGGCCAGACCGTGGTCGCGGGACAGCAGATCGCGCTCGTCGGCTCGACCGGCTGGTCGACCGGCTGCCACCTCCACTTCGAGACCCGGGTGAGCGGCGCTGCCGTCGACCCGGTCCCCTTCATGGCTGCGCGGGGGATCTCGGTATGACCACGAGCGCGCCCAGGAGGCACTGACCCGCATGAAGCCAGCACGCGTCCTCATCGGAGGCGCCGCGACCCTCGCGGTGCTCGGACTGACGTTCACCGTCGCCGCACCGGCGTCGGCCAGTCCGTCCGCTCCCTCTTGGGCCGACGTGCAGGCGGCGAAGCAGTCCCAGGCGGCGACGCAGCACCAGGTCGACACGTTGACCTCGTCGCTCGACGCGCTGCAGACCCAGGCGGAGCGGGCCTCGGTCGCCGAGCAGCAGGCCGGTGAGGCGTACCAGCGGGCGGCATCGCGACAGCAGGCGGCGCAGACCCGGGTCGACACCCTGACGCGCCAGTCGAAGCAGGCCGAGGCGAAGGCGAAGGTCTCCGCCCAGCAGGTCGCCGGCCTCGTGGTCGAGCTCTCGCGGACGGGCGGCGGCGACCTCTCGACGGCGATGCTCGTCGACGGCGCCGACGCGAAGGACCTGCTGTACCAGGTCGGCACGATGTCGCACCTGTCGGCTCGCTCGGCGGGCATCCTCGCCGACGCCGAGGCCGACCAGCGGCAGGTCGACGCCCTGCAGCACCAGGCCTCCGCGGCCGAGACCGTGCTCGGCAAGGCCACCACGGCCGCCAAGACGTCGCTGTCCGACGCGAACGACCAGGCCGCGAGCGCCGCCGGACGGCTCAAGAGCGTGCAGGACCAGCAGTCGACGCTCTTCGACCAGCTGGCGTACCTCAAGGGAACGACGGCGAGCACCGAGGCCGCGTACTTCGCCGACCAGCAGGCGAAGCAAGCCGAGCAGGTGATCGCGACCTCGACGACCAGTGGGAGCGCCGGCACCACGAAGGCCGCCGGAACGGGGAGCGCCGGCACCACGAAGGCCGCCGGAACGGGGAGCGCGGGCAGCACGAAGGCCACCGGGACGGGGAGCACCGGGACGACCGCGTCGAAGCCGACCACCGGGACGACCGCGTCGAAGCCGACCACCGGGACGACCGCGTCGAAGCCCACCACGACGACGCCCTCGAGCAAGCCGACGACCGGGACGAGCACGGCCCCGAAGCCGGTCAGCACGCCCACCGCGAAGCCGACGACGAGCACGCCGAAGCCGCCGACGTCGAGCACCGGCTCGTCCTCACCGTCCAAGGGCTCCGCCGCGCTGGCGTTCGCGTCGGCCCAGATCGGCAAGCCGTACGTGTTCGGTGCCGCCGGTCCGAACTCCTACGACTGCTCGGGGCTCGTGATGGCCGCGTACAGCAGCGTCGGCGTGGCCGTCGGTGGGCACCGGGTCGACTGGCAGTACGAGCACTTCGCCGCGCTCGGCCGACTCGTGCCGCTGTCGCAGGCACAGCCGGGCGACATCATCTTCTACTCGACGACGGGCACGAACCCGGCGGGGATGTACCACGACACGATCTACGCCGGCGGCGGTCGGATGGTCGAGGCCCCCAAGCCGGGACTCAGCGTGCGGAACTACGCTGTGTACACGTACCAGATCGTCCCCTACGTGGCGCGCCCCACCGGCTCGCTCTGATGACCCGGCCGGGACCCCTTCGGGTGGGGTTCCGAGCCGATGACGGTGCCGACCCCTTCGGGTGGGGTCGTCACCGGACGAAGGCGGCGGGCGCCCCATGGGCACCCGCCGCCTTCACTTCTCCCAGCCGGCCGCCTGGCCAGCGCCGCGCCTCGGGGCGCGACGGACTCAGTGGCCCGGCTGGTACGCGGCGAAGCCCGCCGCGACGATCTCCTCGGCCTCGGCGGCGTCACCCCAGCCCTCGGCGTTGACGAACTTGCCCGGCTCGAGGTCCTTGTAGCGCTCGAAGAAGTGGGCGATCTCGGCCTTCGTCTGCTCGTCGACGTCGGCGATGTCCTGGATGTGCTGCCAGCGCGGGTCCTTCGCCGGGACGCAGAGCACCTTGGCGTCGGAGCCGGCCTCGTCGCTCATCTTGAACACGCCGACCGGGCGGACCTTGACGCCGACGCCGGGGAACGCGGGGTACTCGAGCAGGACGAGGGCGTCCACGGGGTCACCGTCGAGCCCGAGGGTGTTCTCGAAGAAGCCGTAGTCGGTGGGGTAGACGAACGACGTGAACAGGACGCGGTCCAGGTACACCCGACCGGTCTCGTGGTCGACCTCGTACTTGTTGCGGCTGCCCTTGGGGATCTCGATGACGACGTCGTACGCGGCCATGTGGCACTCCTCGATGTGGATGGTTCTGCGGTCCTACAGCGCCGATAACGTTACAGGGTGGACATGCACCGGCCCCGGCTCGGACCCGCCGCCGCCGCCGTGCGCCGCGCGGTGCGGACGTCCCTCGCGGACGCCCGTTCGGCGGGCGTCCTCGCCTCCGGTGACCTCGTCCTCGTGGCGCTGAGCGGCGGCCCCGATTCGCTCGCACTCGCGGCCGCGACCGCGTTCGAGGCGCCCAGGCAGGGCCTCCGCGCGGGCGCCGTCGTCGTCGACCACGGCCTCCAGGCGGGCAGCGGGGCGGTCGCGAGCGCGGCCTCCCGGCAGGCGGAGGCGCTCGGGCTCACGCCCGTCGTCGTCGACCACGTCCGCGTCGGTGACGCGGGTGGGCCGGAGGCCGCCGCCCGGGAGGCCCGGTACCGGGCGATCGCGGCCGTCGCCGCGGCGGAGCGGTCGCCGCTGGTCCTGGTCGGGCACACGATGGACGACCAGGCCGAGACGGTCCTGCTCGGCCTCCTGCGCGGCAGCGGTCCGGACAGCCTGTCGGGCATGCCGGCGCGGTCACCGGCGCCGGTGGCGCCCGGGCCGCTGCTCGCCCGCCCGCTGCTCGGGGTCCGGCGGGCGACGACCGTCGCGGCCTGTGCCGAGAGCGGCCTGGAGCCGTGGACGGACCCACAGAACAACGACCCCGCGTTCGCCCGGGTCCGGGTGCGCGCGCGCGTGCTGCCGGTGCTCGCCGAGGAGCTCGGCGACGGCGTGGTCGAGGCCCTGGCTCGCACCGCCGACCAGATCCGCGAAGACGCGAGCGCGCTCGACCACTTCGCCGAGGAGCTCGCCGAGGAACTCGCGGAGCACGCCGAGGCGGGCATCGCGGTGTCCGTGTCGGGACTCGCGACCAACCCGCCGGCCCTGCGGCAGCGACTCGTGCGCCTCGCGGTCGAGGGGGAGTTCGGCGTCGTGCTCTCGCGGCTCCAGACGCTCGAGGTGTGCCGGCTCGTGACGGACTGGTCGGGACAGGGGCCGATCGACCTGCCCGGCGTCCGCGTGCGGCGCGAGGGCGACCGCCTGCTGTTCGCGAGCACGACGTCCGGGCCGGTGTCCGAGTCCGGGCGGCCGGTGTCCGAGTCCGGGCCGGGGTCGCCCGGCCGTATCCTGGGAGACCCGGGCGGCACCGGCCCGGCGCACCACTGACCCGCGCACCACTGACCCGCGCACCACTGATCAGAGAGGGCACGCCCCCGTGGAACTCACCGACGTCCAGGCCGACCTGAGCGAGGTCCTGTTCACCGCCGAGCAGATCGACGCCCGGATCGCCGAGCTCGCCCGCGCGGTCGAGGCCGACTACACCGGGCGCGACCCGCTGCTCGTCGGCGTGCTCAAGGGCGCGGTCATGGTGATGGCGGACTTCTCGCGTGAGCTCAAGCTCCCGATCACCATGGACTGGATGGCGGTGTCGTCCTACGGGTCCGGCACCAAGTCGTCCGGCGTCGTGCGGATCCTCAAGGACCTCGACACCGACCTGCACGGCCGCGACGTCCTCATCGTCGAGGACATCATCGACTCCGGGCTCACCCTGTCCTGGCTCCGGCAGAACCTCGTGAGCCGCGGGGCCGCGAGCGTCGAGATCGTCGCGTTGCTCCGCAAGCCCGAGGCGGCCAAGGTGCAGGTGGACGTCAAGTACGTCGGCTTCGACATCCCGGACGCGTTCGTGATCGGGTACGGCCTCGACTACCACGAGCGTTACCGCAACCTGCGTGGTGTCGGGGTCCTGGCGCCGCACGTCTACTCCTGACGAACGGCCCTCCGGACGTCGAGTTCGCCCTCGGAGGACACCCACTCGCCCCACAGAGTCCCGGCCGTATGCTGACTCCGACGCAACATCGGCAGAGAAAGGTGTCGGGCGTGTCGCCCGGATCACATGGACTTCAAGCGCATCTTCCGTGGGCCGTACCTGTACGTGATCATCGCGGTCATCGGGATCTGGATCGGCTGGGCCGTGATCAGTCAGTCCGGGACGTCGCAGATCACGACGCAGAAGGGCCTCGAGCAGCTCGGTGACGGCAAGGTCGCCTCTGCCACCATCAACTCCACCGAGCAGCGCGTCGACCTCGTGCTCAAGGACGGCAACCAGACGGAGCAGTTCTACTACTCCACGCCGCGTGGGCCGGACGTCGTCTCGGCGGTCGACAAGGCGAACCTGTCGAAGGGCTACAACGACACCGTCCAGCAGTCGAACGTGTTCGTCTCGCTCCTGCTGACGTTCCTGCCGTTCCTCGTCATCGGTCTGGTGTTCTGGTTCCTCCTGTCGAGCGCCCAGGGCGGCGGCTCGCGCGTCATGCAGTTCGGCAAGTCCCGCGCGAAGATGAACAACAAGGAGAACCCGCAGGTCACCTTCGCCGACGTCGCCGGCGCGGACGAGGCCATCGAGGAGCTCCAGGAGATCAAGGAGTTCCTCAAGGAGCCGGCCAAGTTCCAGGCGGTCGGCGCGCGGATCCCGAAGGGCGTGCTGCTGTACGGCCCTCCCGGGACCGGCAAGACCCTGCTCGCCCGCGCCGTCGCCGGCGAGGCCGGGGTGCCGTTCTTCTCGATCTCCGGTTCGGACTTCGTCGAGATGTTCGTCGGTGTCGGTGCGAGCCGCGTCCGTGACCTGTTCGACCAGGCCAAGCAGAACGCTCCCGCGATCATCTTCGTCGACGAGATCGACGCCGTCGGTCGTCACCGCGGTGCCGGCATCGGCGGCGGCAACGACGAGCGCGAGCAGACGCTGAACCAGCTCCTCGTCGAGATGGACGGCTTCGACGTCAAGACGAACGTCATCCTCATCGCCGCGACGAACCGTCCCGACGTGCTCGACCCCGCGCTCCTCCGGCCGGGTCGCTTCGACCGCCAGATCGGCGTCGACGCCCCGAGCCTCATCGGCCGCAAGCAGATCCTGCAGGTGCACGGCAAGGGCAAGCCCCTCGCCGCGAGCGTCGACCTCGACGTCCTCGCCCGCAAGACCCCCGGGTTCACGGGTGCCGACCTGGCGAACGTCCTCAACGAGGCCGCGCTGCTCACCGCGCGCTCGAACGCGCAGCTCATCGACAACCGCGCGCTGGACGAGGCCGTCGACCGCGTGATGGCCGGTCCGCAGCGCCGGACCCGCGTCATGAGCGACCAGGAGCGCCTCATCACCGCGTACCACGAGGGCGGTCACGCGCTCGCGGCCTCGGCCATGCGGCACACCGACCCCGTCACGAAGATCACGATCCTCCCGCGCGGTCGTGCCCTCGGGTACACGATGGTGCTCCCGCTCGAGGACAAGTACTCCGTCACGCGCAACGAGCTGCTCGACCAGCTCGCCTACGCCATGGGCGGTCGTGTCGCCGAGGAGATCGTGTTCCACGACCCCACCACGGGTGCGTCGAACGACATCGAGAAGGCCACGGCGACCGCACGCAAGATGGTCACCGAGTACGGCATGAGCACGGCGGTCGGTTCGGTCAAGCTCGGCCAGGGGTCGGGCGAGCCGTTCCTCGGCCGTGACATGGGCGCCCAGCGCGACTACTCGGAGAACATCGCCGAGACCGTCGACGCCGAGGTCCGTGCCCTGCTCGAGTCCGCGCACGACGAGGCCTACCAGGTCATCAACGCGAACCGCGACATCCTCGACCACCTGGCGGGCGCCCTCCTCGAGAAGGAGACGCTCGACCAGAACGAGCTCGCCGAGATCTTCAAGGACGTCCGGAAGCTGCCCGAGCGCCCGCAGTGGCTCTCGAGCGACAGCCGCCCCGTGAGCGACCTGCCCGCGATCTCGCTGCCGGTCAAGGCGCCGGTGGACGAGGGCGCCGTCGACGGCGGCATCGACTCCGAGCCCCCGGCGAAGCCGCGTCGGGCACGGGCCCCGCGCGGGAACCCCGGTATCGCGCCGGCGTAGGCCAGCGGGATGACCGACCTCCCCAGCCGGCGCGAGCGCCGGATCTCCGAGGCGAGCCGCGCCCGCGCCGCCGCAGCCGAACCGGCGACCGTCGCCATCGACCTCCCTGCCCTGCAGCAGGAGGCGGCGACGCGTCGCCGATCGGCGCGTGCGGCGGGCGCGGCCCCATCGACGCCGGGCCGGGCGCGGATCATGGGCATCCTCAACGTGACGCCCGACTCGTTCAGCGACGGTGGCGAACACCACCGACGCGACGCCGCCGTGACGCACGCGCGCCGGCTCGTGGCCGACGGCGCCGACCTCGTCGACGTCGGCGGCGAGTCCACCCGGCCGGGTGCGCCGCGGGTGCCGGTCGACGAGGAACAGCGTCGCGTGCTGCCGGTCGTGCAGGACCTGGTGGCCGAGGGCATCACGGTGAGCGTCGACACGATGAACGCGGCGACGGCCGAGCGGTCGCTCGAGCTCGGGGCGTCGATCGTCAACGACGTCTCCGGCGGGTTGGCCGACCCCGACATGGCCCGCGTCGTCGCCGCGAGTGGTGCGGGCTTCGTCGTCATGCACTGGCGCGGCCACAGCGACGTGATGCACCGGAACGCCGTGTACGAGGACGCCGTCGAGGACGTCCGCCGCGAGCTCGAACTCCGGGTCGCGGAGCTCATCGTGCTCGGTGTGCACCCGGACCAGGTCGTCGTGGACCCGGGGCTCGGGTTCGCGAAGCACGGTCGGCAGAACTGGGAGATCCTGGCCGGGTACGAGCGCTTCGCGTCGCTCGGGCTCCCGGTGCTCGTCGCGGCGTCACGCAAGCGCTTCCTCGCCGGCGTCGGGAGCGATCCGGACGCCCCACCCCGGGACCGGGACCTGGCGACCGCGGCGATCACGCTGCTCGCCGCCGAGCGTGGGGCCTGGGGCGTCCGGGTCCACGACCCCGCCCCGAACCGCGCGGTGCTCGACGTCTGGGACGCCTGGAGGGCCGCGCGATCGTGAACGACGTCATCCGCCTCACGGGGGTCCGGGCCCGCGGTCACCACGGGGTCTTCGACCACGAGCGCGCCGACGGGCAGGACTTCGTCGTCGACGTCGCCGTCGAGGTCGACGCCCGTGCCGCCGCGGGCTCCGACGACCTCGACCGCACGGTGCACTACGGCGTGCTCGCCGAGCAGGTCGTCGCGGCCGTCGAGTCCGACCCGGTCGACCTCATCGAGACCCTGGCGGAGCGCATCGCCGCCGTCGTCCTGGGGCACCCGGCGGCACTCGCCACCGAGGTCACCGTGCACAAGCCCCAGGCACCGATCACGGTGCCGTTCGCGGACGTGTCGATCACCATCCGCCGGGACCGCTCCGCGCGGGTCGACCCGTGAGGCGCGCCGTCATCGCCCTCGGTGCCAACCTCGGCGACCGGGGGTCGACCCTGCGCGAGGCCGCTGCGGCGATCCTCGCGGTGCCGGGGGTGCGCCCGGTCGCCGCATCGCACGAGGTCGAGTCCGTCGCGATGACCCTCTCCGGGCCCGACGAGACGAAGCCCCGGTACCGCAACGGGGTGGTCGTGGTCGACACCGATCTCGAGCCGCACGCACTCCTCGCCGAGCTGCACGACATCGAGGACGCCCACGGCCGGGTCCGCGTCGAGCGGTGGGGGGACCGGACGCTCGACCTCGACATCGTGGCCGTCGACGACGTCGTGCTCGACGCCGCCGACCTGACGCTCCCGCATCCCCGGGCCGCCGAGCGGGCGTTCGTGCTCGCGCCCTGGCTCGACGCCGACCCCGACGCGGTCCTCCCCGGCGCCGGTCCGGTCGCCGCGCTGCTCGCCGCGGTCGGCGACGACACCGTCCGCGTCGAGGAACCCCGACTGTTCGCGTCCCGTCCGTCCGAGCTCCCGGGAGCACCCCAGTGAGACACACCCGCGCCTCCACCCTGATCAGCGTCGCGATCGTCGCCGGTGTCGCCGGGTTCGCCCTCGACGCCGCTCTGGCGTCCCGGCAGCGGCCCGTCATCGTGCTCTCGTCGGCGCTCGGGCTGACCCTGGGCTTCATCGGCATCGCGCTCGTGCTCATGGCGATCCCGGTCCGTCGGCACGCCCGTGGCACCGCGACCCGCCCCGTCGACGCCTTCTACGCCACGCGGGTGGTGGTCCTCGCCAAGGCCTCGAGCATCTGCGGCGTGCTGTTCGGCGCGTTCACGGGCGGCGGGCTCGCGTTCGTCCTCACGCGGGCCGTCGTCCCCGCGCTAGGCTCCATCCTGCCCAGCGTCGTCGCGGTGTTCGGTGGTCTGGTGCTCATGGTGTGTGCGCTCGTCGCGGAGCACATGTGCACGGTGCCGCCCCGGGACGACGACGACTCCGACCCGGGTGGGACGACCGCGATCTGACCGACCCGGCAGCAGCGACGCCGACGACAGGGGGACCGATGCCGAGGGAACGTCTCGACCTGCCGGGGATCCCCTGGAGCCGGGTGTCGCCGCGCCTGGTCTGGACCGAACTCGTCACCGTCCTCGTCGTCGGGGTGGTCATCACCGCCGGGTGCTTCCTCATCGGCGTGGCGTTCCGGGGGTCCTCACCGACGACCGCGCTCGTGTGGACGCTCATCGGGCTCGCCGCCGCGGTGGTCACCGCCCTCGTCGCTGCCTTCACGCCCCGGCGGATCCGGTCGATCGGGTACGCCCTCCGCGACGACGACCTCGTGGTGCGGCGCGGACTCATGTTCCAGCGGTTCATCGCCGTGCCGTACGGCCGCATGCAGCTCGTCGACATCAGCCGCGGGCCGCTCGGTCGTGCCCTCGGTCTGAGCGACCTCCGGTTCGTGACGGCGGCGGCGAGCACGAACGTCCGGCTGCCCGGGCTCCCCGAGGCCGACGCGGACCGCCTGCGCGACGAACTCGTCGCGATGGCCGAGAGCCGACGGGTCGGGCTGTGACCTCCCGGCCGTCCGGCCCGCCGCTGCCGCCGCTCCCGCAGCCCCACCGGCAGGGCGACGCCGCCGCGGCCGCCGACCTGACCGACGGGACGTGGCACCGCCTGCACCCGCTGACGCCGCTGCTCCGCGGAGGGATCGCGTTGCTCGTGATCCTCGGGTGGGTGGTCAACACCCTCCGCGAGCGGCTGCTGGACCTCGTGATCCCGGGTGGTGCCCGGGGCGGCGAGCAGGGCGACCCGATCGACTACGTCGTCCGCCACGACTACGTGGGCGTCGCGCTCCTCGGGGTGCTCGTGTTCATCCTCGTGCTCATCGGCCTGTTCACGCTGTCCTGGCGCATGCACACCTTCCGCGTGACCGGCGAGGTCGTCGAGGTCCGCTCGGGCGTGCTGTTCCGGAACCACCGCAAGGCCCGCCTCGACCGCATCCAGGCCGTCAACGTCGTCCGCCCGTTCGTGGCCCGGCTCGTCGGCACGGCCCGGCTCGAGATCTCCCAGGCGGGCAACGACGCGAACGTGCAGCTGGCGTACCTCGGCTCGCGGCCGGCCGACGACCTGCGGCAGCGCATCCTGCTGCTGGCGAGCGGTGCCCGCGCCGACGTGCCGGGCGGGTCCCGGGCCGCCCGGCCGCCGGGACGGTTCGTCGACGAGCGGATGACGGAGTTCCTGGCCCCGGAACTCGACCCCGCCGCAGTGCGCGCCACGCGCGTCGTGCGCGTGCACACCGGGCGGCTCATCGGCTCCGTGCTCCTGTCGAACACGACCGTCGTGCTCGCCCTCGCCGCGGTCGGCATCATCGTGAGCGTCGCCGTGACGGGCCAGTACTTCCTGCTCGTGACGTTGTTCCCGGCGATGATCGGCGCCGTCGGGGTCACGGTCCGCCGCTTCACGAAGTCGCTGCAGTACTCGATCGCGGCGACCCCGGACGGGATCCGCATCGGCTACGGCCTCGTGTCGACCTCGAACGAGACCCTGCCGCCCGGGCGCATCCACGCCGTCGCGGTCACGCAGCCGCTGCTGTGGCGTCCGTTCGGCTGGTGGGACGTCCGCGTCAACCGCGCCTCGCACGCCGGCGGCTCCCGTCAGAACCAGCAGACGTCCTCGGTCGTGCTGCCCGTCGGCGACACCGCGGACGTCCGTGCCGTGCTCGAGATCATCCTGCCGGAGCTCGTCGGCACCGCGGTCGCCGGTCCCGCCGCCTCCTTCGCCAGCCTGCAGGAGGGCTCGGCCGCCGCGGTCGACGTCGTGCAGGGCAGCCTGACGGGGTCGGGCGACGCCGGTGGGTTCACGCGGTCACCCGGTCGCGGCGCCTGGCTCCGACCGCTGTCCTGGCGTCGCAACGGCTACCGGAGCGTCCCCGGGGCGGTGCTGCTCCGCCTCGGCGCGGTCTGGCGGTCGCTCGTCGTCGTGCCCCTGCCGCGCGTGCAGAGCATCCGGGTGGCACAGGGCCCCCTCGAGCGCGCGCTCGGGCTCGCCGAGGTCCACGTGCACACCGTGCACGGCCCGGTCGTCGCGCGGATCGGCGCGCTCGCCGTGCCCGACGCGATGCGGCTGTTCTCCGGCACCGAGGCCGAGGCCGTCCGCGCGGCTGCCGCCGACACCTCGCACCGGTGGCGTGACGACCGGGAGGCCCGGGGCGCCGACCCCGCGTCGGTCACCGCGTCCGCAGCGGGGGCGGCGCCCGTGGGGTGGGAGCACGTGCCACGACCGGACGGAGGACCACGATGAGCGAGCGGGCCGGACGACTCGGGGTCGGCGTCGTCGGTGCGGGCCGGGTGGGCCCGGTGCTCGGCGCCGCGCTCGCGAACGCGGGGCACGCGGTCGTCGGCATCACCGCGGTGTCCGACGCAGGACTCGACCGGGCCGAGGCGCTCCTGCCCGGCGCGCCCGTGCTCGGGACCCCGGAACTCGTCGAGCGGAGCGAACTCGTCCTGCTCGCCGTGCCGGACGACCAGCTGCCGGGGCTCGTGCAGGGTCTGGCCGACGCCGGCATCTGGCAGGCGGGACAGCTCGTCGTGCACACGAGCCCGGACCACGGGGTCGGGGTCCTCGCGCCCGCGACCGCCCAGGGCGTCATCCCGCTGGCGATCCACCCCGCGATGGCGTTCACGGGCACGAGCGTCGACCTCGCCCGCCTCCGGGATGCCTACTGCGCGGTGACCTCGCCCGCGCCGGTGTTGCCGATCGCGCAGGCGCTCGTGGTCGAGATGGGTGCCGAGCCGGTCGTCGTCCGTGAGGCCGACCGCGCCGCCTACGCCGACGCGGTCCGGGCCGCGGTGGACTTCTCGAGCGCGATCGTCGACCAGGCCGCCGGGACGCTGGCGGCGATCGGCGTCGACCACCCGGGACGCGTGCTCGGCGCGCTCGTCCGGTCCGCCGTCGAGAACGCGCTCGCGCAGGCGGACGGGCAGCAGGCGCTGTAGCGGTGCGCGGTCCCCGGCAAGCGCCTCCCGGCCGGCTGCGCCGTGGTGGGCCGGTAGCATCGACGCATCCCCCACGACCCCCGGAGCTGCGCGCGCGATGACCGACGAACCCGCTGAGACCACCGACCCCGAGGCCGTCGCCCTCGAGACCGCCCGCGTCGACGCCGAGGCAGCCGCCGCGGCCGAGACGAGCGAGCAGCGTCAGGTGCGCCTCGACAAGCGGGAGCGGTTGCTGGCGGCGGGCATCGAGGCCTACCCGGTCGAGCTCGGGATCACGACGACGATCCCCGCGGTCCGCGCCGAGCACGCCGACCTGCCGAGCGGCGAGGAGACCGACGACGTCGTCGGGCTCGCCGGCCGCGTGGTGCACTCGCGGAACACCGGCAAGCTGTGCTTCGCGACCCTCCAGTCCGGCGACGGCTCCCGCATCCAGGCGATGGTGTCGCTCGCCGAGGTCGGGGACGAGTCGCTCGCGCGCTGGAAGGAGTTCGTCGACCTCGGTGACCACGTGTTCGTGCACGGCCGCGTGATCTCGTCCCGCCGCGGCGAGCTGAGCGTCATGGTCGACGACTGGGCGATCGCGGCGAAGGCGATCCTGCCGCTGCCGAACCTGCACACCGAGCTGAGCGAGGAGACCCGGGTCCGCGCCCGCTACCTCGACCTCATCGTCCGCGAGCAGGCGCGCACCACCGTGCGCGCACGTGCCGGCGTGATGCAGTCCCTCCGCGCGACGTTCGCCGCCCACGACTACCTCGAGGTCGAGACGCCGATGCTGCAGACCCAGCACGGTGGCGCGTCGGCCCGCCCGTTCGTGACGCACTCGAACGCGTTCGACACCGAGCTGTACCTCCGGATCGCGCCCGAGCTGTTCCTCAAGCGCGCGGTCGTCGGCGGCATCGAGCGTGTGTTCGAGATCAACCGGAACTTCCGGAACGAGGGCGCCGACTCCACGCACTCGCCCGAGTTCGCGATGCTCGAGGCGTACCAGGCCTACGGGAACTACGAGCAGATGGCCGACCTGACGCAGGAGCTCGTGCAGAACGCCGCGCTCGCCGTCACCGGCGGGCTCGTCGTGACGCTCGCGGACGGCACCGAGTACGACCTCGGCGGCGAGTGGGACCGCGTCGACATGTACGGCTCGCTCTCCGCCGCGGCCGGTCGCGAGATCACGCCCGACACCCCGCTCGCCGAGCTGCAGGCGCTCGCCGAGACCGAGGGCGTCGAGGTCGCGCACGCCACCCACGGCAAGTACGTCGAGGAGCTCTGGGAGCACTTCGTCATCGACTCGCTCGAGCGCCCGACGTTCGTCATGAACTTCCCGGTGGACACGTCCCCGCTGACGCGGGAGCACCGGTCGCGCCCGGGCGTCGTCGAGAAGTGGGACCTCTACGTCCGCGGGTTCGAGCTCGCCACGGCGTACTCCGAGCTCGTCGACCCGGTCGTGCAACGCGAGCGGTTCGTCGAGCAGGCGAAGCTCGCCGCGGGCGGCGACGTCGAGGCCATGCGCGTCGACGAGGAGTTCCTGCGCGCCCTCGAGCACGGCATGCCGCCGTCGGGCGGGATGGGGATGGGCATCGACCGCCTGCTCATGGCGATCACGGGCCTCGGGATCCGCGAGACGATCCTGTTCCCGCTCGTCAAGGGCGCTGGGGCTTAGGGCAACGCGCCAGCGTTGCGCGACGCCAGCCCCGGGCGAGCCTGCGAGCACGGCAGTCGACGCACTCCTGCGCACACGGACGACAACGCAACGTGCGGGCGCATGCGCACTCGTCGTCGGCGTGCCACACGGCGGACGCGCTCCGCTCGCTGGCCGTGCGCTCAGGTCCCCCGCACGGCACCCCGAGCACCGGGACGTACCATGGTCGCGTGCCTCATGGAGTCGTGACCGGGATCATCTTCTCGCTGACGCCGACCGTCGTCGTCGGCCTGGTGTTCTGGTTCGTCATGCGGGCGATCATCCGGGCCGACCGCACCGAGCGCGCGACCTACGCCAAGCTCGAACGGGAGGAACGCGCCCGTTTCGCCGCGGAGCGTGCCGCCGGTGGACCCGGCGCGGGTACCGCGGGGCCGCGTGACGTGCAGGCGCCGAACCGCCCCGCGGCCGTCCCCGCCTCGCCGCAGTCCGCGGAGTAGTCGCTCCCGGACGTCCGGCGGTCAGCGCCGCGACACGAGCCGTTCACCCCGCCGTCGTCGGGGCTGGTCAGCATCGCCGGCATGACCGATCTGCTGCATGCCGTCGCCCGCTCGTTCGTCGGGGACATCGAGAGCGAGTACGACGAGTTCGACCTCGACGCCGAAGCGGAGGGGGCCCAGCGACGCACGGACTGGCTCGAACCGAGCTGGTGACCGCCGATCGACCCCCGGGTGACGAGCGTGTTACGGGATCGTTGCCGAAAAGGGGTACGGACGTGTCGCGGGGGCCCCATCCGCACGCGTACCCCGGAACGTGTCGGCCGCCGGGTGACAGGGCGGGGTACAGGCCCGGAATCGGTTCGAATGCGGGCGGGGATCCGTGGATTTCCGGGCTCGTCCCCCAGCATCTCCGGGATCGGAGGGCCGGTCGGCGGAGTGGTCCCGTACCCCCACCCGGGGGTCCGCGATGACGAAGCACGGAGATCCCTGGGAAAAGCAGGAAACGATTTGTGGGGTACACCTCCGGGCCGCTTTACTCGTTGCACGCCCCGATGGAGGGGCAGCAGGACCAGCGCCGAACGACACCGTCCGACGTGATCCGGCCCGGCCCAGCCGGTTCGGCCCCCGTCAACCGTCACCGCGAAGGAGAGTCAGCCATGACCATCGCAACCGAAGCTCCGAGCACCACCCGGCGTTCCAAGACCACCACGAAGGTCGAGGCGGGACCGCGCGAGCTCGACAGCGTCGACACCGCGATCGAGGCCGACGAGCGTCTCGCCGGTGTGCGCGGCGCCTCGGTCGACCAGGTCGGCGACTACCTCCGCCACATCGGCCGCCTGCCGCTGCTCTCCGCCGAGGAGGAAGCGGACATCGCCCGCCGCATCGAGGTCGGCCTGTTCGCCGAGGAGAAGCTCGCGAACACGCCCGACGTGCCGAAGCAGCTGCAGCGTGAACTCCGCTGGCTCGTCCGTGACGGCCAGCGCGCCAAGGAGCGGATGATCACCTCGAACCTCCGCCTCGTCGTGAGCATCGCCAAGCGCTACTCGCAGCGCGGTCTGCCGTTCATGGACGTGATCCAGGAGGGCAACCTCGGCCTGGTCCGTGCGGTGGAGAAGTTCGACTTCACGCAGGGCTACAAGTTCTCGACCTACGCGACCTGGTGGATCCGCCAGGCGATCTCGCGCGGTCTCGCCGACAAGGCCCGCACCATCCGCATCCCGGTGCACACCGTGGAGCTCATCAACAAGATCTCGCGCACCGAGCGCGACCTCACCGTCGACCTCGGCCGGGCGCCGAGCCCCGAAGAGGTCGCCGAGGAGCTGAGCATGGACGTCGAGGAACTCCTCGACCTCAAGGGCCGCTCGCACGAGCCCGTGTCGATCCACACGGTGGTCGGTGACTCGGACGACTCCGAGCTCGGGGACTTCATCGAGGACGAGGACGCCGCGAGCCCGAACGAGATGACCGAGAGCACGCTGCTCCACCGGGACATCCGGTCGATCGTCGCCGAGCTGCCCACGGACGAGGCGCGCGTCATCCGCATGCGCTACGGCCTCGACGACGACCACCCGATGACCCTCGACGAGATCTCGAAGGTCGTCCACACCACGCGCCAGGCGGTCAGCCGCGTCGAGTCCCGCGCCAAGCTCCGCCTGTTCGCCAAGGCGGTCAGCCAGGACATGCAGCTCTACCTGACCGACTGAGGTCCAGGACCACGGCCGACCCGGACGGGGTCGGTGCGGGGAGTCGGGTCGTCCTGTGGGAAGGCGATCCGGCGGGGTGATGGGAACGGCCCGCCCGAGTCACACGACTCGGGCGGGCCGTCGTCGTCGGTCCCGACGGTCGCGCGGGCCGCTCCGGTGGTCCTGCACCGGGCCTCCCGGCCTGGAGTCGCGGCCTCAGCCCTCCTCGGGCTCCGGCCGGTCGTGCTGCCGCAGCCGCTGCCGGACCTCGGAGGGGATGAGCTCGATGAGCTGGTCCGGTCGCACCGGGAGGTCGAGCAGGCTCAGCTTGACCCGGCCGGTCCGCCCGTGGCGCTCGGCGTCGAGGCGGATCACCGTGCCGGCGTTCTTGCGCAGCCGGACCTCGAGTTGCGCACCGGTGGCGACCTCGCCGACGACGAGCCCGTCGACCTCGAGCGCGGCGCTGCGCGTGCCCTCGGCGATGTCGAACCGGTAGCGCTCCTTCGCCGCGAGGACCACCGAGCGGTCGATCCCGGCCATCGGGGCGACGGGCGTCACGACCGAGCCGGACAGGGCGGGGGAGAGCACCGGGCCCCCGGCGGCGTAGTTGTAGGCGGTGGAGCCGGCGGGGGTCGAGGCGA
Source organism: Curtobacterium sp. MCBD17_019 (assembly GCF_003234555.1). Taxonomy (NCBI): domain Bacteria; kingdom Bacillati; phylum Actinomycetota; class Actinomycetes; order Micrococcales; family Microbacteriaceae; genus Curtobacterium; species Curtobacterium sp. MCBD17_019. The sequence goes on along the minus strand of NZ_QKTT01000002.1, from coordinate 133,465 downwards.
CGACGGCGTCGGCGCGGTAGTACCCGTACGTGAGGCCCCCGATCGTCAGGTCGGCCGAGACCTGCCCGGCGCCGGGGCGCCGGACGATCGTCAGGTCGTTGAACGCGAGGTAGTTCGTGCGGGCACCCGACCACGTCAGCACGGCCTCGAGCGCGTGGTGCGGCTCGAGCGAGTAGTCACCGGCGGACATCCGTTCGAGCGCCGCGGCGAGCTCCTCGGGTTCGATCTCGACGAGGAACCCGACGTTGCCGTAGTTCACCCCGAGGACCGGCACCGGACGTGCGGCCACGAGGCGCATCGACCCGAGCATCGTGCCGTCGCCCCCGAGGGACACGACGAGGTCGACCCGCTCGCAGAACTCGACGTCGTCGAGCACCTCGATCCCCGGGCCGAGCCGCGCGGCGTCGATCCGGCGCGCGACGAGCTGGCCCCGCCCCGACGCGTGCCAGCGCTGCAGGGTCTCGACCGACGCCCGGACGTCCTTCGAGGGGTGCATCACGATCCCGACGAGTGGTGCCTCCATGGTCCGGAGGGTAGCGGTGACCACCTGACCGCGGCCAGGGTCAGGCGAGGCGAGCACCGCCTCCCGGGCCGTCCGGACGGACCGCGCACGTGGGTCACGCCCACGGCGAACAGGGGCAGCCCCGCGGAGGCGCGCTGGTTAGTCTCGATGTACGTCGCCGGGCCCACCAGGGACCGGCACATCTGTCGGCTCCACCCCCTCGGAGCCAAGGGAGAGCACATGTTCGAGAGATTCACCGACCGAGCCCGTCGTGTTGTCGTCCTCGCCCAGGAAGAGGCGAAGATGCTCAACCACAACTACATCGGCACCGAGCACATCCTCCTCGGTCTCATCCACGAGGGTGAGGGCGTCGCCGCCAAGGCACTCGAGTCGCTCGGGATCTCCCTCGACGCGGTCCGCGAGCAGGTCCAGGACATCATCGGCCAGGGCCAGCAGCAGCCGACGGGGCACATCCCGTTCACCCCGCGCGCCAAGAAGGTGCTCGAGCTGTCCCTGCGCGAGGCGCTGCAGCTCGGCCACAACTACATCGGCACGGAGCACATCCTGCTCGGGCTCATCCGCGAGGGCGAGGGCGTCGCCGCCCAGGTCCTCGTGAAGCTCGGCGCCGACCTCAACCGGGTCCGCCAGCAGGTCATCCAGCTCCTGTCCGGGTACCAGGGCAAGGAGGCCGTCGCCGTGGGCGGCGAGAACCAGCAGGGTGCACAGCAGGGTTCGCAGGTGCTCGACCAGTTCGGTCGCAACCTCACCCAGGCCGCGCGTGACGCCAAGCTCGACCCGGTGATCGGGCGCGAGAAGGAGATGGAGCGGGTCATGCAGATCCTCTCCCGCCGTTCCAAGAACAACCCCGTCCTCATCGGCGAGCCGGGCGTCGGCAAGACCGCCGTCGTCGAGGGCCTCGCCCAGGCGATCGTCAAGGGCGAGGTGCCCGAGACGCTCAAGGACAAGCAGCTCTACTCGCTCGACCTCGGGTCGCTCATCGCCGGGTCCCGCTACCGCGGTGACTTCGAGGAGCGCCTCAAGAAGGTCACGAAGGAGATCCGCACCCGCGGCGACATCATCGTCTTCATCGACGAGATCCACACGCTCGTCGGTGCCGGTGCGGCCGAGGGCGCGATCGACGCCGCCTCGATCCTCAAGCCGCTGCTCGCCCGTGGTGAGCTCCAGACCATCGGAGCCACCACGCTCGACGAGTACCGCAAGCACTTCGAGAAGGACGCCGCGCTCGAGCGCCGGTTCCAGCCGGTCCAGGTGAACGAGCCGTCCCTCCCGCACGCGATCAACATCCTCAAGGGCCTCCGCGACAAGTACGAGGCGTTCCACAAGGTGTCGATCACCGACGGCGCGATCGTCGCCGCGGCGAACCTGGCCGACCGCTACGTGCAGGACCGGTTCCTGCCGGACAAGGCCATCGACCTGATCGACGAGGCCGGTGCACGCCTCCGCCTGTCGATCCTGTCGGCGCCGCCGGAGCTCCGTGACTTCGACGAGAAGATCTCGACGGTCCGCGGGCAGAAGGAAGCCGCCATCGAGGAGCAGGACTTCGAGAAGGCCGCGTCGCTCCGCGACGAGGAGAAGAAGCTGCTCGGCGAGCGGCTCCGCCTCGAGAAGCAGTGGCGTGCGGGTGACGTCGCCGCGTCCGGCACCGTCGACGAGGGCATCATCGCCGAGGTCCTGGCGCAGGCCACGGGCATCCCGGTGTTCAAGCTCACGGAAGAGGAGACCTCGCGCCTCGTCTTCATGGAGAAGGCCCTGCACGAGCGCGTCATCGGTCAGGAGGAAGCGATCTCCGCCCTGTCGAAGACGATCCGCCGGACCCGCGCCGGCCTCAAGGACCCGAACCGGCCCTCCGGCTCGTTCATCTTCGCCGGCCCCACCGGCGTCGGGAAGACCGAGCTGGCCAAGGCGCTCGCCGAGTTCCTGTTCGACGACGAGGGCGCGCTGATCTCCCTCGACATGTCGGAGTTCGGTGAGAAGCACACGGTCTCGCGGCTGTTCGGTGCCCCTCCCGGGTTCGTCGGGTTCGAGGAGGGCGGCCAGCTCACCGAGAAGGTGCGCCGCAAGCCGTTCTCCGTGGTCCTGTTCGACGAGATCGAGAAGGCCCACCCGGACATCTTCAACTCGCTCCTGCAGGTGCTCGAGGAAGGCCGCCTGACCGATGGTCAGGGTCGCGTGGTCGACTTCAAGAACACCGTCATCATCATGACGACGAACCTCGGTTCGCAGGGCATCGCGGGTGGTCCCGTCGGGTTCCAGGTCGAGGGCAACTCGTCCGTCGGCTACGACCGGATGCGCGCCAAGGTGAACGAGGAGCTGAAGAAGCACTTCAAGCCCGAGTTCCTGAACCGCGTCGACGACACGATCGTGTTCCCGCAGCTGTCGCAGGACGAGCTGCTGCAGATCGTCGACCTGTTCGTCAAGCGCCTGTCCGACCGCCTGCTCGACCGCGACATGACCGTCGAGCTGTCGCTCGCCGCCAAGGAGCAGCTCATCAAGGTCGGGTTCGACCCCGCCCTCGGTGCCCGGCCCCTGCGTCGCGCGATGCAGCACGAAGTCGAGGACCAGCTGTCCGAGCACATCCTGCAGGGTGAGCTCACGGCGGGCGACCACGTCAAGGTCGACTTCGCCGACGGTGCCTTCCAGTTCGAGACCGGGCGTCAGCCGGGCCGCGAGGAAGTGCTCGCCGGGGCTGCCGAGCCGGCCGGGGAGCTCGAGGCGTAAGGGCCTCCTCCCCACACACGACGCGATCCCCTCCGCACCACTGGAAACGGTGGTGGGGAGGGGATCGCGTCGTTTCGGGGCTCGTCCCGCAGGGGACGCTCCGGGCTAGGGGTGGGTGACCTCGCCGTCACGAGCGTCGCCGGCCGTGTAGCCGCCGCCGTCCGTCACGTTGCCGCCGCCCTCGGTGTCGTCGAACGTGAGGCGCCCGTCGCCGGTGCTGCTCTCGCTGCCCTGCAGGTCCTCGTTCTCCTCGCTGTCGCCCGAGAGGCCGTCCGCCAGGCCGTTCGTCTGGTCGAAGATGTGCCCCACCGAGTCGTCGCCCAGGGCACCGATGTTCGTGTGCCCGCCCGAGTCGTGCGTGTGGTCGTGGTCGATTGCTGCGGCGTCGCCCGAGGGCTCCGCTGCGTGGCGCCCCTCGCTGCCGAGGGGGACCGCCGGGTGCTGTGCTGCGTCGTTGGAGTCAGTCATGGCGCGCACGCTACGCCGGGTGCCTGGTGCGCCGTCAGGTCGGATCCAGCTTCCGCCCACCGGCCGGGAGGGACGGTGCGGACCGGTCCCGCGCCTCCCGGCCGTCGTGTGCGCGGCACCCCGGCTAGGGTGGAGCGGATGGACGACCAGGAGCCGGCGGCACTCGCGCGCGACGAGCACGGGATCCTCGTCCGTCCGGCGCTCGCCTCGGACGTGCCACACATCCAGCGGCTCATCGAGCCCTACGTGTCGCGGCGGATCCTGCTCGGCAAGGACAACGTCACCCTGTACGGCTCGATCCAGCAGTTCCGGATCGCCGAGGGGCCCGACGGGGTGCCGATCGGGTGCGGTGCGCTCGCGGTGTTCTGGGACGACATCGCCGAGGTGCGCACGCTCGCGCTCGACCCCGCCTGGCTCCACAAGCGCGTCGGGCACCGGCTCCTCGACGGGCTCGAACACGACGCCCGCCAGCTCGGCATCGGCCGGATCTTCTGCCTGACGTTCGAGGTCGAGTTCTTCACGAAGCACGGCTACCTGGAGATCGGGGAGTCCGTCGTGTCACCCGAGGTCTACGCGGAGCTCGTGCGGTCGTCGGACGAGGGCGTCGCGGAGTTCCTCGACCTCGCCCGGGTCAAGCCGAACACGCTCGGCAACACCCGGATGCTCAAGATCCTCTGAGCCGCTCGCGCCGGTCCGGCGTCGCTCCGCGGGAACCCCGCCGAGCGGACCTACCCTGTCCGCATGTCGTCGTTCCGCAACCCCGTCGGCGGTCAGCCCGCCGCTGTGTACTGGCGGCGGCGCGCCATCGTCGGCGGTGCGCTGCTCCTCGTCATCGTGGTCGTGCTCCTCATCGTCTTCGGCCACGGCGGCGGATCGGAGGCCGCTCCCGCTCCCTCGGCCAGCGCCTCCCGGACCGCGTCCGCGCACCGGTCGTCGAGCGCGGCCGAGCGTGCCGCTGCGCGCGCCGCCGCTGCCGACGCCGCGGCGAACGCATCGGCACGAGCGAGCGCCGCAGCCACCGCGGCCGCGGCCGCGATCGCCACCCCCGAGCCCGGGGCCACCGCCGGCGCGACGTCCGCACCCGCAGCCGGGTCGACCAAGAACGGCGCCACCTGCCGCAAGTCGCAGATCACGCTCAAGGCCCTGACCGACAAGACGCAGTACGGCCCCACGGAGGAACCGAAGATCTCGATGTCCATCACGAACACCGCGTCGACGAGCTGCCACATGGACCTCGGCTCGAGCCAGCAGGTCCTCACGATCACGAGCGGCACCGAGACGTACTGGTCGAGCAAGGACTGCCAGACCGGCGGCACCGACCAGGACATCACCATCAAGGGCGGCCAGACCCTGACGACGCCCGCGATCACGTGGGACCGCACCCGGTCCTCCACGTCGACCTGCGACTCGAGCCGGCCGTCGGTGACCGCGGGTGGCGCGAGCTACCACCTCAGCGTCGCCGTGGGGAACATCACGAGCGCCACCTCGACCCAGTTCGTGCTCCAGTGATGGCCGAGCAACGGTTCCGGAGCGAGCCGCTCGAGGCAGCGCTCGCCGCGCAGGACGTCGCCGCGGTCGCGTTCGCCCTGCGGCACGACATCGTCATCGTGCCGAAGCTCGTCACCGGGCGTCCGAAGGACCAGCAGGTCCGGGTGTTCGGCCGTGAGGGCACCGACAAGCGCATCCTGCTACTGTTCTCGTCCGTCGACGCCTACACCGCGATGGTGCCGGACGAGAAGGTCCGGCAGGTCATGGTGTACGACGCCGCCCGGCTCGAGGAGTTCATCGCCGCGCACCTGGACGTGCTCGAGCAGGTGTTCTTCGACATCGCGGGGCCGAACACGATGCAGGCCGAGCCCGCCGACCTGTTGGCGGCGCTGCGCGCGTAGGCCGGGAGGGCCGGGGCCGGGTCGCGTGGTTCGCACCGGTTCCACGCGGCCGCAGATCGGTGACGTGCGTCCGCACCGGTTCCACGCGGCCGCAGGTCGGTCGCGTGAACACGCACCGGTTCAGCACGGCCGCAGGTCAGTTGCTTGAGTCCGCGCGCTTGCCGCCGCTCGCCGGGAGGGTGAGCGTGAACGCGGCACCGCCTCCCGGTGCGTGCCCGGCGCGGAGCGACCCGCCGAGCCGCCCGACCAGCCGATGGGCGATCGACAGACCGAGGCCGGTGCCGACCGCGCGCTGCCGGCGGTACCGATCGGCGAGGAGCCCCCGCTGGAACGCCTCCGACAGGTCGGCGTCCGAGAGGCCAGGTCCGCCGTCCTCGACGGTGATCGTGGTCGACGGCCGCGCCGGATCGTCGCCGGGCGCGATCCGCACGGTCACCGCCGAACCGGCGGGGGCTGCACGGAGGGCGTTCTCGAGGAGCCCGTCGAGCAGCTGCCGCACCCGCATCGGATCCGAGACGCACGTCGGCAACGAGTGGTGGGCCTCCAGGGCGAGTCGCACGCCGAGGCCGTCCGCGCGCGCGTCCCACGCGGTCAGCGCCTGCGTCGCGATCGCCGCGACGTCGACCGGTTCCGGTCGGAGGGGGAAGTCGTCGGCCTCCAGCCGCGCGAGCTCGAGCAGATCGCGGGTGAAGGCGTCGAGCCGGGCGGTCTCGGTCACCAGGGTCCGCCCGACGGCCGCGACCCCCTGTTCCGGGACGAGTCCGTCCGCCAGCGCGTCCGCGTACCCGCGGATCGCGGTGAGCGGTGTGCGGATCTCGTGGGACACGGACAACAGGAACTCGTGCTGGCGCCCCTCCGAGGTGGCGAGGGCGGCGTCGAGGGTGGCGAGGGCGTCGTCGATGTCCGCGACCTCCGTGATGGTCTCGTGTGTCGCCGCACCCGCGGCCATCCCGCGCTCCCCACCGGCGAGTCGTCGCGCGACGGCGGCGGCTCGACGGAGGGGACGGACCACGAGCCGCGCCACGACGATCCCGACGGCGACCGCCACGGCGACCCCGAACAGCGCGGCGACGAGCAGACGGTCGAGCAGACGCCGCGTCGCGGACCGGACAAGTGAGACGTCCTGCGTCGCGATCACGGTGTCCCCGGCCGACAGTCGTTCGCCCTGCAGCAGGAAGACGTGTCCGGACGCGTGCACCCGCTCCGACAGGACGCCGGCGGTCTGCACCCGCCGGATCGCGGCGGCGGGGACGGGCCCGGTCCGCTTCGGTACCGTCGTCCCGTTCGCGTGCACCAGGAGCAGGCGGATGCTCCGGGCGTGGGTGCGGTCGAGGTTGCGCACGAGCGTGCGGCGCTCCCGCGGGGGCGTCGACGCGACGACGAGGGTCGTGGCCCGCAGCTGCTCGCGCGACTGCTGCATCGTGACCTGGCGGACGAGCTGGTACGCGACCCCGACCGTCGCGAACGTCGCCAGGAGCGCGACGGTCACCGTCGTGAGGACGATGCGCGAGGCGAGGCTGGCACGGCGCGCCATCACGCCGGCCCGAACGCGTAGCCGACGCCACGGACGGTGCGCAGCGGGCCGGTGTCGCCGAGCTTCGCCCGGAGCTGTGCGACGTGCACGTCGACGGTGCGGCTCCCGCGGTAGTCGGCGACGCCCCACACCGCCGCGAGGAGCTGCGACCGCGAGAACACCTGGCCCGGGCTCCCCATCAGGTAGGCGAGGAGGTCGAACTCCGTGGCGGTCAGGTCGACCGCGCGATCGGCCAGTCGGACGGTCCGGGAGCGCTGGTCGAGGCGGAGGTCCCCGACGACGAGCAGGTCGGACTGCAGCGACTGCTGGCTCCGGCGGACGAGGCCCTTGACGCGCGCTGCCAGCTCCCGCGCCGAGAACGGCTTCGTGACGTAGTCGTCCGCCCCGAGCTCCAACCCGAGGACGCGGTCCACCTCGGCGTCCCGAGCCGTGACGAACACCACGGGCGTCCAGTCGCCGACCGCACGGAGCTGCGCGCACACCTCGATTCCGTCGATGCCCGGGAGTCCGATGTCGATGAGGGCCGCGACCGGATGGAGCGACCGGATGGCCTCGAGGCCCGCGCGGCCGTCGCGAGCGATGTGGACACCGAAGCCGGCATCCGCGAGGTAGATGCGCTCCACGTCGGCGATCGTCGGCTCGTCCTCCACGACGACGACCAGGCCGCGGCTGTCGCTCATGACACCATCCAACCCGCTCCCTCCGTCGATCGAGGACGCCTTACACAACCCGTACACAGCCCGAACGTCGTCGTGTCGGAGCGCTCGCAGGATGATCGGCAGGCCGCGGAACCGTCGGCCGCGAAGGAGCAGACCATGAAGACCACCGCATCCCGCATCCTCATCGGAGCAGCCACCGCCGGCGCCGTCGTCGCGCTGACGTTCGGCGTCGGCGCCACCGCCGCGGACGCTGCGACGCCGACCGCCGCGCCGTCGTCGTCCTCGTCGTCCACGCCGTCCTCGTCGTCGTCCTCCGCGACGCGGGTCGCGCTCGCGTTCCCGATGCGCACGCTCCGTGCCCACGCCGTCCGGCTGGAGACCGGCTCGGTGCCGAGCGCGCTGCGGAGCGACATCACGGCCCTGAAGGGCAAGAAGGGGCACGACCGCCGCGAGGCCGTGCACGCGATCGAGACGAAGGCGATCGGCGGCGGCTACGGCGGCGCCGTCGAGACCATCGCGAAGGAGGCCCAGACGGCGTGGGCGTCGAAGCCGGCCGGGCTCGAGCAGGACCGCCGGGCGCTGAAGGGCGACTCGACGTCCGAGCGCCAGGCAGGTCTCGCCGCCATCGAGGTGAAGGCCCTCAAGGGCACGTACGGCAGCGCCATGCAGCACTACGCGCAGACCGTCAAGACGAGCATCGACAAGCACCTCGCGGCGACGGAGGCGACCTCCGTCGGCGCGATCGTCTGACTCGCGGCCCGGACCCGGACCCGAGTGCGACCTGCTGGCCGCACCCGGGTCCGCCGCGTCCCCGTCACCAGTCCTGTGCGATCGGGAGGCGCGGCTTGCGTCCGCCTCAGAACGCCGCGTCGAGCTCGCGCTCGCGCACCGACTTGGTCATCGCGAAGGCGACGCGTAACGCCTCACGCAGGTGCTCGGAGTCGGCGCCGAGCACCGTCGTGAACCCGAGCCGCCGGGCCTCGGACACCCGTTGCTTCTCGCCGGTGGTCGGGCGGATCTCGCCCGCCAAGCTGATCTCGCCCGCGGCGGCGAGCGTGTGCGGGTACGGGCGGTCCCGAGCCGCGCTCGCCAGTGCCAGGGCGATCGCCAGGTCTGCGCCCGGTTCGGTCAGCCGCATGCCGCCGACGGTCGACACGTAGACGTCGCTGTCCGACAGCTTGATGCCGGCGCGGCGCTCGAGGACCGCCAGGAGCATCGCGACGCGGGAGGAGTCGACGCCGTTGACCACCCGCCGGGGCTGCGGCGCGGAACTCGGCACGACGAGCGCCTGGACCTCGACCGGAAGCGCGCGCCGGCCCTCCAGGGCGATCGTGATGCAGGTGCCGCTGACCGGGGCGCCGGCCCGGGACATGAACAGCCCGCTCGGGTCCGGGACCTCGTGGATGCCGTCGCCGGTCATGTCGAAGCAGCCGACCTCGTCCGTCGGGCCGAAGCGGTTCTTGAGCGCGCGGATGAAGCGGAGTGCGGTCTGGCGGTCGCCCTCGAAGTGGCAGACGACGTCGACCAGGTGCTCGAGCAGCCGGGGACCGGCGATCGTGCCGTCCTTGGTGACGTGCCCGACGATGAGGATGGGGAGCGCGCGGTCCTTCGCGACGCGGATGAGGGTCGATGCGACCTCGCGCACCTGGGACACCCCGCCCGCGATGCCGTCGACCGCACTCGACGAGATCGTCTGCACGGAGTCGGCGATCACCAGGTCGGGCTGCACCTGGTCGATCTGCCCCAGGATCACGGCGAGGTCGACCTCGCTCGCCAGGTAGAGCTCGTCGTGCATCGCCCCCGTGCGTTCGGCGCGCATCCGGACCTGGTCCACGGATTCCTCGGCCGAGACGTAGAGGACACGCTTGCCGGCCGCGGCCGCACGGGAGGCGACCTCGAGCAGGAGCGTCGACTTGCCGACTCCGGGCTCGCCGCTCAGCAGGATCGCGGCGCCCGGCACGATGCCACCGCCGAGCACGCGGTCGAACTCGCCGATGCCCGTGCGCCAGTGCGTGACGCGTTCGCCGACGGCCTGGGTGATCGGCTTGGCGACCCGGCCACCGGTGACCGCAACCGCCGCCGTGCCACGGGTGCTCGCCTGGACGGCGGTCGCGTCTTCGACCGTGCCCCACGACTGGCACTCACCGCAGCGGCCGACCCACTTGATGCTGGTCCACCCGCACTCGGTGCAGCGGTACGCGGTCTGGGCCCTGGCCATGCGTCGAGGCTAGGCGGCGCCGCTGACATCGCCGCGGTGGCTCGCGGCGTCGTGGCGCTCGGTCGGCGCGTCCGGGTTCCCCGCGACGTGGCTGCCGTGCGATCGGTGCTGTCGCAGGTGCTGGAGGTCCGGGCTGTGCTCGTCGGCGGTGTCGGCGTCCTGGTCCGCCCGGGCCGCCGCGACCGCCGCCGCACGCGGGCCGAGCTCCTCGACCTCGCGCGCGGAGAGGTAGCGGCGAATCGCCATCAGGGTGTCGACACGGGCGTCGACCGCCGGCTCGAGCGCGCTCGCCCAGATGCGGTAGCCGTTGTCATTCGGGTGGAAGAGGTCGCCGTACGTGTTGCGGAAGGTCCGGCGGAGGCCGACGCGCTTCGTGATCTCGTGCAGGGGCGCGACGGTGAGGCCGAACTCGGCGGCCACGCGGTGCACGATCTCGTTCGCGACCTGGACCTTGCGCTCGCGCTCGCGGAAGAACATGCACGGCAGGTCCGCGACGATCGCGTGCGAGGGCACCGCGGCGTAGATACGGCGGAGGTTCCGCTCGAACTTGTCGGGATGGAAGTCCAGGATGTCGTTCGCCCCGATCACGACCGTGCAGATGTCGGGCGTGTACGTGCCGAGGACCGGGAGTTGCTCGTGCCGGGCACCCCAGGTCGTGGCGCCGGAGACGCTGAGGTTGACGACGCGCAGGGTCGACCGCGACCGCCGCCGGACCCGCCGCGCGAGCAACCCCACGTAGCCCCGGCTCGGCACCGTCGCGCCGACGCCCTGGGCCGCGGAGTCGCCGATCGCCACGTAGGTGAGCTGCCCCTCGTGGTGGATGCGCTCCCGCCACCAGTCCGCGTGCACCGGCAGCATGTCGACGACTCGCTGTGCCGCGGCGCGCTGCCCCCGGACGCCCGCCCGGGCCCCGAGCGCTGCGGCACCGGCGACCGCGAGGCCACCGCCGACGGAGGACACGAGTGCCACGAGAGAGCGCGTCTTCATACCCGGGACGATACGCAGTCGGCCTCAGCGCCAGGTCACCGTGTCCGGGGTCGGTGGACAGCCGTGCATCGGGCGCCGCTGGGGACGGCGAGCCGACGGTCCTGCGTTCCTCGGGCCTCCCGGCATGCGGTAGGATCGTCGGCGGTACCGTGTCCGAGCGGCCTAAGGAGCATGTCTCGAAAACATGTGTGGGGGCAACTCCACCGTGGGTTCAAATCCCACCGGTACCGCCAACGCAGAGAGCTCCAGATCCCCGGAGATACGGGGGTCTGGGGCTCTTTTCGTTCGTTGACGGGCACTCTCCAGTAACCGCGCGGTAACGGAGCACCTGCACGCAACTGCGCGGAGCCTCCGTCGACCCCGGCAGCCGACGATTGCCGACCGAGTCTTCTGTGAGGACCAGCGCGACGCTGGGTTGCTCGCAATCGAGCCGCGCGCTCGTGCATAGTGAGCGAGTCGAAGCTATACAAGGAAGCCCACCGCGACGCTAGTCGAGGGCGGTGGTCGTCGAGGGACCGCTCTGCCGCGTGCCGTCGTGCACGATCCAGCGCTCAGCCGCATGCTGAGCCGGGTAGCTAGTCGTTGCCAAGCTGAAGGAGCGCCAACGGCGTGAGTGTGGGGTCAGGGTTGTAGTGCCAGTTTCAACCACTAACCTCACATCTACCGTCGCCACTTGGGGGAGAGTTAGTTGAGTAATTCAAACGAGTCAACCGAGAGCCGGTCCCTGACAGGCACGTCACCCGTCGCGGGAGTTGGAATCGAAGAGCTCCGTGCGCAGCACCACTTGTGGGTTTCACAGTTGGCTTCGGTCCCAAACCTTCCCGGGAAAAAGGACGAAACCATAGCCATTTTGGTCGAACTCCTCAAACTCGTGGCACAAGGGCCCATCTTGAATTTCGCCGCTCACCCGACTCTCAGTCAAATCGACTCGCCGAAAGACTGGCGCTACTACCGGACTCTCCTGAACTCCCTCGGTCTCACTCAGTCCTCGTTGGCGGGACTTGAGCTCACTCCGGAAGGCGCAGCGTACCTAAGCACGCGGGATCCAAAGGTCCTAGCGAACCTTCTCGCGAGCCGGATCCGTGTCGTGGCCGAATCTCTTGGCCGCCTAATCGACGGCCCACGCACCGTGAAGGAGGTACACGATGAGATCGTGGCAAGCTATCGCCTTCCGTGGGGTAACGTCGCGAACGTTCGGAACCGACTGACGTGGCTCGAGATTCTGGGCGTTGTGGAGTGGCTCGGCGGTGGAAAAATGCACGCGACAGGGCTTGGCCGAGAGCTCTACGATGGCTGGTTGACAGTTTCGCCGATGGCTCTCGAGTACGAAGACGATGCCGCGGTTATCGAAATCGCGGAAGCCCCGGTCGAGATTGCAGCTCTGTTGAACGCGCTGGCGAAGGACCCCGAGAAGCACATAGATCGCGCCACATACAACATTTGGGTTCCGAGCCCGAAAACCGATCCAAATAAGATCGAGAACATGAAGGTCGCTATCGGCGCCGCTGTCGATCCGATCGAGAAGTCCGTGCTCCTGCAGTTCATAGCTGATCGATTCAATCTGAAGCGCAGCAGCGTGGACTCCATGCTTCCGTTCATGCGCGCGGCAGGATTCCTGCAGGAGAAGCAGCGCGGCATTTTCATGGCCACGACCGCCGCCAGAGCGTGGATCGATTCCGGAGACGATCTCAACTTTATTCGTGTGCTCCATGCTCATATGCGCTTCGTAGGCGAGCTGCTTCTTCTGATCAAGACGAGTACGCCTCGGAGCGACGTTTATGCGCATGGCACGAGCGTTGGCCTCAACACCGACAAAGTTCGCTGGCTGATCTCGTTTCTCGAGGACGCAGAGTTGCTTATCCAAACGTCGTGGTCGGCTGTGCAGGCAACAAAGCTTGGACTGGCGGTCAGCGCGTCTCTGCCGCTTGCAGATCTTGACGTCTGGATCAAGGGGGCTCCTTCCGCCGCGAAGAGGCCATCTGACGCGATTCAAGCGGCCATTCGGCCCGAGTCCGGGGAAAATCAGAAGACGCTCGCAGTACGCATCGCAGAGGGCCTAGAGCGAACTGCACTTGATCCATCGGCGGACAACGGTGCGCCCGGAAGTGCTTTCGAAGATTTCATCCAGCGCGCCTTCGAGTACATGGGATTCGAATCCCAGCGCGTCAGTGGATCGGGTGACACCGATGTGCTTGTGAAGTGGCGCGATAGTAGCGGCCTCCTTCGTGTCGGGATAGTCGACGGCAAATCCACATCCTCGGGCAAGGTCAGTCATACTAGTGTGAGCGATATTGCGCTCGAAACGCACAAGTCAAAACATAAAGCAGACTACGTCGCCATTGTGGGTCCTGGCTTTTCGGGCGACACAATTCGCAGTACTGCCAACGCAAAGAATTGGTCACTGATCACGGCGACTGATCTTGGCAGGCTTGTGCGAATCAGTTCTTCGTTCGGTTTTCGGCCGTGGGAAATAGCGGCGGTCCTTGATGGTGAGCAAGGAAAAGCTGAGTTAGAGGAGCTCGTCCGAAACCGCGAGCGTGAACTCGAGGTCACTGCTACTGTTTTGACACGTCTTCGCGAGGAAGCGCAAGCAGGCGAGGTGCTCTCAGCGCGTGATATTTCGCTGATCGAGAGGAAGTCGGCCCTCAGTCCTGGCGTTGATGAAATTGTCGACGTGCTTGGAATCTTAGCCGGGCTCGATCCCGCGCCGATCCGAACTGTTGAGTCGTCGCCTGATCCTCGGCACACTTCGTACGAATTGTCAGAGGTTCTTCCCGCCGTAAGAAGACTTCGATCGCTTGCGGATGCGCTGCAGCGTGGCGCGGCGGCCACGGATCGAAGCTGAGGCGGACAGCCTCTGCCGTCATTGGCCCGGTAGGGTCAGTTCCGGCGGTGCGGTCGCGCCGCTCGAAGAGAACTGTCGCTGAGGTCGAATCACCTGGCACAGGTATAGTCGCGGCTGAAGCCGATCGGCAATCCGCTACGGACACGCGTTGATTTCGAGCGACGGCGTGTGGAGTGTTCTACGAATACGAGTGCGAAGTTAGTGGCCGTCACGCCCTGGTTTCATCGCCTCAATGTCTTGGAAGGTGCAATCGGGGCCCATGACACTTATCGCTCGAGCTTCTCGATGATGCGAGCGGCGGCCTCGTCGCCGGACACGGTTCCGGCGGCGACCTGGCGGCCGAGCTCACGGGTCTCCTCGTCCGTGACCTGATGACCAGCGGCGGCGAGTGCGGCGTCAGCGCGGGCGATCGCGCGCTGGATCTCGGCGTCGGTGCGTGCCGACGCGGTCTCGCGCTGCTTCGCGGTGCCGGACCCGGTGACGGCCTGTAGGTGGGTGACGTGGCGCATGAGGGCTCCGTTCTGTCCGGACCTGGTTTACCGGCGAGGTCCGGCGTTCTGGAGGGATTTCGTCGTCATCGAGCGCCCGAGGGGGTGCTCCGGAAGTTTCGGATAAGGGGCACTATCACTGGCGTGAATCGTGACCCTTGAAGTGACATGGAGCTGAGCATGTGAGCGGGTCCTGGGTGTCCAACTGTCGTCCGCCAGCTAACTTGTCCGACCTCCACTGAATGTGTCTGAAATACGGATGTGCACACGTTGCTTGGCAGCGCGGAGCAGCCACGTCGCCCAGTGCCGGGCTCAGCTCTCGTGCGTCGGGAGGCGTCCGTATAGCGTGCGTGAACTGAGATAGTTCGCGGACCACCTATGTGAGACAGGGTTCGATCCAGAGCAGGGCCGTAGGAGTCCGAAGCCCCTGCCGGTAACCCGGGGCTCACTGGTGGACCGGCTATCGGACGCTGCTGCGCATCTTCTCCCGCTCAAAACGACGACAGGAAAACTGGCGCGCCCAGCGAGGAGCATAGGGTCGCTTCACGCCGAACGCGGCCTGTTGCCTGCGGGAGCGCCTGCAGTGATCAGGTGAAGAGCGAACGCCCGTTCAGCAGCTGAGGTTCCCAGTCGGACACCGCCGAGAATGGAACCGCGTACGCGAACGTCAGCGGCGCGGCGTCCCCCTGCCTCGACGACCGTTCGCCGACGTAGATACCGAAGACGGGGAACGCGGTGGGATCCGCGCTATCCGGAAGTGTTGGCCTCAGCAGGACCGGTGCCCCGGAGCAACCAGCGCCGGCGCGCTGACTCAGTTCCATGAACATGTTGCCGCGAATACCCGGCAGGTTTCCGGGACCCCTGTACCTGCGCAGGTGCCCAGCAGAATACGTCAGTTCAAGTGTGACGCCCTCGCTGTCTCCCCGCCAGTAATCGTCGTCAGGATACCCCAACACCGCATAATCGCCGCTAATTGGGAACCTATCAGTCGAGGTACGCAGGCGCACCCTGCCAGCTGGACGATCGTTCGCCAAAGTGAATACTGCGATATCCTCTGTAGGATGGAATTCCGCAGCCGATACGAACAGAGGACGGAACTCAGCCCCATTGGGGAGCAGTAACGCGGCCGTCTGACCCGGCTGGAGCCCGTCGAGGACATGGCGCGCTGTCATGCCGATGAGCCCATCGTCCTCGTTGTCGATAAGGAACGCCGTTCCGCGGACACCGTGGCCGGGAACGCGCTGCCCCTCAACGGTCAGAGTGACGACCGGGCAAATGCTCCAGTTCCACTCGCTGTGCTGGGCAGGGGTAGAAAGGTCCATGCCTACATTCTGTCGAACAACCCCTGTCCCAGTCATCACGCGGCTTGGCACCCTCAGCCACCCACTGGCAAACAGGTGCTGACTAGGCCTGTGCCTCTGGCTCGTGAAGCTCACCCAGGGCAATCGAGGTCTCTGCGAGGAAGTCCTGAAGATCGCTCTGGGCCAACAAAACCATCTCTTCAGCGCCATCGGCCAGCTGCAACGCCCCAGCGCAGTCGTTTCCACCGAACACGTGCCCGCGCCCGTCGGCAGCGAGCCTCCGACGGCGTCTTTGTACTACACCTGTCCCAGGCCACTCTTGAACCACATGAAGGTAATGTCGTCCACCCCGCGACCCTGCGTGACCGGCAGCGCTCCGGGCAACCATGGAAGCCCGAGCTCTTCGACTTGCTCGACCAGCATGTGGGCAAGAACATACCCGTTGTCGACGGTTGCATCGACTCGCACAGTTGATTGACCGACTCCGAAGCGCGCCCAGGCCCGATACCCGCTTCGCATGCGAACAATGCCGATGTGCTGGTTGCCCTCGACCGCACAGCGGAACGCAGCACCTTCAGCGTCGGACAGATCCGGCGAAGGGCAAACCCGTATCGGGACCTCCGCTTCATACGCGAATAGCTCGCACGCGGAATTGCCGGCTTCGGTCGCTGTTCGAGCGGACTCGCTTCGGATAATCTCTGGGAGCCCTGTCCCCCAACCGGTCCAAGCGACGCCTCCGTTTAACGGATACACGATGATCTCTATAGTCACCGATCCTCTCTACTCCGTGTTGTTGAAGCCGAAGACCTGAGGCTCCAAGACGGCTGGGTCGGGTGATGCCGCGGCGCTCTCCCGTATCGCACCCGAGTAGGCGCCCGCAGGTACAGGCCGGCACGCCGTCGGGGACGAGGGAGACGGGGTCCGCGATATGGCGGGAACCATCGCCCGTCGGCTCGGGATGCCCGTCGAGCAAGCCCCGAACGAGACGTTCGGCCCGATCTTCGCCTCGGACCAGCTTGCGTCGAGCGCGTCGAAGCGCTCAGTTGCACGCTGATCCACCCGTAGGTGCGTCCCTGCTGCCCGGAAGGGTGCCGGTCCTGTCGGTCTCCGGTCTCAGCCTGTGCCTGCCGGCTGGATGCTATTGGCGAGGTCGCCCAGCTCGCTGCAAAACCGTCTCAATTGCCGTTCGGCTGACGCGGCGCTCCCCGTAGTAGGACATTCCGGGCCCGGCGCGCTGTTGGCACACTGTTGCAGTGACGTACTCCTCGCCGATTACCTTCTTCGCCGCCCAGCCCGCGCCTCAATCTCTGGATCCAGCGCTCTGGGGGTTCTATGGCGTCCTCGTGGGTGCGGTCATCAGTCTGGTCGGTTCCGTTGCAGTGCCTTGGATTCGTGACTCGATGGATCGGCGGCGCCAACGTGCTGAGCTGGAGTACGCCGAGAGACGCGAGTGGCTAATGAACTCGATCGCAGCATTGCTCGACTACCGGCAGGCTCAGGGCGCTCGCCAAGGGCAAGGCCCCGCGTTGGCTGCAGTTGGGACAGCGATGAACCAGCTGCGTGCCCGCCTGAAGCCCGAGGAAGAGGACGTCGCCCACGTCCTCCTGGTGATGCTTGCGATGATCCAGGAACCGCGCCCGGGAGTCCCGAACATGGTCGGGCAAGCGATGACTTCGCTCGTCAACTGGGTAAGAGGCGATGTCCGCACCGAAGACCTGGTAGCCGATGTCGAGCGACGCGCGCACATCAAATTCTCGGATGACCGGTCAAGTGCAGAGCCAGCCAGCCCGGCCTCTTGATGTCCGATAGTCGATCGACTATTGAGACGTCATCGACGGCTTCGGTGGGTTCCGTTCAACTCGTTGCGGACGGAGTGAAGGGTGACGTAGGCCGTGTACAGGCGCGGAACGGCGATCAGGAAGAGCAGCAGGACGTAGCTGGCGAAGGCGATAGCCATCGCGGCGAAGAAACCATGAATGGTGCCAGTCTCCGGGTCGGCCGTGAAGTTCATACCGAGCACCAACATAAGCGCAGCGGCGCCCGAAAATAGCGAAGCCACGAGCAGGTGGGCGGCCGACTCGTCCAGGGCGTCCCGATCGATGCGCTCGGTCTCGCCGAATACCGATGCCCGTTCCGTGAGCTTGAGGCGCATCGACGAGATTTGCCCCCAAGCAGCGAGGAAGCTCCCCGCCAGCAGCGCCACACCGCTTAGGAGCGCGCCGGGTGCGGCCAGCCGCGCGTCCGGCAGGGTAAGCATCGCGATGAACGCGCCCGCAGGCACGAGCAACAGAATTGTTCGCGTGAACCGGTCCGGATGTATGGCTTCGTCGCGGTAATCACTGAGGGCCTTCCAGTGCCCGCGGAAGAGTTCGATGGGCCAGAGTTGTGAGGCCACGGCTTCGTCCTCCGTTCAAGCTGGTGTTACTCGGGAAGGGTGGTGGTGATCTTCAACGCGCTCGCGATGCGATTGACCACCGGGGCTGCCTCGTGGATCAGCTGGTACCCCTTGGGACGAGTGGATCCCAGAGGGTAGATGAACAGCTTGTCCACTGTCTCGGCGTTGATCGTTTGCCGTTTGCCTCGCTCGACGATCGAGATCTCGGCGTCGTCGTACTCTATGCCGCTCCTACTGACAGCTGGATCGACGAGCTCGATCACATCGCTCGCGGCGGCCTTGCGCCGCTCGAGCTCTGTAGTTGAGCCCTTCCGTGCAGCCATCGCAAGGATCGCATCGAACACCTTCTCAGCGGTCGTCTTCTTCAAGCCCCACTGCACCAGCTCCAGGTCATAGCTGGTCCGTGTCCCCGCGGCGCTAACACCGCGCCGGCGGAGACGGAAGGACGGGTCCGCGGCGTTGCCGAGGATGCCGTCGAGCCTGGCCCCGTCGATTCTCGGAGTGAGGTGCCAGTTCAGGAATGGACCGACGATCTTGCGGTTGTCGGCGTTCACGGCCACGGCTGCGTGCTGGGCGCGACGCGTCAGCCACTTGATCAAGAGCTCGCCGACATAGGTCTGCCCACGTACTTCCGAGAGCATGATCGCCATCGGCCCAGCCTGGGGGAAGAGCAGCACAACCTGCATCCCACGCACCGCTGCCTTGCGCTCGATCGGCTCGTGCGTGCCGTCCCGACTGACCAATGCGTCATGGTCCTGCTCCCGACCGGTCTCAACCGTCACACGGATGCGCCGGTCCTCGACCTGCACGTCCGTTACCTCGAAGTACGGCACACCCTCGGTCTCATCGAGCTTGGCCTTGCGTTCTGCGTCCGTGGCTTCGTCGACGTAGAACGTCGGCGTCCCGAGCTGGGTCCGATCGTCCTGAAGTTCGAGCAGTTCCTTCTTGAACTGCTCGAACGCATCCACTTCCCCGCCGGCTGCGCTGACATCCTCGAGCGCCATCGCCCCGTTCTGCTCACGTGCGCGACCGAGACGCGGCTCGAGGGTGTGGATCCGGTAGCCGTACGTGGTCATTGAGCGGTAGCCAATCGTTGAGGGTTACCCAGAAACATAGATGACTTCGGTGGCGGCGCCGAAGCGCCAAGCCGCCAACTCTCGGCCGAGCTTCGCTGACCGCTTGTGATCGTCACCCTCAGGTGAGCCCGACCGATGCTGGGTCTCGATAGCCGGTCCTCCGGCGTACGGGCCGTCGCGGTCGCACGCAGCTCTCACCATCTGTCTCACATAGCTGGTCCGCAGACAGTCGCGATGGCGGGGTGCTAACCGGACGCCCATCGGGGAGGTGCTTCGCCTCCGCGCTGCTCTCGGGAGCGGGCGTCCCCCAGCGGCGCTGTGGTGCAATTTGGTGCACCACCACCTGGCTGGGAACGGCTTTGACTGGCCCAACCCGTCAGCAACTTCCCCATGAATCCGGCGGTCGGGGGCGCGCCCGTGCAGGTACGAACACAGGGCGATGGGTTCAAATCCCACCGGTACCGCCAGTGTGATCGATCTACAGACCGGTCTCCAGAAGAGCCCTCGGCCGCGGCCGGGGGTTCTTCTGTTTGAGGCGGCGCGCTCGCGAGCCGGGCGCTCTGATCAGCTCTTTCGCCGTCAGTTCTTCGCCATTGTCACTAGGGCTGGCTGGCCGGTGTCCGAAGCCTGTAGGAAACCTCAGATCCGCTGATTTGTACCCTTTCCCCCCTCGGACGCATTCTGGTGTTCCTGTGTTGGCTACCAGCGAAGTGGATCCGATGACCCCCTGTTGAGGGGAATTACTCGTACCCCGACACTTCATTCGTGTGAAGTAGTTCAGTCGGCTACCCACTTGGCTCTTAGGCTCCGCTGTCCCTACTCTCAGCTTCGCGCGCTCGGTCGCGCGTTCGCCGCGGGGGAGCCCGCTGACGCTTTGGGGTGTTGATGCTGGTCCGGGGGTCTCGTCGTTTCGCGACGGCTGCTGTTGTTCTCACTGCTGCATTGTTTGCGGAGGTGCTGGTCACCGTGCCGGCGCATGCGGATACGCCGAAGGGCTCGGATTACTCCATCGTCCCGCCGGAGTCGTCGAACGCGGTGAAGGCGGCGAAGCCGACGGTGCCGGTCGGGGATCTGACGATGCCGGAGCAGGATCTGCCGACGGCGCCGGACGCGATCACGCATCAGCCGAAGCTGCTAACGGCGAAGGCGGACGCCGCGATCGATGACTCCCCGAAGTCGTCGTTCGACCCGGACACCTCGGATCTGGTGTCGCAGTCGGAGTTCCGGAACACATACCGGAACGATGACGGCACGCGGACCGTGGTGATCTCCGAGACGCCGTTGAACGTCAAGGGCAGCGACGGTGACTGGACGCCGGTGAACACCGACGTGACCGTCCGCTCCGACGGAGACGCGGTCGTCAAGGACCACCCGCTGACGCCGGAGTTCGCCGACCAGGCGTCCGACACCGGGGTGCTCACCGTGCACCACGACGGGTACACCATCCGGTACACCCTCGAGGGTGCGGCGGACAGTGACCTGCACCACAGCAGCAAGGACGCCCTGTCCGACGTGGTGACCTACCCGAACGTGTTCCCGGACACAGACCTGCGGTACACGGTCTCGAACGCGCAGGTGAAGGAGGAGCTCGTCCTCGGCGCGGTGCCCGACGCGGACGAGGAGAGCTGGACCTGGGACGTCGACGCGGACGGCCTCTCCGCAGCCACCGAGGACGACGGCACCATCGTGTTCACCGCCCCGGATGGGACCACGGAGTTCGCGATCCCCGCCCCGCGGATGTCGGACTCCTCGGGCGTCGCGGGCGTCCAGGAGCCGGCTTCCACGACCGTCGCAACGACCTTGTCGAAGACGGACAGCGGATGGACGATCCGGATGAGCCCGGACCGTGCGTGGCTGACGGACCCGGCGCGGGTGTACCCGGTGTCGGTGGACCCGTCGTCCGCCACAGCATGGTCGGACGACCAGCACGCCTACAAGTCCGACGGCAGCACGATCACCGACGGCATCATGCGCATCGGGAACTCCCGTGATGGCGGCGACAAATACTGGCGCAGCATTCAGCACTTCAAGTACGAGCAGCTGTTCGGCAAGCAGATCATCTCCGGCCGAATTGACGGCTACTACCACAACGCCGGCACCCAGGACGCGTTCACGGGGTCCGTGCACGAGGCAACGTCGTTCTCCTACGGCGGGGTCGGGACCAAGCTCAGCGGGTGGACGATCAGTTCCTCCGGCAGCGCGCACGAGGACGGCGTCGCGAACGAGTACGCCTCCCTCGTGCGGGCACAGCGCTCGGGCATGTACATCATGGCGCGCGGGTCGGAGACGCCCGGCTCGTACACGTACAAGACCATCGACGCGGCACTGATCCTCGGGTACAAGGACTTCCCGAGCGCCGGCGGCGCAATATCCCCGGCCCCCGCCAACGGCGGCCGCAGCTCCCTCTCCCCGACCCTTGCGGTGTCGGCCACGGACCCGTCCGGGGAGGGCCTGCAGTGGGAGTACGAGGTCAGCACGTCCTCGAACCCGGACTCGAGCACGGTGTGGAACTCCGGCTGGGGTGACCAGCAGGCGCAGGTCCCGGACGGCACCCTCAAGCCGGGCACGAAGTACTACTGGAAGGCGTACGTGAAGGACGCCTACGACGGCGTGTACGGCACCAGCACGCAGGAGCCGTCGTCCGTGTTCTCCTTCACCACGAACACCCCGGCCGTGGCGTCACAGTCCTCGGCGCTGCCGGTGGACAAGGCCGTGCAGACCTCGACGACGCCAACCCTGTCGACGCCGCTGCTCACCGACGTCAACGGCGACAAGGTCAAGTACGACCTCACCATCGCCACCGGCTCCGACGCGGTCAGCGGCGCCGTGATCTCCACCGGCTGGGTGGACCCGTCGAGCCTGCCCGCGGGCGGCGCGGTGACCTCCGCGAACGGCCGGTTGAGCTGGACGGTCCCCGCGAACGCCTTGCAGGACGGCGGCCACTACACCTGGACGGTGCAGACCACCGATGGCTACGACCCGCAGCTGACCCCGTGGGCGAACGAGCTGACGGTGAACAAGCGCATCGGCGACGCCGGCCCAGCACCGACCGACACCGCAGGCCCGGTGACGGTGAACCTCGCCAACGGCAACGTCGGGATGAGCTTCTCCTCACCGACGGTGTCCACCCTCGGCGGCAGCATGGGGGAGGGCTTCAGCTACAACTCCCTCCAGACCGCCTCCGGCGGCCTCACCGGCTCCTACTACGACGACACCCCCGCCTCGGGTGCGTCCCCGGACTACTCCTTCACCGGGAAGACCCCGGTGCTGGTGCGCACCGACCCGAACGTCTCGTTCAACTGGGGGAAGAACTCCCCCGGGCCCGCGGTGCCGAAGGACTACTTCCTGGCACGGTGGACCGGCTACATCCACGTCCCCACCGCGGGCAGCTACACCTTCAGCGTCACCCGTGATGACGGTGCGCGGGTGTGGATCGGCGCCGCCGGCACCACCATCAAGGACACCGACAAGCCCCTCTACGACGGGTGGACGCCGTCACCGCACGCGGAGCAGACCGCCGCGGCGGTGCAACTCGGCACCGGCGCGCTGCCGTTCCGGATGGACTACTACGAAGGGTCCGTCGACGCGAACATCTCGCTGATGGTCACCGACCCGCAGGGCAACAAGTACGTCGTGCCCTCCGACTGGTTCAGCCGCGACGTGCAGACCCTGCCCGCCGGATGGTCCTCTTCCACCGCCCTCGAGGGCGACGCGGGCAGCTGGGCCAGCGCCCAGGTGACCGAGTCCGCGGTGATCCTCACCGACGCTACCGGCACCGCCCACACCTACACCAAGACCAGCGGCGACGGCTCCGGCACCGGCTACACCGCACCCGCCGGCGAGTACGGCATCGTGTCGCTGGACCAGAGCGGCCGCGTCACCTACACCGACGACGACGGCACCGTGACCGTGTTCGCCGCGAACGGCCTCGTGCAGACCGTCACGAACCCCGCCGACGCGATCAAACGCGCCACCCCCATCTCCACCTACCGGGGCGGGACCGGCATGATCGACAGCATCCGCGACCCGCTGTCCTCCGACACCAACCCGCGACAGATCCGCTTCGCGTACTCCGGCGACAAGGCCGCCGACGTCGGCCTCGCCGCGGCCGACACCGACAGTTCCGGCCTGGCCTGCCCGACCGCGACCGGGTTCGGTGCGGTCCCGCCGAACATGCTGTGCCGGATCATCTACCCCGGCCACACGCCGGGCAGCAACGACACCACGCAGCTGTTCTACGACGCCGCCGGGAACCTCGCCCGAATCCAGGACCCGGGCAACGAGATCACCGACTTCGGATACGACAACGGCAAGCTCACCCTGCTCCGCGACTCCACCGCGAACGACTGGCTCGCCGCGGACCCCACCCGTACCGCCACCGCGAACGCCGCGACCACGATCAGCTACACCAGCGACGGCAAGGCCGCCAGCGTGCAGCTGCCCTCACCGGACGGCACCGCGAACACCACCCGGCCGCTGAAGACCTACACCTACGGCGACCACACCACCTTCGTCGACGTCCCCGCGCTCGGACTGCCCGCCGGCACCCACGCGGAGACCGTCACCTTCGACGACGGTTGGCGGGAGACCTCCAGCACCAGCCCCTCGGGCTTGAAGAGCAGCCAGACCTGGAACGAACGCGACATGCAGCTGTCCTCGACGGACCAGCAAGGCCGCGTGTCCACCACCGTCTACAACGACCAGGACCGCGCCATCGCCAGCTACGGGCCGGCGCCGGCATCCTGCTTCAACGCCGACCGCACCCCTACCACCGCATGCGCGGCGACCGTTCCCGCATCGACGACCAAGTACGACGAGGGGATGCAGGGCCTCAGCGCCGCCTGGTACACCAACGACTCCCTCTCCGGCGCGCCGAAGTCCTACAGCCTCGGCATCGGGAACACCGACGGGTCCGTGAACCAGACCTGGGGGAAGACCACCCCGCCAGCAGCGGGGAACGGCTTCGTCGCCGACAAGTTCTCCCTCCGCCTCACCGGCCTGGTCACCGCGCCGCAGGACGGGACCTACACGTTCCTGACCAAGGCCGACGACGGCAGCCAACTCTGGATCAATGACGAACCCCTGATCGACGACTGGGGACCCCACTCCGCGACCGAGACCACCGCCTCCAAGTCGATCACGCTGAAGAAGGGGCAAACCGCACGGATCCGACTGCAGTACCGCGAGATCACCGTGGACGCGTCCCTGGTCCTCGAGTGGAAGATCGGCACCGGCGCGACCACCGTCGTTCCCGGCTCCGCCCTCACCCCCGACTTCGGACTTACCACCTCCACCACCACCGCCGACCAGGCCCCGTCCGGCTACACCGCATCGCAGGTCTCGCCCACGACGACGAGCACCAGCTACACCGACCCGTGGCTCGGCATGGCGACCACCACGACCGTGGACCCGGGGAACCTGAAGCTGCAGTCCACGAGCACCTACGAGCCGCTCGGCACCGGGTACCTGCGTGAGACGTCGAGCACCCTGCCCGCGCAGGCCGCCGGTGGGGCGAGCACGTCGACGTACTTCGGTGACACCCAGACGATCAAGGACGCCTACGGCACCACCGATGGGCAGATCTGCGGCGTCGACGTCACCACCCCGCAGTACGGACAGCTGATGACCAGCACCGACGCGACCCCCGCCTCCGGGAGCCCCGTCGTCACGTCGTACATCTACGACCTCTGGGGCCGCGTTGCCGGCACCAAGGAGTCCGGGGACGCCGACTGGTCCTGCACCTACTACGACACCCGCGGCCGCACGGTGAAGACCACCACCTCAGCGTTCAACGGGCAGCCGGGTAGCACCGAGACCACCAGCTACTCCGCCGACGGCCTCACCACGGCCGTCACCGACAACGGCGTGACGGGGTCCCCGAACGGCGCCACCGTCACCACCAGGACCGATCTCCTCGGAC
This sequence comes from Curtobacterium sp. MCBD17_019, assembly GCF_003234555.1. Taxonomy (NCBI): domain Bacteria; kingdom Bacillati; phylum Actinomycetota; class Actinomycetes; order Micrococcales; family Microbacteriaceae; genus Curtobacterium; species Curtobacterium sp. MCBD17_019. The sequence goes on along the minus strand of NZ_QKTT01000002.1, from coordinate 108,444 downwards.
AGACGGTGAGCTACACGGACGTGTGGGGGACCACGACGACCAGTCAGTACGACGCGGCCGGGAGGGTCACCTCCGTCACGGCGACCACGCCGGACGGCGCGACGCACACGACCGCGTTCGAGTACAACAGCGACTCGCAGGTCGAACTCGTCCGCGTCGACGGGAAGCCGATCGCGGATCCCACCTACAGTCAGGGTGAGCTCGCGACGGTGACGTACCCGTCCGGTGCGGGGAACGCCGGGAACGGGTCGGCGTTGGCGCAGATCGTCAAGGACGCGACCGGCGCGGAGACGAGCAGCACGTGGTCGTTCCCGAACAACCAGCCCTCCGTCACCGACTCTGTGGTGCGGTCGCAGTCCGGTAACATCCTCCAGGACACGACCACGAACGGGACCATCTCCAACGTGTCCACGTACGGCTACGACACCGCAGGACGCCTGACCTCAGCAACCATCCCGCGGCACAAGCTGACCTACGGGTTCGACGCCAGCAGCTGCACCCAAAGCGGCGCGGTCGCGGCGGCCGGGAGGAACGGCAACCGCACCAGCACCACCGACCAGCTCACCGACACGGCCGGGAACCCGGTCGCTTCGAGCCCGGCGACGTCCACGGCGTACTGCTACGACGCCGCGGACCGGCTGCTGAGCACGACCGTGACCAACCCTGTCCCCGGTGCAACGCCAGTGAACCAGACGCTGCCGGCGTCGGCGATCGCCTACGACGCGCACGGGAACACCACCCGCCTCGCAGACGAGACCCTGCAGTACGACGGCGAAGACCGGCACGTCGCAACCATGCTGGACGACGGGTCGAAGGTCACCTACGTCCGCGACGCCACCGACCGGATCGTGCAGCGCACCGAGACGGGGAAGGACGGCACGAAGAGGATCACCCGGTACGGGTTCACCGGTGACGGCGACACCCCGGACTTCACCTACGACGGCACCAACGTCACCACGGAGTGGGACGTCGCCCTCCCCGGCGACGTCACCGCTGAACTGCGCGGAACCACGAGCTCGTGGTCGTACCCGAACATCCACGGCGACATCATCATCACCGCCAACCAAACCGGTACCGCAGCCGCTGGTCTTGCCGTGTACGACCCGTTCGGGCAGGTCGAAGACCCCGCCACCGGGCTCCTCGGCACCACCGCCGCCAACCAAGCCGGCCCCGACACCCAGTCCGGGAACGCCGACTACGGATGGCTCGGACAACACCAGAAGCTCAGCGAACACCTCGGCGACATCGCCACCATCGAGATGGGCGCCCGACAGTACGTCGCCGCACTCGGACGATTCCTACAAGTCGACCCCGTGAAGGGCGGCACCGACAACGCGTACGTGTACGTCAACGACCCCATCGGCGACTTTGACCTGAATGGGCAGTCCGCCTGGCGTAGATTTCTTCACGGGCTCGGCGCTGTGACTAAGAATAAGTGGGCGAAGGCCGCGGTGAGTGCCTGTGGATACATTCCGGGATGGATCGGGATGGGTTGCAGCGCACTGCAGACCGCCTCCTACCTGGCCCGGGGGCGCCGATACTATGGCGAAGCAGCGGCGTCTGCAGTCGGGATGCTTGGCGGCGGAGTGGTCGGAAAACTGGCGGAGCGAGGCGTCAAGTTCGCGGCAACTGGACGAGTAGTGCGGTGGGCAGCCAGGCGGGCGCGACCCAGGGCCTGGATGAAGCGCATTCGAGGAGCAGTGGGCTGGGGTGCCAGTAGCGCGTTCGGTTATGCTTGGGGGAAGGTGTCTGTTCCCTCGCGTTCCTGGAAGCGCCGCCCGCGTTATAATCGGTGGGTATGAGCAACCGCGGCTTATCTATCGTAGGAATTGTGCTGGGAACTCCGGCCTTGGTCTCGACGGCACTTGGGGTGATAGGTTTTCCGCTGCTCTACCTGCCGTCGAGAGCTGGCGCGGCGGAAAGCGAGCGAAACGCTCATACCTTCCATCAGGCTATGGAGGCTTGGGAACAGCACGACGGCTGGCGGTTGAGCGCTGCGAGTTGGATATACTTTGCCATTGCACTCGGTCTTCTTGGTCTTTACCGAAAGTTCCAGCAGGAAGAAAATGGCAAAATTGGGAGCGTTTGGAAACAAAGCTTGCGGTTTGCTCTCCCAGCGGTGATGGTCTTCGCTGCGGGTGTAACGCTTCAAATCTCCCTTGGCCTAGGGCAGGATAACTACTCCAACGACGCCGCCTTGCCTACGCGGTTGCTAGCGTTGCCGGCTGCGGCTATCGCGATATGGTTGGCGATCACTGGGGTAGCCGCCGTTCGCGCACGTCAAAGTCGAAAGAGGGTTCGCCACGTCGGCCGCACAGGACGACACTCCTAAACTGCCTACGCCGCGTACGCGAATACAACTCGTCGCGCGGCCGAAGCCCCGCACTACGACGGCGCGCCAAAGCCGCCGCACGACCACGCGCGCGATTGCGCACTCCGCGCACGAGTCCTGGCGATGATCGACTAGCTGCGGCCCCGACTCATGGCTACGACCTGGATCTCCGTCGTCTTAGCGCACGGCGGTAAGCAGACGGAGCTCGCCGCGCCGGCAGGCCGCGGCTGAGGACTTCCTCGTCATGATCAGGGGCGACGACCCAACGACGTTGATGCCGCGGGTGCTCGGGGTGACGCAGCTGCTCTTGAACCAGCAGCGGGTTACCGCCGGGAGTCTTAATTGGCTCCGCGCAGGGCCTCGTCCCATCGTCGATTCGCGGCCGTCCTTGACCTCGGCCTCGTCGACGCTCAGCTGGACGGTATCAAGCCGAACCCCATCCGATCAGGAGATTCGCCTCGCGAGGGGAAAATCGACGACGGTACAGGGGGGCATAGCCACCAGTGAGGAGTCAACCCCTGTCGTTGCCCGGAGAAACGGGCTTGTCCGAGACCTGCAAACGGACCGCCACGGAAAACCCCCGTTCACGCGGGGGTTTTCTTGATTCCGGAGAGTGGCTGTGGTTCAGACACCCTCGGCCTCGGCCGGGGGCTTTCTCTGTTTGGCGCCCACGGTCTCGATGATCCTCATCCTGCTGGCAGTGTTCGATCTTCCGGTTGCTCCTCATCGGAACGGCGCGTGGCTCCCACTGTTGGTGGTCATGCCCTGCATTCTTTGGCTTCGCCATCGAGCGACCGACGCCGCCTGCTGGTGTTCCCGTTGAGGTTGTCGTTCACCTGAAGAAGTCGGCGTACTTCGGCCCCATGTCGCCGAAGGGCGGCACGTACTCGCTGCGGTCTTCGATTGCCTCTGCGGCTTGCGGACTGACGGTGGTCGAGCTGTCCTCGCGGAGCCGAGCTTCGATCATCGCCGCGAGCTCGCTCGGAGGCGTCAGCCCTCGGCGTCGCCACTCCCGCGGTGACCGCCGCAAGGCATCGAGTTCCGAGTTCCCCAACTTCATCTGACATTCCCTCTTTGCGTGTGGTGATCGCGCCAGACGGAGCGGCAGAACACGATGGGCATGTGCTGCAGTGCCATGCCGCACAGCATCCGTGTCTGGCCCTGAGGAGCTGCATCTCGTGAGCGCCGCGGGCTCCGCGAAGCGTTGCCTCGCTCTTCCGCTGCGATGCGCGGCGCGTCCTTCACAGACGGCTTCTCGTACCCCGCCCGGAGGACGCCGCTCTCGAAGTCCGCGTCGTCCAGGGGCGCGGAGGGTTCGGAGGAGTCGCTGTTGTCGATCACGTACTTCTCCTTCTCAGCGGCGTCGTCGTCCGAGCGCAGGTGCGGAGTCTCGAGGTGCGCACACCTGGCGCGCTTGTCCGGCTTACGGCGTAAGTCACGTCGGAACTTACGCCGTAAGCGCGGGTACCGTCACCAGGACCGGTCGCTGCCTCCCGGTGACCGGGAGGCGCGGGATCGCGAACCAGCAGGGAGACGTGTCGGTGGCAGAGCATCCGAGGACGAACCGGTCAGGATCGGGAGCGCCGAAGCTGAGTCGCGACCTCGTGGTCGAGACCGCGCTCGCGCAGATCGACCGGTCGGGCACGCAGGGCCTGTCGATGCGATCCCTCGCGCAGGAACTCGGTGTCGAGGCGATGTCCCTCTACCGGTACGTCCACGGGAAAGAGGATCTCCTCGAGGGGGTCGTCGCGTCACTGATGGGCGAACTGACCTCGCAGCTCGAGGAAGCGCAGGGGGAGCACTGGCAGGTCTTCCTGCAGACGGTCGCGCACGAGGTCCGCCGGATCGCCGACAGCCACCCGAAGGCGTTCCCGCTCGTGGCCACACGCCACCCGGCAGCACCGTGGCTGCGTCCGCCGCTCCGGAGCATCGAGGTCGTCAACACGTTCCTCACCGCGTTGACCAGGAACGGCTTCACCGATGCACAGGCCGTGAACGCCTACCGCGCGTTCAGCAGTTTCCTGCTCGGGCAGCTGCTGCTGCAGTCTGTCGTCCGCGGAGCCGAAGCAGGGCCCGCTGAGGAACCCCTCGACGAAGGAGGCGCCTCGGTCCCCGAGGGAGATGGATCGATGTCGTTGGACGCCGCGCCGGAGGTCCGTCGACTCCGGGCGTTGCTCAGCGAGGACCGGAGTGACGAAGAGTTCGAGGTGTCCCTCGAAAGTCTCCTCGATCGTCTCGACCGCGAGCTGTCGCAATGAGCAAGTCCGGGTAGCGCATCGGTCGGAGCACGACACCCATTCCCGCCTGGCCTCCACAGGGAATGGGTAACCGGGCAGTAGGGCACGTCAGAGTAACTGAACCTGCAGCAGTCCCTCATCACCGAGCCTGATGGCGTGTGCGGCACGGGCACGCAGGAGCCGGCCTCGGCGTTCGGCGCGGGTCAGCCGGTCACCGCAGCCGTCCGCTTGCCGGCGTGGAAGTGCACGAGCGCAGCGACGGCGACGAGCGCCACCACCAGCGCACCGTACGCGACGGCGGTCCGCTGCAGGCCCCAGACGCCAGCGGCGAGCCCGGCACCGAGCGCCGGCACGCTGAACGCGGCGTAGCTGACGATGTACATGGTCGCGAAGACCTGACCGCGCTGGTGCCCCGGCGCCTCCCGACCGAGCGCGTCGATGATGTGCCGGAACGTCGCGCCGTACCCGATGCCGGCGATCGCCGATCCCACGGCGTAGAGCGGGAGGGCGCCGAGCAGGGTGGCGGCCGTGGTGACACCGACGCCGGCGGCGAGCACGGCGGCGCCCGCGACCGAGCGGAGCCGTTCGGGGACGGTCGAGGCGAGTGCGGTCCCCGCGGTCCCGGCCACGAAGAAGACGGCGAGGACGACCCCGACCACGAAGTGGTCCTGCACGCCGAGCACCCCGCCGATGACGGACGACCCGAGCGACAGGTACAGGCCCGCGAGAGCCCAGGCGGCGCAGATGAGCGGGAGCAGCGCGAGGAACGTGGAGCGGACCTCCCGGGGGAGGCCCGCGGTCGGCAGCAGCGACCGGAGGAGCGATTCGCGCGGTACCGGACGGTCCTCGCTTCGTTCGCCGACCCTCCAGACCAGCGCCGCGAGCGCGAGGTCGACCGCGGCGAGCACCCAGAACACGAGCTGGCGCGGCAGGGGCGCGTACTCGACCAGGCCGCCGGCGAGGACGGCGCCGACGGCGATGCCGAGCGAGGGCACCGCGCTGCTCACGATCGAGCCGGACCGGGCGGTCGGGGCCGCGTCCACGATCATGGCCGTCAGTGTGCCGGTGGCCGCGCCGACCGCGAGACCCTGGAGGACCCGGGCTGCGATGAGCGCACCGGTCCCGTCGGCGCCGGCGAACACGAGCATCCCCACGGCGAGGACGAGCAGGGACGCCGAGGCCACCAGACGGCGACCGACCCGATCCGAGAGGGCGCCCACCGCGAGCAGGGCGACGAGCAGTGTCGCAACGTAGACCGCGAAGACGACCGTGAGGGTGAAGGTCGAGAAGTGCCACAACCGCTGGTACGTCGGGTACAGGGGCGCGGGGGCAGAGGCGGCGGTCAGGATCGCCGTGCCGGCCGCAGCGGCGATGGCGAACGCGACGGGTCGGGACGGCATGCGGACGGTCCTCCTTAACGCAGTGATCGTTGCGATAAGAACGTTAGGTCAGGACCGACACAAAAGCAACGGACGTTGCGACAATGGAGGCATGCCCTCCTCGGAACCGGTCAGCCGTCCCGGCGGGCGGAGCGCGCGCGTCCTCGAGGCCGTCTACGCGGCCGTCGGCCAGCTGGTCGGCGAGGGCGCAGAGCGGATCACCTTCCCGCTCGTCGCCGAACGGGCCGGCGTGAACCCGACGACGCTGTACCGACGGTGGCCGGACGTCGGCGCACTCCTGCAGGACGCCACGGTGGCGGCACTCACGCGTGAGGGGGACCCGGTTCCCGACACCGGGTCGCTCGACGGCGACCTCATCGGCTGGGCCACCGCCGTGGTCCGGGACATCGGCCGGATCGAGCGCGCACGGTTCCTGCGTGCGATGGTGTCGGCGCGGACGGACCTCGTGGTGCACTGCGCCGTCACGGAGCGGCGTCGGGAACAGGCCGCTGCCGTGATCGGCCGGGCCGCCGCCCGTGGTGAAGCATCGCCGACCGTCGACCAGGTCCTCGATCACGTGATCGCACCGCTGTACTACCGGACGGTGTTCGCCCTGCCGGTGAGCGAGGAGGACGCGGTGCGGTTGGTGGGGGACGTGCTCGCGATGGCGCGGTGAGCCGGAGCGGGGCTCCGTGGCCCGCCATGACTTCGGCTGGATGAGGGTCCTGACAGTAACGGGTCCCTCGACCCCCGGAAACATCGCGCACCCCTCGGACAGGGGTGCCCAGCGCCGTCACGCTGCTCGCTAGCATCGCGCCTGAGTGAGAGTCGCTCGTACTTCTCACCGATCGCACTCTGGGGGAAGCATGGCCGGCATCGTGGCGCGGGCGTATCGGCTATCGGCGTCAGCCGCATGAGCCACCACGGACGTGGCCTGCGCTCGAGAGCATCTCTGAGTCGGGCTGCCGTCGTCACGATCGGAGTCATGGCGGTCGTCGCAGCCGCGCTGACCGCGACACCGGCGACGGCCGCGTCGCTCAGCGCGGCCCCGGGGACGTCGGTCACCGGCCACGTCGCGAGCCCGGCCCTCGTCGCCGCCGCGCCGGCATCCTCCACGAGCGTCAGCACGCCCGCGGTCAGCCGGCTCTCCGGGACGTACACGGTGGCCCTGAATGCGACGCGCTGGACCGCGGTCGGCGGGACCGGCATCCAGGTCAAGTCGCAGGGCAGCTCGTCCAGTGCGGTCCGGAGCGTCTCGATCAGTGTCGTGAGCCCGACCGCCGCCCAGGCGCGGCACCTCGACGGCCTGGCTCTCGACATCAAGCGGACCGATCGCACCACGCGGTCCGGGGCGGTCCAGCTCGAGGTGCCGAGGAGCCTGCTGACGAACGCCGGCGGCGCTGACGTCGCGGACCGGACGACCTGGGTGACCCTGCCCGCCGGAGTGGCGCTCTCGGCGACGAACGCGACGGCGGTGACGACGACGGCGAGCTCGGGCTCAGTCGTGCTCACCCCGAAGGTCACCACGACGGCGACCACGGTCGCGGCGACGAGCGGACCGGTGTCGGCCAGCGGCACTGGATCGTTCGCCGCGGCCCCGACCGTGCCGTCCGCGGCCCCGACCGTGCCGTCATCCGCTGCGACCGTGCCGTCATCCGCTGCGACCGTGCCGTCATCCGCCCCGACGATCGCGTCCTCCGCCGCGACCGTCCCGTCGTCCGCTCCGTCCGTCGCGTCGTCCGCCCCGGACGTCGCCGCACAGACGGGGTCCCTCTCGTGGACCTACCCGATGACGGTCCCGCCTGCGGCCGCGGGCCCGACCCCGCACCTCGCGCTCGCGTACGACTCGCAGTCGGTGGACCGCGAGACCGGTTCCACGAACAACCAGCCCTCGGCGATCGGCGACGGATGGAGCCTCACCGGCGGCGGGTCCATCCAGCGACAGTACGTCTCGTGCTCGCGGGACGACAGCGCCGCCGTCACGTCCTCCGGCGACCTCTGCTGGAGGACCGACAACGCGACCCTCGAGCTCGACGGCCGCAGCACACCCCTGGTCCGCGACAGCGCAACGGGTGCGTGGCACCTGCAGACGGACGACGGGTCCCGCCTCGAGCACCTGGTCGGGACGGCGCACGGCTGCGCCGCGAACGGGACGTCCGACACCGACTGCTGGCGCCTCACGACCACCGACGGCACCCAGTACTGGTTCGGGCTGAACGAGCTGCCCGGCTGGGCCAAGGGCAAGGCCACCACGAACTCCGCCTGGACGGTCCCCGTGTTCGGGAATGGCGCCGGTGAGCCCTGCCACGCGTCGACCTTCGCGTCGTCCTCGTGCATGCAGGCGTGGCGGTGGAACCTCGACTACGTCGTCGACACGCACGGCGACGCCGAGGCGTACTACTACGACGCCGAGACGAACAGCTACGGGAAGGACGGCAGCAGCACCACCTCGTACACCCGCGGCGGACAGCTCGACCACGTCGACTACGGCCTGACCAGGAGCACGGTGTACTCGTCGAACGCGGCCACGGCCCGGGCCTCGTTCGGTTACGACGCCTACGGCCGGTGCAGCGACACCACGCACAAGACGTGCGCCAAGGAGAGCATCACCGCGGCGGCGACCAAGCCGGCCACCGCCTCCGCCTACCCCGATGTGCCCTGGGACCAGTCGTGCAGCGCCAGCTGCTCCGCGCACCGCGTCCCCACGTTCTGGACCGACGCGATGCTCGACACCGTCACCACGAGCGTCCGTTCGGGTTCGGGCTACGCGGCCGTCGACAAGTGGACCCTGTCGCACTCGTTCCCCTCGCCCGGCGACGGCACGAGCGCGGCCCTCTGGCTGACCCAGGTGCAACACACCGGGTACGCCGGGAGCACGAGCATCAGTGAGCCCGCGACCAGGTTCGCGGGTGTCAGGATGCAGAACCGGGTGTCCGCGACGGGCGGGCTGGCGCCGCTCGACAAGTGGCGGATCTCGTCGATCACCGCCGCGACGGGCGCGGTGACCTCGGTGAACTACTCCGCACAGCAGTGCACCGCAGCGCGGGCGACGGCGATCGAGGCGGCAGCGGCGAGCAACGACGAGCGGTGCTTCCCGCAGCCGTGGGCATCGTCCGTGGTGCCGGCGGCCGCAGCGCGCCAGGACCTGTTCCACGAGTACGTGGTCACGAGCGTCGTCCGCGACCCGAAGACCGGCGGCGGGAACGACCCCGCGCAGGAAACCGACTACGTCTACACCGGAACACCGGCCTGGAGGTACGACACGAGTCCGTCGACGCCGGTCGCGCAGCGCACGTGGTCGGTCCCGGCGGGCTTCGACCGGGTCGAGGTGCGCGAGGGCGCGCCCACGACACCGTCGGCCCAGAAGACCACGGACTACACGTTCTTCCGGGGCCTCGACGGCGATCGCGCTGCCGCCAGCGGTGGGACGAAGACCGTCGCCGTCACCGGGACGACGATCCCTGACGCGCGGTGGTTCGCGGGCCGGGTGTACGAGGAGAAGGACCTCGACGGGGTCGGCGGCTCGCTGTTGTCCGGCACCGTGCACGCCCCGTGGGCCGGGAGCGTCGAAGCGGACGACGGCCTCGACACGGCCCGGGTCGTCGCCGACGGGAACAGCACCACCACGGAGCCGATCGCGTCCGGTGGGAGCCGCACCACGCAGACCACGGCGACGTACGACGCCCACGGGGACCCGACGTCCGTGACCACCGCGACGTCGGACGCCGGCACCACGTGTGTCACGACGTCCTACGCGCCGGCGAACACCGACGCCTGGATCGTCGACCTGCCACAGGAGGTGACGGAGACCGGCGCTGCCTGCGGTGGCGACCCGGGCCTCCCGGCCGACGTGGTGTCGGACACCGAGACGAGCTACGACGGGCACGCGTTCGGCGCCGCGCCGACCGTCGGCGACGCGACGTCCACCCGGAAGGTCACGTCGTACAGCGGATCCACACCGGTGTGGACGACGACCGACACGAGCACGTACGACGCACTCGGCCGGAAGACCAGTTCCCGTGACGCGCTCGGCCGGACGACCACGACCGCCTACACGCCGACGGTCGGCGGGCCGGTCACGCGCGTGACCACGACCAACCCGATGGGCTGGACGAGCACCACCGGGTACGACGGCACGCGCGGCGAGGTCCTCACGCAGACCGCGGCGGACGGCGGTCTCACCACGACCGCGTACGACGCCCTCGGGCGCCGTACCGACGTGTGGCTGCCCGGTCGGCCACGCGCGACGTACCCGACGTCGCCGTCCTACGCCTACGCCTACACCGAGTCGCAGACCGCGCCGTTCGCGGTCGCCACCACCACCTTGAACGCCACCACGAGCGTGACGACCGACACCCTGTTCGACGGCCTCGGGCAGCAGGTCCAGACGCAGGCGCCCTCTCCCTCCGGCGGCTCGATCGTCACGGACGACCAGTACGACGCCCAGGGGCGCGTGGTCGTCGTCGACCACGACTACTGGGCGAGTGCGGTGGCGCCGTCGGCCAGGCTGTTCGTGCCCGCGAACCAGCAGCAGATCCAGTCGTCGACCCAGACGCAGTACGACGCGGCCGGACGCACGCTGGCGACGGCCACGCGGTCCTTCGGCAAGGAGCTGTACCGGACGACGGACACCTACCCGGGGAGCGACGAGGTCGTCACCACGCCGCCGAGCGGTGGGATCCCGACGGCGACCTCCACGGACTCGCTCGGGCGGCGGACGAAGCTCGTGCAGTACCTGGGCAGCACGCCGTCGAGCAGCACGGCGGCCGCCACGACCACGTACGGGTACGACGCCGCCGGGCAGATGACCTCGATGACCGATCCGGCCGGCAACGAGTCGCGGTGGACGTACGACCTCCAGGGCGACCAGGTGTCCGCCGTCGACCCCGACTCCGGGACGACGACCGCCACCTACGACCTGGACGGCGAGCAGCTCACCCGAACGGACGCGCGGGGACGGACGGTCGCGTACACGTACGACGACGACGGCCGGAGGACCGCCGAGTACGACGGCAGCACCAGCGGCGCGCTGCTCGACTCGTGGACCTACGACAGCCGCAAGGTCGGTCAGCTGACGTCATCGTCGAGCTACACGGGCTCGGTGCCCGGTGTTCCCGGCGCCGCGTACACGACGTCCTACTCCGGGTACAACGCGTACGACGAGCCCACGGGCGAGACGATCTCCATCCCGTCGTCGGCACCCGCGTTCGGTGGCACGACCTACACGCTCGCCTACGGGTACGCGGTGGATGGTTCGCTCCTCGCGACCACGTACGGAGCGATGGGGGGCCTCGCGGCCGAGAAGGTCGTGACGAACTACAGCGCGCTGGGCGACCCGGTCGGGATCGGCGGCGCGGCCGACTATGGTGACGTCCTCGTGAACGCGCTCGGCCAGGTCGCGCAGATCGACCGCGGCGGAACCGTGGCGAACTCCTCCGCCTACTCGTACGACGAAGCGACCGGGGCGCTCACCGGCATCGAGGACATGACCGGCACCGGATCCGCCACCGTGGTCCAGGCCGACCGGACCTACCACCGGAGCGACGCCGGCGTCATCACCTCGGCGATCACGACCGGCGCGGCGGGGGCCGAGACGCAGTGCTTCGGCTACGACTCGCTCCAGGAGATCACCAACGCCTGGACCCCCGCCTCGGGTGCCTGCGCCAGCGCTCCCACGGCCGCAGGCCTCGGCAGCGCTGCGCCCTACTGGCACAGCTACACCTACGACACCGGCACCGGGAACCGCCTGTCCGAGACCGACCACTCCACCACCGGTGGTCCGGACACGACGAGCACGTACGCCTACCCGGCAGCGGGCTCGAACCAGCCCCACGCCGCACAGTCGGTGACCACGACCGACGGGACCACCACGACGACCGACCAGCTCGCCTACGACGCGGACGGTGACACCACGAGCCTCGACGGGCGCGCTGTGGCGTACGACGCTGACGGCGGGGTGCAGTCGATCACCGCGGCGGACGGTGGCCAGGTGCAGGGTGACGTCCATGACGCGAACGGCCGCCTGCTGCTGCAGGACGACCGCGTCGACGGCGCCTCCCTCGTCATCGGCGACACCGAGCTCCACCAGGCGCCGGGGTCGACCACCGTGACTGCGTCGCGCACGTACTCCGTCCGGGGCATCACCGTCGCCGAGCGGGACACCGACGGCACCGGTGCCGCGACCGTCTGGTTGCTCGACGCCGACGTCGACGGGACCGTCGACCTCGAGAGCAACTCGCGGACCGGTGCGGTCGTGCGGCGGTGGCTCGACCCGTTCGGCGTCGCCGTCAGCAGCGGTGCCGGCTGGAGCTCCGACCGCGGCTTCCTGGACCAGCCGACCTCGAGCTCCACGGGGCTGACCGAGGTCGGACCGCGGGTCCTCGACTCCGCGCTCGGGCGGTACCTCGCGCCCCAGACCGTTCCCGGAGCCGGAGCCGGAGCCGGAGCCGGACCCGACCCCAGGCCGACGGGCGTGCCGCAGTCGGACCAGTACTCGTATGGCGCGAACGATCCGGTGACGCCGACTGGTCCGGGCGGCGCGTGGTCCTCCACGGTCACGGGCCCGCAGGCGTCGGCCAGCCTGGAAGACTGCCGCGACCATCACCTATACGAGCGCGGATGACGGGATTCGAGTTGTGGTTGATTGGGAGACGGGCCGAGTTGTGACGGTGAGACCGCAATGATCGAAGGCGATGCGCGTGCTCGAGGCAACATCGCTCACGCCCAGCGTCTCATCCTCCTATTGGAATCCGGAGCCACGTCGTTCCCGGTTTTCTGCTCGGAGATCGAGAATTCGCTGCGAGAACTCGACGGATACTTCGATGCTCATGGGTCGCTCATCGATAGTTGGGAGTACTTCGAGACCGTGAATGCCCTGATGCTGGAGAGTGAAGCTTTTCGCTCAGACATACGGACGGTAGAAGAGCACTTGAATAGACTGCGCGAAGACCTCGCGCGCCTCTCCGAGACGTCATCAGGAGAATGACGGCATGGGAGTGCGGCGAGAGCGAACGCGGAGTCGGGTCAATCCTTCTGCGCCTTTTCACTGCTTGCTCCGGTCCTCGTGTTCCGGTCCCGACTTCCGCAGACCCTGCCAGAACCTGGGTCGCCGCAGACCATGGCAGATTTGTCACTCCTCCGTGCGGGCGAGTCGAGGCTATTGCAGTGCCTGCAAACGTACTCATCTCTCGTGCGGGCGAGAACAGTGCTCCGTTGAGAGCAGACGGGACGATGAGTCGAGTCGAAGCGTCGCTTTCTCATCAAGCGGCGCGCGGTTCTTGGTAGTCCTGGTGATCATTGCACTTGCCGGTGAACTCTCGGACAAAGCATTTCCTGCTCGGTATGTTCCCGGCTCACCGGATGAGATCCTACCTCGTAGTTCGAGAACGCCGCAGATTGGACTGCCGTGATATTGTCTTCGCTCCTGTCCTCGGAGGCTACGATCCTGAAACCGCTCCGGTCCCAGGAGCTGGACGATGTCCTCGTCGAGGCGCAGCTCGTATCGATGACCGTGGACACCGTGTTCCCCTGCGTAGACCTGTTGTTCGATGCCCGAGGTGCGCTCAGCGGTGAGGAGTATCCGGTCGCGGCGCTGCGGCTGTCCGGGGCCGCCTCCGTGCGATCCAGGCTCTTCGACGGGCTCCTGTCGTCGGATCCGCGAGCTCTGATTCTCGAGCGAGTGGAGTTTGCGCCTCACCTAACCGGACTCAAAACGATCGTCACTGCGATTGATGGTGCCTGGCTTGAGGTGGAACATCTGAAGGGCACGCTTGTTCGTGCTCACCTAGAAAAATCCCTTCAGATTCCGGACTATGAGAGGGACGGGTTAGTGGAGATCCGAGCCCAAACGCCCTCGTGGCAAAGTGCTTGCCGGGAACCCGCTTCAATCATTCGTTACTGATTGCATGACGCTTCGCTCACCCGGGCCAGCTATGTGTGGCTCATCAGGACGTTCTGACACACATGAGGGACTGTGCCGCAGCCGTGGCATCGGTGTGGAGTTCTCGCGCTGAGCGTGTCACCCAGCGCTCAGCCGCGCTCTCGTTGACCGCGGTTTCCGGGGGACGGGAGGACCTAGCTGACCCGCACGGACCCCGTCTCGATCCCCACGTTCCCGTGCCCGTCGAGCGCGTACACCGCGATCTTCCACACGCCCGCCGTGCTCGGCGCGCTGATGCGGAGGGTGCTTGCGCCGGTGCTCGTGGCGGCGACCTGCTGCATGGCGGCGTTGCCGTCGATGTACTTGCTCGTCTCCCACACCTGGTAGGTGATCGGGTCGCCGTCGGGGTCGGTCGCGGGTGCGGCGATCGCGATGGACGACCCGGGGGCAGCGCCCGTCGAGGGGGTCAGTGTCAGGCTGGTCATGACCGGTGGCGTGTTCCCGGTGACGGACCCGCGGTAGGCCTTCTCGACGGCGTAGTAGCCGAGCCGCTTGAGCCCGTCGGTCCGCAGGTTGAGCCAGACGCCCGGCTCGTCGTTCTCGGTGCCGTAGTTGAACATCGTCGCGCCGAGCGCCACTCCCGGGTCACCGACGATGTCGCTCCAGGCGTTCGTGTAGGCCTGGGCGGCCGCGGTGTCCGTGGGCTGGCGGGGGATCCCGTTCGCGTCGTCCGCGACCTCCCACGAGCCGGCCGGCCCGGTCTCGGTGACGAGGTACGGCTTGCTGTACCCGCCGCTCGCCCAGGCCTGCTTGACGCCGGAGATCCCGTTGTAGGTGTTCACCGCGTACAGGTCGAGGTCCGGCGCGTACTTGGCGTAGTACGCCCAGGCGCCGGTCCAGGCGTCCGTCGAGGTCACCGGGTGGTTCGGGTCGATGGCGTGGATGGCGGTGGCGACCTGCTCGACGTACTTGGCGTACGCCACCCGCTCGGTTTCGCTCTGGCCGATCATGACCTCGTTCCCGACGTCCCACATCAGCAGGCCCGGCTTGCTCCGGTAGGCCGTGACCGTGGCCTGGATGCTGGCGAGCGTCGACGACTCGTACGACGTGTTGGTCGCGTAGTCTGCGTTCTGGTCGAGCCACAGCCCCGCGACGACGTGGAGGCCGTTCGCCGCGGCTGCGTCGAACAGCTGCCCCGACGACGAGTCCGTGCCCCAGGTGCGCACGGTGTTCGCGCCCATCGCGGCGACGTCCGGCATGGAGGTGGCGGCCTGCGCGTTCGCGGGCCCGAACGTCACGCCCTTGACGAGGTACGGCTTGCCGTCGACCGCCAGCTGCCAGTGCCCCGGGGTGCCCGTCACGTGCACTCCGGTGGTCGGGGCAGCGGTCGGGGTCGGAGTAGGCGTCGGGGTCGGCGTGGGGGTCGCCGTGACCGGCGTGCCCGACACCTGGAACTCCCACAGCGAGTACCCGTACTGCGTCGCCCGCTTGACGCCGAGCATCCGCACGTAGCGACCGGTCGCGGCGACCTTGGTCGTGGTGACACCGCCCGTGCCGGCGGTCGTGCTCGCGACGGTCTTCCAGGTCGTGGCGTCGCTCGAGACCTGCAGTTTGTAGGCCTTGGCGTAGGCGGCCTCCCACCGGAGCGTGATGCTCGAGATCGCGGCCCGCGCGCCGAGGTCGATCCGCAGCCACTGCGCGTCGCTCCGAGCACTCGACCATCGCGTCGTCGTGTTGCCGTCGACCGCCATGGCCGCCGTGTGCGCCGAGCTCTCGACCGAGGACGCCGTGACGGGCTTGCCCTGTGACAGCAGGGTGGCGGCCGCGCTCGCCGAGGACGGCGTGCGGACGGCGGCCAGCAGGACGGCCAGGAGGACCGCGGCGACCACCATGACCCCGGTCCGGACAGCGGCGCTGGCGCTGGTGCTGGATCGCATCGAGTTCCTCTCGTCGGCCGGACCAGGGTAGGCAGCGCCGCGCGGATCACGCGACCCTCGGACGAGGGGATGTGGGCGAACCGAGCGATGAGCACTCAGCCTCGCTCGACCCCCGCGTAGACCGCCCGCCGCGCGAGCAGGTGATCTCGCTCGGCCGTGTTCTCGACCAGGGCGAGCGCGCGATCGCACGCGACCACGGCCTCCTCGGGCTGCCCGCTGCGGTGGAGCAACTCGGCGCGCGTCGCCGCGAGGTGGTGGTTCCGGGTGAGCTGGGAGTCGTCCCGCAACCGCTGGAGTTCGACGAGGGCGGCGGCAGGGCCGTCGACCTCGGCGGTGGCGACCGCCCGGGCGAGCAGGACCATGGGGGACGGCCACGCGCGGGCGAGCGCGTCGTACAGCGCCCGGATCTGCCTCCAGTCCGTTGCCGCGGTGGACGGCGCCTCGGCGTGCAGGACGGCGATCGCGGCCTGCAGCGCGAAGCGTCCGGGCCGGGGCCGGAGCGCTCGGAGTGCGCGGTCGCGGGCCTCCTCGATCATGGCGCGGTCCCAGCGGCTCCGGTCCTGGTCGGCGAGCGGGACGAGCGCGCCGGCGGCGTCGACCCGCGTGCTGCGTCGGGCGTCGGTCGCGAGCATGAGCGCGAGCAGGCCCTGCACCTCGGGGTCGTCGGGCAGCACCGCCACGAGCATCCGTCCGAGTTCGATGGCCCGGTCCAGGAGGTCCGGCTGCAGCAGTCCCGCACCGGACGGAGCCGTGTGGCCGGCCGTGAACACGAGGTGCACGGTGGCGAGGACCATCGGCAGTCGGTGCGGGAGCTCGGCGGTCGGCGGGGTGCGGAACGGGATCCGCGCGTCGTGGATCTTCCGCTTCGCCCGGGTGAGCCGGGCTGCCATGGTCGCCTCCGGCACCAGGAGCAGCCGCGCGGCGTCCGCGGTGGGGATCCCGCACGCCAGACGGAGCGTCAGCGCGAGCTGCGACTCGGGGGCGAGCGCCGGGTGACAGCACAGGAACACCAGGTCGAGGCGGCGATCGGGGGTGTCCTGCGGCTCCGACGGGGACGGCGACGGATCCGGCTCGACGAGCAACGGGAGCTTCCGCCGCAGCGTCATCGCCCGGCGGACGGCGTCGAGTGCGCGACGACGGGACACCGTCGCGAGCCAGGCCACCGGGTCGTCGGGCACGCCGCCGGTCGACCAGGCCTCGATCGCCGTGGCCGACGCCTCCTGCACGCACTCCTCGGCCAGGTCGAGATCGCGCGTCACCCGCGCCGTGGCGGTGAGGAGGCCCGCCCACCCGCGGCGGTGGGCCTCCTCGAGCGCTGCGCGCACCACCGCCGGGGTCGTGCCCGTCATGCCCCGTCGGCGGCGGGGACGCCAGGAGCCTGCCCGGAGGCCGCTCTCACGTCGCCGCGGACCCATCCGCCGACCACCGGCCGGACCTCCACCGCGCCGCCCTGCCACGTGGCCGGGTTGCGGGCGGCGATCGCGAGTGCAGCGTCGAGGTCGGGCGCCTCGATGATGCCGAGGCCGGCGATGACCTCCTTCGTCTCGGCGAACGGGCCGTCGCTGACCACGCCGTCCCGGACGGTGGTGGTCACCTCGGGCGGTGTCAGCGCGAAGGCCGCCACGAGCGCGCCCGACGCAATGAGGTCGGCGGCGTGCTGGTCGTGTTCGGCGAGGTCGTCGGCGGTGGCCGGACCTGCACCGGGGTAGATGAGGATCGCGTACTGGGTCATGTCGTCTCCCGTCGTCGTCGCCGGTGGTTCCACCGGTACTCCCTTGTCGAACGGGGTGTGCGGGAATCGACAGGCGGCGCGGACGACGTTTCCACAGGGGCAGGGTCGGGACGCGTTCCGACTACCCGCGGCGCTCTGCCGTGATGGCGTTCCGGATGCGCAGGTCGAGGTCGTCGAGTTCGTCGAGGACGTCGCGCGCCGCGAACACACGGTCACGCTTCCGGTCCGTGACCTCGTGGATCACGCCGGAGTCCTCGAGTCGAGCGACAGCGCGGAACACCGTCTGCTCGTCGCGATGCGTCTCATGGGCCATCTGCTCGACGGTGAACACCGGGAGCGCGAGGAGATGGTCGATGACGTCCTCCGCGCCCGAACCCCGGCGTGGGCTGGCGGCGGCACGCCAATCGGAGGGCAGGGTGCGGAACAGCGCGGCCGTGTGCTCCGACTCACGGGCAGCGATCTGCGTGGAGAGCGCGATGTCCTCGACGATGCGGTCCGCGTCGCCATCCCGGTAGGCAGTGAGCGAGTCGAAGTAGTGCTCTGTGTCGGCCGAGAGCGCCGAGGCGACCGGCACGACCGTGCTCCGGGCAACGCCGCGACGGCGGAGCACGGCACCGAGGAGCGCTCGTCCGATGCGGCCGTTGCCATCGGTGAACGGGTGGATGGTCTCGAACTGCGCGTGCACGATCGCGGCCTGCGCCACGGGATGGACGTCGTCGGCGTTCGCGAACGTGATCAGGTCAGTCATGAGGTCGTCGACGGTCTCGGCCGGTGGCGGGACGTAGAGCGCGCCTCGCGGACTGTGGTCGCTGCCGCCGATCCAGTTCTGGACGTCACGGAGTCGCCCGGCGGAGATGCGCTCGGACGGACCTTCCGACATCAGGGCGTGGTGCGCGGCCAGGATCGCGTCGAGGGTGATCGCCGGGTGCGCCGTGTCGATCAACTTCGTCATGGCGCGACCGGCGGACACCATCGAGACGGCCGACGAGTTCGACCGGACCCCGCCCAACGCACGCGCGAAGTCCTCGACGGACGCCGTGACGTGCTCGATCTTCGACGAGGCGACGGACTCAGTCCTGACGAGGAACCCGGCGAGCGGTCGGAGGACGTCGGCGTAGGTCTCCTCGAGCGTCCGCACCTCGCGCATCGCGCGCTCGAGTTCTCGCGAGGCCACGGCCGTGAAGGGGAGCCCGGCGATGTGCGGTGGCACCGAGACCTCGACCTCGGTCAGGCGCCGATCGGCAGAGGACCCACGCCGTGAGGACGGAGTCCACGGAACGGTCCGGAACGTCCGCGCGGGCCAGGACACCACGTCTCCCTCCTGCACACAACTGACATCAGCGAGGGTCAAACTATCAGTTGTGGCCCGTAAGTGACAGTAACGGCGCCGCTATTCTCACTTAGAAGCGACAACTGACAGTAACGGGAGCATTGCTGTCACTTCCGAGGCCAGCGGGCGGGCCCCCCGCTCAGCGTCTCAGCGTCTCAGCGTCTCAGCGGCATCGCGGATCGCGACTCGGCACGAGCCCCTGCACGAGGTACGCGTCCACCGTGTCGTCGACGCACTCGTCGCCGTAGTTGTACGCCAGGTGCCCCTCGCCGACGTGGGTGACGAGGTGCCCGGACGGGAACAGCGCTGCCAGTGTCTTCGCCTGGTGGTAGGGGGTCGCGGGGTCGCCGGTCGAGCCGATGACGAGCACGGGGTCCTGCCCGCCGTGTGTCGGGGGCGGCGGGGACGCGACCATGCCGTCCGGCCACTGCCCGCAGGTGACGTCACCGTACGCCTGGTAGGGGCCGAGCGTCGGTGCCGCGTGCGCCAGCTGCTTCGCCTCGTGGCGCATGTCCGCGGTCACGTCGTCGGCGCCGCCGTCGAGGCAGCCGATCGCGGTGAACGCCTCGGTCGCGTTGTCCCAGTACTTCCCGTTCGATCGCCGGCCGTTGTAGGCGTCGGCCGCGTGGAACGCCTTGGCCGGGTCGCCGGCCGCGACGCCGCGGAGCATGGTGGTCAGGGCGGGCCACTGGGTGGTGCTGTACAGGTCGTTGACGATCGCGGTCGAGAGCGTCGCCCCGTCGAGTCGCCGCCCGTCGCTCGCCATCAGGGGATGCGTGTCGGCCGCGTGCAGCAGGTGACGGATCCGGCTCATCGCGTGGTCGACGGTGCCCGTGAAGGGGCAGGTGGCGTCGCCGACGACGGCGCTCTCCGATCCGCGGACGCAGGCCCGGGCCCAGGCGCGGAGGTCGCCCTCGAAGCCCTTCGCCTGCGCCACGACGCCGTCGGTGGAGGTCGGGGTCCAGATGTCGACGGCACCGTCGAGCACGAACCTGCCCACGTGGTGAGGGTAGAGGGACGCGTAGACACTGCCGAGCTCGGTGCCGTACGAGTACCCGAGGTAGTCGAGGCGCGGCATGCCGAGGTCGGCGCGGAGGAGCTCCATGTCGCGGGCGGCGCTCACCGTGTCGACGTGCCCGAGCAGCGCTCCGGTGTGCTCGGCGCAGTCGTGGGCGAACGTCCGGGCACGCTCGCGGTCCGCGGCGAGCCACGTGCTCGATCCGATGGTGCCGGGGAGGACGCTGTAGAGGTACCGGTCGAGCTCGGCGGCGCCACCGCAGTGCACCGCGCTCGAGTACCCGACGCCGCGGGGGTCGAACCCGACGACGTCGTAGTGCCGCGCGACCGTGGCCGTGACGGCGTTCCGGACGCTGCTCCCGACGAGGTCGACGCCGGACTCACCCGGCCCGCCGGGGTCGACGAGCAGCGTGCCGAGGCGCTTGCCGGTGGCGGGGTGCTCGATGAGCGCCAGGTGGATCGCGCGCGTGCCCGGGTCCTCCCAGTCGAGCGGGGCCTCCACGGCGGCGCAGCGGTCGTGACCGCACGCGGTCCAGTGGACGGCCTTCGTGAACTCGCCGAGGACCAACCGGTGCGCGATCACCGGCCCGGTCGTGAACGCGGCGATCGCCCCACCGATCAGCCCGGCGAGCACCGCCACCACGATGAGCAGCAGGACACCCCCGGTGCGGCGTTCGGTGGTCCCCGGATGCTCCCCGGTCGTCCAGTAGGTCACGTGCTCCCCCTCGTCGGCCCGGGAACGCTACCAGTCGTGCCGTCCGCCGCGGTCCTCCCCAGAACGGGGATGTGGAGGGTCCCCGCAGCACACCCGGTGGGGAGGGCCGTCACGGCCTCACCCCGCGGGTCCCTCCGCGTGGACCCTCCGCGTGGGCCCTCTGGTCAGGGCAGGCGCGTGGCGCGCACCACGACGTCGTGGAGCACGACCGGGCCGCTGCGGCGCACGATCTCGCGCCGCGGCTCCTCCGCACGGTCGACGCGCCAGGCGGGTCCGTCGAACAGGGCGGCGACGTCGGCGGCACCGACCGTGGCCTCCTCGGGCGGTGCGGCGTCGTGCCGGTGGTGCGACCCGTGTCGGTGCCCGACGACGAGCAGCGTGCCACCGGGCGCGACCCATCCACCGATCCGCTCGTAGAGCGCGAGCTGCGGGATCGTGGCGTGCGCGTAGGCGGTCGTCACCAGGTCGAAGCGGCGCTCGGGCTCCCAGGTGGTCAGGTCCGCGGCCACCCAGGTCACCGCGTCCGTGACCTCCGCCACGGCTGCGCGCCGTGCGGCGCGTTCGAGCGCGGTCGGCGCGATGTCGACGCCGGTCACGTGCCAGCCGTGCTCGGCGAGCCACACCGCGTCCGTCCCGGTGCCGCACCCCGCGTCGAGCGCGGAGCCGGGAGGCCCGGCCTCCGCCGCCTGCACCAGGTACGGGGTCGGAGTGGTCGGCCCCTCGGCTTCGTCGCCGTCGACGTCGCGCCAGTGGGCGTCCCAGGAGTCGCGGTCGAAGCCGATGGTCATGACGGCATCATGCATCCAGTGCGGGTGCTCGCCGTCATGGCCGACTGGTGGCGTACTGGTTCGCCGTGATGAGCCGGTACGTCACGTCGGGGCCCGAGTCGGCGACCTTCACCCACACCCGCTCGCGGTCGCTGAACTTCATCGACACGCGGTCGTAGGCCTCGCCGCCGATGCGGTGCCCGGCGAAGTACGACGGCCGGCCCTCGGTGCTCGACAGCAGGACGCCGACGAACTCCGCGTCGGTCGGGGGTTCGCTCAGCAGCTCCGCCGGGTCGAGCTGCAGGATGATCACCTCACCGCGGACCACGTTGCCGGGGGTGCCGTCGGAAGCGTTGCGTTCGGTCATCGTCGACTCCTGCTCTCCGGGCGATCTGAGGACAGCGTAGGCGCGGGCCGATGGAAGCGGTAGGGCCGCGGGAGCGGTCCGGCTGCAGAAGCGACCGTGCCGCAGAAGCGACCGTGCCGTCGATCGCGCCGGACGGGTCAGGCGTCGAGCTCCGCGACGAGCGCCGTGACGCGCCGCCGGATCTCGTCGCGGACGGGCCGCACCTGCTCGAGCGGCAGGCCCGCGGGATCGGTGAGCTCCCAGTCCTCGGAGCGCTTGCCGGGGAACACCGGGCACGCGTCGCCGCACCCCATGGTGATGACGACGTCGGACGCGCGGACGGTGTCGGTCTCGAGCACGCGCGGTCGGCCGGCGGTGATGTCGATGCCGTCCTCGGCCATGGCCGCGACCGCGACGGGGTTGACGTGGTCCGCCGGTTCGCTGCCCGCCGACAGCACGGTCACGCGGTCGCCCGCGAGGTGCTGCAGGTAGCCCGCGGCCATCTGTGATCGCCCGGCGTTGTGGACGCACACGAACAGGACGGTGGGGCGGTGGTCGGTCATCGTGCTCCGGGGCCTCGTGGGGCGGTGCGTGCCGCGGGACGTGTGGCACGGTGAGCAGGTTGCCCTCCCCGTCGCTCCGGCGCAACCCGACCGGCGGCCGATCTCGCGAACGTGCCCCCGGCCCTCCCGGCTGGCGCTACGTTGGGGGCGTGACCAGCGCTGGAGCCGCCGAGGACGCCCCACGGCGCGGGTACCGCAAGGGGGCGGAGCGGCGCGCGCAGATCCTCGACGAGATGATCCGGATGGTCGCCGAGCAGGGGGTCGACGCGTCGTCGATCCGTTCTGTGGCGGACGCGCTCGGCATCTCGCACGCGGCGCTGCGGCACTACTTCTCGTCCCGGGACGAACTCCTCGTCGCCGTGTACCGGGAGCACGAGGTCCGCACCGTCTCGGCGGCCGAACCCCCGACCTCGGCGATCGGGGACATGCGCGAGAGCACCGACCGCAACCGGTCCGTGCCCGGGCTGGTGCAGCTCTACACGACACTCGCGGCCGACGCGGTGCAGGAGGGCCACCCGGGGACGCGGGAGTTCATGCGCGAGCGTTTTCGATCGCTGCGCCACGACCTCGCCGAGCTCATCCGACGCGACCAGGAGGCCGGGCGGATCCGCGCGGACCTCGACGCGCAGGACCTCGCCTCGCTGAGCATCGCGGCGTCCGACGGGCTGCAGGTGCAGTGGCTGCTCGACCCCGAAGCGGTCGACGGCGCGCGGGTCCTCCGGCTCCTCGAGTCGATCGTGCCGCCGGGGCCGGCCGCCTGATCGGGACGGCGCTGCCGATGGGAACGGGGCGGGGCCGCGCCGGATCACCCGGCGCGGCCCCGCCGTCGAGCTCAGCTCAGTGGTCGTTCTCGCGCAGCCAGGCCAGGGACTCGGCGATGCCCTCGAACACGTCGCCCTTGTAGGCGTCGAACTCGACGACACGCAGGGCCTGCGGGGCCGCGGCGAGGATCGCGGCGACGTCGACGTCGCCCTGACCGGCGGGGGTCTGGTTCTCGAACGCCGCCTTGAGCGCGTCGGGCACGACGAGCGCGCTCTCGCTCGACGGGAGGGCCGTGGCGATGTCCCCGGTCACCTTGCCGTCCTTGACGTGGATCGCGACGACGCGGTCGCCGAGCCCGCGGAGCACGGCCGGTGCGTCGGCACCGCCGACGGTGGCCCAGAACGTGTCGACCTCGAGGACGACCTCGGGGGCGAGCTGCTCGACGAACAGCTCGTAGATCGGACGACCGTCGACCTTGTTCGTGAACTCCCACTGGTGGTTGTGGTACCCGAAGCGGAGGCCGGAGCCCGCCGCCTGCTCGGTGAGCGTGTTGACGCGCTCGGCGAGGCGCTTCGCGTCGTCGGCGGTCTGCCACCGGTCCGTCGGGATGAACGGGTCGATGACGGTCGTGATGCCGAGGCGCACGGCGGCCTCGAACACGGCCTCGGGGGCCTCCGAGTCGATCACGGCGGCGTGACCGGACGGCGCGGTGAGGCCGGTCGCGGCGAACACGCGCTCGTAGTCGTCGACGCGCTCCTGGAACGCGTACGGCTCGACGTGCTCGTAGCCGATCTCGCGGACCCGCGCGACGGCGGCGTCCAGGTCGGCCGCGACGGCGTCCCGCAGCGAGTACAGCTGCACGGAGGTGGTGGGCATTCGGAACTCCTTCGGTCCTGGCAGGGGTGTCCACCCGTCGCGGCCGTGGGATGCTCCGGCGTCGTCGACAGGATCGGGACGACGCTACACGCAATACCTTCCGGTGTGTAGTTTCCCCGGCGCGTCCCGCGGCGCCGTTACGATCCGGAGCGTGACCGACTCCCGTTCCGGTGCCGACGCCGTCGTCGACCGCCGTGTCCTCGTCCGATGGCGGACCGCGATCATCGTCGCGTTCGGCATCGGTGGCATCACCCTCGCCGCGTGGGGACCGCGCCTGCCGGAGCTCCGCGCGGAGCTCCACGTGACGACCGGCACCATCGGCGTCGTGCTCGCCGCCGTCACCGTCGGGTCCGTCGCCGGGCTGCTGCTCGCCACCCCGCTGCTGCGGACGCTCGGGAGCCGACGTGCGATCGCGAGCACGATCCTCCTGGTCGCCGTCGCGCTCGCCGTCATCGGCCTCGCCGCCGCCCTCGGGTCCGTTCCCCTGGTCGCCGTCGCGTTCGTCGCGGCCGGGCTCGGGATCGGGTCCCTCGACGTCATGATCAACGTCGAGGGCACGGCTGTCGAGGCCGCGATGGGCCGCACCTTCCTGCCGCTCATGCACGCGGCATGGTCGGGAGGCGCGGCACTCGGGTCCGGGATCGGTGCGGCTTGCGCGGCGCTCGGCATCGCACCGTCGGTCCAGTTCGTCGGCGAGGCGGTCGCGATCGCCGTGGCGGGCCTCGTCCTGACCCGCTCGATCCCGGCCGGCGCCCGGACCGAGGAGCCACGGGAGCCCCAGAGCACCGGCCGCAAGGTGCTCGAGTGGCTGCGCGGATGGGCCGACTGGCGGCTCCTGCTCATCGGGGTCGTCATGCTCGGCGTCGAACTCGGCGAGGGGTCCGCGAACAACTGGCTCACCCTCGCCACCCGGGACGACCACGGCGAACCCGCAGCGGTCGCCGCGCTGTTCTTCACCGTGTTCGCGCTCACCGAGGCCGCCACCCGGGCACTCGGCGGCCCGTTCGTCGACCGGTTCGGCCGCGTGTGGACCGTCCGCGTGACGGCGGCGCTCGGCGTGCTCGGCGCGGTCGCGTTCATCCTCGGCGGGACCTGGTGGATCGCGCTCGTCGGGGTGCTGCTCTGGGCGGTCGGGGTGTCGATGGGGTTCCCGCTCGGCATGTCCGCCGCGGCCGAGTCCGGCCCGGACCCCGCCGCGCGGGTCAGCGTCGTCGCGTCGATCGGGTACTTCGCGAACTTCGCCGGTCCGCCGGCCATCGGGCTCCTCGCCGAGCGGTCGAGCGTCCTCACCGCGCTGTGGCTCGTGGCGGCCGCGTTCGTCGCCGCGTTCGTGGCCTCCGGGGCGCTGCGGCCGCGGACGGTGGGGCCGACGGGAGCGGCGGCGGTCCGGGCCTGAGTGCGGTCGGGCGGGGCTGCGTCGTCGGGCTGTGCGCGAACGGCTGCGGCTCCGGCGTCGTCCGCGGCGTCCTGGGACCGGTGGACCCAGGACACCGCCGCGCCGGTCGCGGAGACTGGACGGGTGCAGACCTGGGAGTTCGGACGGACCGTGCGGCGCTGGCGAGACCGCGTCGCGCCCGAGACCGTCGGCGTGCCCGTGGGCGGCCGCCGACGTGCGGTGGGCCTCCGGCGCGAGGAACTCGCAGCGCTCGCCGGGATCTCCGCCGACTACCTGACCCGGCTCGAACAGGGGCGGGCGACCTCGCCCTCGGCGCAGGTCGTCGAGGCGATCGCCCGAGCCCTGCGGCTCTCCGACGCCGACCGCGACCTCCTGTACGACCTCGCGGGACACGCCGCACCCGGCCCCGACCTCGTGCCGTCGCGGATCTCGGCAAGCGTGCAGCGCCTCCTCGACCGGCTCGCGACCACCCCGGTCGCCGTGTACGACGCCACGTGGACGCTCATCGTCGCCAACGCGCCGTACGACGCGCTCATGGGACCCACTTCGACCTGGCGCGGGATCGAGCGCAATGCAGTCTGGCGCAACCTGATCGGCCCCGGCACCCGCGTGGTGCACAGCCCCGAGGAGCTCGCCGCGCTGCAGGCCGGACAGGTCGCCGAACTCCGTCGTACCGCGAGCCGCTACCCGGCCGACCGGTCCGTGCAGGCCCTCGTGGCCGAACTCGCCGCCGGGAGTGCCCGGTTCGTCGAGCTCTGGGAGGCCGAGACGGTCGCCGCGGACCGTGGCACCGTCAAGCGCAAGGTCGTGCAGCACCCGACCGTCGGGCCGATCGCGCTCGACTGCGACGTGCTGGTCGTGGCGACCGACGACGTCCGCATCATGCTCTACACGGCCGAGCCCGGCACCGAGGACGCCGAGCGGCTCGCCCTCGCGATCGTGCTCGGGACGCAGACGCTCGTCGACTGAGCCCGCGTCGGACGGGAGGTCCGTTGCTGCGGTGGACGCGCCTCCCGGATGACTCGCGAGTCCGGCTGCCGCTCGAAGGTGGGTCGCGGGTTCCGGCTGCCGCCTCGAGGTGGCTCGGCGCTCGTGGGGCTCGGGTGGCTCGGGGAGGGGCTCCCGGGTGGCTCCCGGGCGCGCTCGGCCAGGATGAGCCGATGGACACGCGCCGCCGGACCGCCTCGAGCCGGGCACGCGTCGCCACCGCGGGTGCCGTGCTCGTCGCGCTCGTCCTCGTCGGCGTCGTCATCACGCACGACGCCGACTGGCACGCCGCCGAGCTCGCCGTGGACCAGGCCGCGATCGACGGCGCGCCGCCGTGGGCGCACGCGATCGCGCTGGTGATCGGGAACACCCTCGCCCCGGGTGGGGCCACCGTCATCGTCCTCGTCATCGCGGCGATCACGTGGGCGGTTCGGCGCCGGTCGGAGGCGGTGCTGACCTCCCTGGCGCTCACCGTCGTGCCGTGGTGGGCGACCGAGGCGCTCAAGCTCATCGTCGAGCGGCCGCGTCCAGCCGTGCGGGGGGTCGCGGCGATCTC
Organism: Curtobacterium sp. MCBD17_019; assembly: GCF_003234555.1. Taxonomy (NCBI): domain Bacteria; kingdom Bacillati; phylum Actinomycetota; class Actinomycetes; order Micrococcales; family Microbacteriaceae; genus Curtobacterium; species Curtobacterium sp. MCBD17_019. The sequence continues at coordinate 81,633 of NZ_QKTT01000002.1, read as the reverse complement.
GACCCCGTCGACGTGGTCCTACCCCTCCGGTCATGCCGCCGTGGCGACCGCGCTCGTGATCGGCGTGCTGGTCCTGCTCGCGCCGACGCTCCGGGAGCGGCCCGTGGCGCGGCGGGTCGCCATCGGCCTGGGCGTCGTGGTGGTGGGGGTGGTCGCGGTGTCGCGTGTGGTCCTGGCGGTGCACTACCCGAGCGACGTCGTGGCGGGACCGCTCTGCGCGGCCGCGTTCGCCGTCATCGTGGGGGAGATCCGCCGGGCGATCATGCGGCGGAGCGGGCGCGCGTCATCGCGTCGGTGACGAAGCGGGAGCGGAGGCCCGACCGGACGACCGGCTCGAACAGCCCGGCAGCTCCGGTCAGGCGTCTCGGCGCTCGGCGGCGAGCACGCCGAGACCGACGAACACCCCGGCCCAGAGCCCGAGTACGAGCGCGGCTTGCCAGGGGTCGAGCGACGACGTGAGGCCGTGCGGGTCGTACGACGACATCGTCGAGGCCGCCTGGCTCGGCAGGTAGGCGATCAGGTCGGTCACCCAATGCGCCTGGGTGACACCGCTGAGGATGCTCATGATGATCGGGAGCACGAACAGGATGCCGACCGAGAGCGTGATCGCGAAGGCCGAGTTCCGGACGAGCATCCCGATCCCGACGGCGAGCAGACCCACGAGTGCCAGCGCTCCCGCTCCGCCCAGCAACGCCCCCCACAGACCCGGCTCGCCGAGGTCCGGGTGGAGGCCCGCGCCGGTGACCACGGCGATCGCGATCCCGGTGCTGATCGCGACCGCGACGATCCCGACCCCGAACGCGACGAGGACGAACACGAGCGCCTTGGCGCCGAGGGCGTCGAAGCGGCGCGGCGCGGCGAGGAACGTCGTACGGATCATGCCGGTGCCGTACTCGCCGGTCACGATCAGGGCACCGAGCACCGCGACCACGAGCTCCGCGATGCTGGTGCCACCCGTCGCTGCCTGCGCGAGCGCCGAGGTCGCTCCCGGGCGGCTGCCGGTGTCGCCGAGCCCGGTACTCGAGATTGCGACGGCGACGAGGAAACCGAACCCGACCGTCAGCGCGACCGCGATGAGGAAGCACCAGTACGTCGACCGGAGCGTCCAGAGCTTGATCCACTCGGCATGGAGCAGACCGCCGAAGGTCAACCGGGCGGCGACGCCGGAGCGGGGAGCGGTCGGCGCTGCCCGCTCGGTGGACGTCCCGATCTCCACGCCGCTCATCGCGCGCCTCCTGACACGTACTCGGTCTCGTCTCGGGTCATCGCGAGGTAGGCCTCCTCGAGCGAGGCGGAGCGTGGCGTGAGTTCGTGCAGCACGAGTCGGTACTCGGCAGCGAACTCGCCGATCCACGCCGCGTCGGGCCCGGTGATCTCGAAACGATCCGGGGCGACCTGCTGGACGCGTCCGCCGCCCCGCGCGACCGCCTCGGTGAGCGGATCGAGCGCCGGGCCGGCGACGACGACGGACGACCCGGACCGCGCGAGCAGGGCCGCCATGGGTTCGTCGACGAGGAGCCGACCCTTGCCGACGATGACGATGCGATCCGCCGTCTGCGCCATCTCGCTCATGAGGTGGGACGACAGGAACACGGTCCGGCCCTCGGACGCCAGGTGCTTGGCGAGGCCGCGGACCCAGAGCACGCCGTCGGGGTCCAGGCCGTTGACCGGCTCGTCCAGGATCACGACGGCCGGGTCACCGAGCAGCGCAGCAGCGATCCCGAGGCGCTGACCCATGCCGAGCGAGAACCCGCCGACGCGCTTGCCCGCCACGCTGTCGAGCCCGGTCAGGCCGATCACCGTGTCGACTCGGGCCTGGGAGATGCCGTGCGTCGCGGCGAGGGCTCGGAGGTGTGCTCGCGCGCTCCGCCCCGGGTGCACGGCCTTGGCGTCGAGCAGCGCGCCGACCTCGTGCAGGGGCGCGCGGTGGTCGGCGTAACGACGGCCGTTGATGGTGGCGGAGCCCGCGGTGGGACGGTCGAGCCCGAGCATGAGCCGCATGGTCGTCGACTTGCCCGCGCCGTTCGGCCCGAGGAACCCGGTCACGAGCCCAGGTTGCACCGTGAACGTCAGGTCCTGCACGGCCGTCGTCGCGCCGAAGTGTTTCGTCAGTCCTGCAACGTCGATCACGTCGTCGCCCTCCCCCTGGCTCCCGCGCCTGTGCGGCGGTGGCACTCACCATAGGGGAGGAACGGGTCGCTCCGGCAGGGTCAATCGGCGCGGATGTGGATCGACTCGGCACTCGACGAGCGTGTGGAGGACCTGGCACGCTGTGGCTGACGAGGGGAGCGACCGATGGCCGAGGACGAGCGAGATCGCGCACCGGCGCCCGAGGAGGTCGCACGCTTCGCGCATCTGCCGCCGGCGGTGGATCCCGCCGAGGTCGTCATCGAGATCCCGGCGTTCGAGGACGACCGCCCTGCTCCGCCGCCCGTTCCGCCCGCCGCGGCACCCGAGCTCGTCGCCGCGACCCAGGTCGCCCAGGCGTCCGGCGGTCGGAGGACGATCCACCGGACGCAGGTCCGCGCCGGACTGCTCATCGCGGGCGTGCCGATCGCGGGCGTCGTGGTGGTCGCCCTGCTGGAGATCCTGTTCGGGGAGTGAACCCGAGGGCGGTCAGCGCACCCGGAGTTCGGCCACGAGCGGGCAGGCGAACGGGTCGCGCGCGGCGAGGCCGACCTCGTTGAGGTACCGGACGACGATGCCGTAGGACCGCACGAGCGTGGTCTCGGTGTAGGGCACGTCGAGCGTCGCACAGTGGTCGCGGACGAGCAGGCGAGCCTGCTTGAGCGCCGGCCGCGGCATGCTCGGGAACAGGTGGTGCTCGACCTGGTAGTTGAGGCCGCCCATGAGGAACGACACCCACCAGCCGCCGCGGATGTTCCGGGAGGTCCGCACCTGTCGCGAGAAGAAGTCGACCTGGGCGTCGTGCGCCAGCACCGGCATGCCCTTGTGGTTCGGGGCGAACGAGGCGCCCATCATCACGCCGAACACCGCGAGCTGCACCCCGAGGAACGCGAACGCCATGCCGAGCGGCAGGAACCAGAACACCACGGTCAGGTAGATGCCGAAGCGGGCCGCCAGGAGGCCGCCCTCGATCCAGCGGTGTCGGGCGTCCGCCTTGGTCGCGGCGCCGGTCACGACCGAGCGGACCGCGAGCCAGTGGAGATTGATGCCCTCGAGGGTGAGGAGCGGGAAGAACGCGTACCCCTGGACCCGCACGAGCAGGCGGAGCGGACCGCGCGCCGCGGCGGCGTCCTCCGGACGGAACCGGATGGTGTCCGGCGCGATGTCCGGGTCCTTGCCGACCGTGTTCGGGTTCCCGTGGTGCCGGGTGTGCTTGTTCATCCACCAGGAGTAGCTCAGCCCGACGAGGAAGGTCCCGAGCAACCGGCCCGCCTGGTCGTTCCACTTGTGCGATGCGAACACCTGCCGGTGCGCGGCTTCGTGCGACAGGAACGCGAACTGGGTGAACAGGACGCCGAGCGCGGCCGCGACGATGAGCTGGAACCAGGAGTGGCCGAGGAGCGCGAACGCGGCCCACACGACCCCGAGCGACCCGATGAGGGCGCCGAACAGCGCCCAGTAGAAACCGATGCGGCGGCCGAGGAGGCCTTGCTCCTTGACCTGGGCGAGGATCGAGGAGTACGTCGACGTGCCGCTGGTGGTGCCGGAGCGGGGACGCGTGCGGACGATGCGCGGCACGGTCGGATCGGTGGTCGTCAGGGCGACTGCTTCCGTGGGGGGAGCGGCCCTTCGACCGGCTCCTGCGGGTTCCCCCGCGGGTGCGAGGTTGGCGTCAACGTAGGGGGACGAGATGCGCGTTCGCTGTCCATGCGCCCTGAGTCGGCCTGGCTCGCCCGTACCCCGATCGGTCCTCGCTGCCGTCCCGAAAGCCCGGGTGCCCGCTGTGTCGCGGGCCGGTGCCACCGATCAGCCCAAGGACGACACGAATCGGCCGAGGCGCGCCAGACCCTCGTGCAGTGCGTCCATCGACGCCGCGTACGACAACCGGACGTGCGACTCCGCCGTGTGGACTCCGAAGTCGCGGCCCGGCGTCAGGGCGACGTGCGCCTCGTGCAACGCCCGCTCGCAGAACTGCCACGAGCTGAGTCCGGTCCCGGTCACGTCGAAGTACACGTAGAACGCACCGTCCGGCGGGACCGGCACGGGGAGGCCGATCCGCGCGAGGCCGTCGAGCACGACCGCCCGCCGCGCGGCGAACTCCGCTCGCCGCGCCTCCGCCACGGCGAGCGATTCCGGGGTGAAGCACGCGAGTGCCGCCGCCTGCGCCGGGGCGGACGCGCACAGGAAGTAGTTCTGCGCCAGGCGTTCGGTCACGGGCACGAGTTCCTCGGGCACGACGCACCAACCCAGACGCCACCCCGTCATGCCGAAGTACTTCGAGAAGCTGTTGACGACGATGGCGTCGGGATCGATCGACAGCACACTGCGCGCACGCCGACCCTGCTCGTCCGGGTCGCTGAGGTCGAGGTAGATCTCGTCCACGATCCGCCACGCGCCGCGCTCCCGCGCCGTCGCACAGATCGCCGCGAGGTCCTCGGGACGGATCGAGGTGCCCGTCGGGTTCGAGGGCGTCGCGATCATCACGCCTGTGGTCCGCTCCGTCCAGTTCGCCCGGACGGCGTCGTCGTCGAGCTGGAACCGCGTCTCGGCGGTCGTCGGGACGAGGGTCACCCGTCCCCCGAACGTCTCGACCAGTTCGCGGTTGCAGGGGTACGACGGGTCCGCCATGAGCACCTCGTCACCGGCGTCGACGAGCGCGGCCGTCGCGAGGAGCAACGCCGCCGACGCGCCCGCCGTCACGACGATCCGCGCGGGGTCGATCTCGACGTCGTGCTGCGTCCGGTAGAACGCGGCGATCGCCGCGCGCAGCGCCGGGAGGCCCAACGCGGCCGTGTAGGGGAGTGGCCGTCCGTCGGCCACCTGGCGCAGGGCCTCCAGGACGGCGGGTGGTGCGCCGGAGTCGGGCTCGCCGAGGCTGAGCTTGACGACGTCGTGGCCCTCGGCCTCGAGGGCTGCCGCCTGCTTGCCGAACTCCATCGCGTAGAAGGGTGCGACGGCGCGGGCGCGGTGCGAGAGCTGCATGGGGACCTCCGGATGCTGCAGGCACTCGATTCTCCCTCAGCCGCCGGCAGGTTCCGGCCCCCGAGCCCTTCCGCCTGTTCTCGGCGACCGGCTCCGCGGAACCAGCGGTTCCTGGGGAGGTCAGCGCGGCGTGCGGACCAGCACCACCGCGACGAGGAGCAGCACGATGCCGACCACACCCACGACCGTGAGCGGCTCGTGGAGCACCACGACCGACAGCACGGTCGCCACCAGCGGCTCCACGAGTGACAGCACCGCCGCGGTCGTCGCCGCGACCCCGCGCTGGAGTCCGCCGTAGAACGCCAGGTACCCGAGCACGGTCTGCACGAGCGCCAGGAACGCGACCCCGCCCCACGCCGAGGGCCCCGCGCTCGCGAGGTGGAACCCGGTGCACAGCGCGAACACGGCGGACAGCACCCCGGCGAGGGTGAACGACACGGCGATGAGCGTCGACGGCCCGAGACCCGGGATCACACGCCGGTTCACGATCGAGGTCCCCGCGAACGCCAGCCCGGCCACGAGCGCGAGCAGCACGCCGACCGTGTTCGAGGACCCGACGGCAACGCCGGCGCCGGAGACACTCGCGCTGCCGGCCCCGGGCTCGGAGCCCGAGACGTCGCTGACGAGCAGGAGCCCGACGACCGCGGTGGCGAGCGCGAGGACCACCGTGGCGCGGGGCGGCCGGCGCTCGTGCAGTGCCGTGGCGACCGCGACCGCGACGGGCGCGACCCCGAGGGAGATGACGGTCGACACCGCGACGCCGACGAGCGAGACCGACTCGAAGTACGCGGTGCCGTACACGCCGGTCAGGACGGCCGTCAGGAGGACGTGCCCCAGGGCCTCCCGGCTGCGCGGCACGCGCCGGAGGCCGCCCATCGCCGCGGTGACCGCGAGCATGACGAGTCCGCCGCCGAGCAGACGGAGCGCCGAGATCGCCGGCCAGGACATCGCGCTGTCCGCGGCCACGATCGTGCCCGCGACCCCACCGGTGCCCCAGAGTGCGGCGCCGAGTGCGACCAGGACGCTGCCGGACCGGGCCGAGTGGGGAACGGCTCGGCCGGTGTCGCGAGGATCGGGCACGACTCAGTCCTCGATCAGGCGCTTCCCCATGCTGACGGCCTCGTACGGGGCGTAGCCGAGGTGCTCGTAGAAGTCGACGACCCCGGTGTTGTCGGGCCGGACCTGGAGCTGCACCTTGGGGCACCCGAGCGCCAGGAGCGCCCCCTCCGCGCGTTCGACGAGCGCGCGACCGAGTCCCGTGCCGCGCTGGTCGTCTCCGACCGCCAGGTAGTTGATCCAGCCGCGGTGCCCGTCGTACCCGGCCATCACCGCGCCGACGATCCGCCCGGAGTCCTCGGCGACGAAGAACATCTCGGGCTGCACGGTCTGCTTGCGGCGGACGTCCTCGTGCGGGTCGTTCCACGGGCGGGTCAGCCCGGCCTCACGCCAGAGCGCCACCACGGCCTCGGTGTCGGTGTCCTCGAACGAACGGATCTCCATCGCACACACTCCTTCTGCGGCCATCCTCTCGTGCACGGCTTCTCCGCTCGGGCGCGGGGAGCCAGCGACGGCGTGTCAGATGAGCCCGTCCGACAGGTGGTTCGGCGTCCCGAACCGGTGGGCCGTGATCGCGATGGACTGCTCTCGCAGGAACGGCAGCAGCTCGATGCGGCCCGCCTCGGTGACCGGTCCGGCGTACACGGCGAGGTCGGGCCTCCCGTTCGTCGCGACGGCGAGGGCACGCACGGCCTCGGCGTCCCCGTCGATGAGCCGGATCCGCCCGCCGCCGAGTCGGCCAGCACGGGCGTGGAACGCCTCGGCGGACTCGACGGCCACCGATCCCACGTGGGGCTCGGCGCGGAGTGCGGTCCGCACGGCCTCGGGGAGCGTGCACTCCGGGTCGACCGAGACCGCGACCGCCGCCCCCGCGGCAGCCGCCGCACCGACCGCGCGGACGAGCGACGCGACGCTGCCACCCGCGACGAGCCGGACGAGCACGGGTTCCGGCCACGGCAGGTACCGGGCCACGTTCCGCTCGGCGCTGAGCCCGGAGACGTCCGCGGCGGTGCCGAACAGCGTCGACCACGCGTGCGCGTCGGACCGGAAAGCGCGCGCGAGCAGCGCACGGTCCGGCTCGGACAGCCCAGCACCGGCATCAGCCTGGAGGCGCGCCACGGCCGCGGACGTCACCGCATCACCGGCGCTCGCCGCGGTCGGCTCCCACGAACCGAGGCCGATGAGGTAGTTGACACCCCCGGCCTTGGTGCCCGGCCCGACGGCGGATCGCTTCCACCCGCCGAAGGGCTGCCGCCGGACGATCGCGCCCGTGATCCCCCGGTTGACGTAGAGGTTCCCGGCCTCGACCCGCGACAGCCATGCGCCGATCTCGGCGGGATCGAGCGCGTGCAGCCCCGAGGTCAGTCCGTAGTCGACCTCGTTCACGATGTCGATGGCCTCGTCGAGGGTGTCCGCGGTCATGACGCCGAGGATCGGCCCGAAGTACTCCGTGCGGTGGTAGTCCGATCCGCGTCGAACCCCACCGCGCACCCCGGGGCTCCAGAGCAGACCGCGATCGTCGAGCTGCTCGGGCCGGAGCTGCCACGTCTCGCCAGGGCCGAGCTCGGTCAGGCCCGTGAGCAACTTGCCGCTGGCTGGCTCGATGATCGGGCCCATCTGCGTCGTCGGGTCCCAGGGGTACCCGACGGTCAAGGACGACACCGCGTCGAGCAGCTGGTGCTTGAACCGCTTCGACCGGGCGACCGAGCCGACCAGTACGACGAGCGACGCCGCGGAGCACTTCTGCCCGGCATGCCCGAAGGCGGACTGCACGACGTCCTTGACGGCGAGGTCGAGGTCCGCGGACGGCGTCACGATGATCGCGTTCTTGCCGCTCGTCTCGGCGAGGAGCGGCAGATCGGGCCGGAAGGACCGGAAGCGCTCGGCCGTCTCGTACGCGCCCGTGAGGATCACCCGATCGACGAGCGGGGAGGCGACGAGGTCTCGGCCGAGGTCCTCCTCCGACACCGGCACGAGCGCGAGCACGTCCGCCGGCGCATCCGCGGCGGCCAGTGCATCGCCGATGACACCGGCCAGCACCGCGCCGCAGCGCTCGGCCGGACCGGCGGGCTTGAGCACGACTCCCGATCCGGCCGCCAGCGCCGCGAGCGTCGACCCGGCCGGGATCGCGACGGGGAAGTTCCACGGCGGCGTCACGAGCGTCAGCGCAGCGGGGACGAACCGGGCTCCGTCGACCTCGTCGAGCGACCGCGCGAGTTCGGCGTACCAGTGGGCGAAGTCGACGGCCTCGGAGACCTCGACGTCGGCCTGGTCGATCGTCTTGCCGGCCTCGGCTCCCATGACCTCGACCAGCTCGGTGCGGTGCGCCTCGAGCGCCGCACCGATGGCGTGCAGGACCCTCGCTCGGTCCTCGCCGGACCACGATCCCCACGTCGAGCCTGCCTCGCGCACGCGCTGCAGGGCGGCGGCGAGGGTGTCCGGCTCGGTGATCCGGGCCTCCTGCACGGCGTCGATGCCGAGCGTGCTCGTGGACATCCGCTCGATGACGCCGCGCGCCCACACGCGGTGCTCGGCGACCGACGGATCCGTGTCCGGCGTGTTCTCGAAGTGCCCGAGGGTCGGCCGCGGAACTGCCGCGAACCGGTCGGCGACCCGATGCGGAGCAGGAGCCTCGAGGCCGCCGGACTCGGCGAGCGGAGCGAGTGACGCGCGGAACCGGTCGGCCTCGCGCTCGAACAGCGCCTCGGAGGTCGACAGCTCGAACACGGCGGACATGAAGTTGTCCGGCGAGGCGCCTTCTTCGAGGCGACGGATCAGGTACGCGATCGCGACGTCGAACTCGCTCGGGTGCACCACCGGCGTGTAGAGCAGGAGACCCCCGACGGTCCGCTTGACGGCCTCGGCCTGCCCTTGGGCCATGCCGAGGAGCATCTCGAACTCGATGCCGCTCTGCACCCCGCGCTCCCCGGCCAGGAGCCAGGCGTGCGCGATGTCGAACAGGTTGTGCCCGGCGACCCCGACCCGGACGTTGGCGATGCGCGACGGCGTGAGGGCCCAGTCGAGCACGCGCTTGTAGTTCGTGTCGGAGTCCTGCTTGGTGTGCCAGGTCGCCAGGGGCCAGCCGTGGATCGAGGCCTCGACCTGCTCCATGGGCAGGTTCGCGCCCTTGACGAGCCGGACCTTGATCCCGGCGCCGCCGCGGGCGCGGCGTGCCGCGGACCACTCCTGGAGCCGCTGCATGGCGCCGAGCGCGTCCGGCAGGTACGCCTGGAGCACGATCCCGGCCTCGAGGTCGAGGAACGCCGGATCGTCGAGCAGCGTCGTGAAGACCGCGATCGTCAGGTCGAGGTCCTTGTACTCCTCCATGTCGAGGTTGATGAACTTGTGAGGGGAGGCGGCGGACGCTCGGGCGAACAGGGGGCGGAGCTTGGCGACGACGTCGGCGACGGCTTCGTCGAAGGCCCAGGGCGAGTGCGGATGCACGGTCGACGACACCTTGATCGACACGTAGTCGACGTCGTCGCGGGCGAGGAGCCGCTCGGTGCCTTCGAGTCGACGCGCGGCCTCGCGCTCGCCGAGGACCGCCTCGCCGAGCAGGTTCATGTTGAGGCGCACGCCCTCGCGCTTGACCCGTTGGATCGCCGGCCCGAGCGCGGAGTCGGACGCGTCGATGATCAGGTGCCCGACCATCCGCCGGAGCACGCGGCGCGCGATCGGCACGACGACGTCCGGCAGGACCGGGGCGAGCCCGCCACCGGCGCGCACGAGCGCACGCATGGCGGCCGGGAGGAACGTGGGGACGTCCGGCGCGATCCGACGGAGCGTCCGGGCGGCGACGGTCCGGTCCTCCGGCCTGACCACGCCGTCGACGAAGCCGACGGTGAACGCGAGGCCCTTGGGGTCGCGGAGCACGCCCGCGAGTTGAGCAGCCGAACCGTCGACGGGGTGGCCGTCGGCCTCGGCGAGCCACCGACGGACGAGCACGATCGTGGCGTCGACGAGGGGATCCGCGGCGGCGCCGTCGATGTCGTGCCGTGGGGTGGCGAGGTCGGTCATGCGCCCAGTATCGGGCTCCGGTTGCGGTAGCACCAGTGACGGTTGGTTCACGGTTATCGGTAGCGTTCCTACCTGGTTATCCACAGGCGTGACAGGTGGCCCCACGCACTGGTCGCGATCCAGACACAGTGACATCCCACGGTCCACACACCCACACGAGGAGTCCGCATGCTCGACGTCCGGCGCATGGTGATCCTGCGCGAACTCGCCATCCGGGGCACGATCGCCGCCGTCGCCGAGGCGATGTCCTTCACGCCGTCGGCGGTGTCCCAGCAGCTGAACGCCCTCGAGCGCGAAACGGGCCTGGAGCTCCTCCGACCCGCCGGGCGGCGTCTGCAGCTCACCCCGCAGGCCGAGGTGCTCGTCGCCGCGGCGAGCGAGGTGCTCGACGTGCTCGAACGGGCCCAGGGTGCGCTCGACGAGTCACTCCCGAGCGTGCAGGGGCGGGTCCGCGTGGCGGTGTTCCAGTCCGCGGCGCTCGCCCTCATGCCGCCGGCCCTCCGCGCCATGGCCCGCACCCACCCCGACGTCCGCGTGGAGATGGTCCAGCACGAACCGGAGAGCGCCCTGCGCGCCACGTGGGTCCGGGACTTCGACCTCGTCATCGCCGAGCAGTACCCGGCGCATGCCGCCGCGTGGCACGCCGGGTTGGACCGCCAGGACCTGACCCGCGACGCCGTGCGCCTGGCGCTCCCGCCGGTCGACGCACTCGACCAGTCGGTGGACGACCTGCTCGGCGCAGCCGCCATGCCGTGGGTCATGGAGCCGCGCGGGGCCGCATCACGACACTTCGCGGAGCAGCTGTGCCGATCAGCGGGGTTCGAACCCGACGTGCGGTACGAGACGCCGGACCTGCAGACCCAGATCCGCCTCATCGAGTCCGGCAACGCGGTCGCGCTCATGCCGGACCTCGTGTGGACCGGCCGGAGCACCACCTGCCGCCTCGTGCCGCTCCCCGGGCGTCCACAGCGGACCGTCTTCACGGCACAGCGGGAAGCCGGGGCCGGCTCTCCGGCGCTCCGAGCGCTGCGGCGGACCCTGGAGGCGGCGGCACGGCAGCTCCGGGCATGACCGGACGACGCGGGCGACCCTCAGCCGTCCGACGACCGACGACTCCCGCCGAGCGCCGGGACGAGCACCGCGACCGCGACCGCGACGATCGCCACCGCCGCGAGGACGGCGATCCACGTGATGCCGTCATCGACGCCGCCACGGACCCCCACCATGCGCACCACGGCCGCCACGAGCTGCGTCCCCGCCTGCACCGCGACGAACCGGAGTGCCGACGGCCGCAATGCCCGCAGTTGCACGAGGGCTCGCCGGGGTACGACCGACGCCACCATGCCGACCGCGACGATCAGGTGCGTGCTGAGGAGCACGACTGCGAGCGGACCCCATCCAGCCCCGGCACCCCCGGCGACGGCGGCCACTGCGAGCTGCACGACCAGTCCGGCGGTGAACGGCCCACGCGGGAACACCGCCGACGCGGCGACGAGCGCCGCCGCGAGTGCGAACCACCACCCGCTCGGACCGACGGCCACCCACGCCCCACCGAGGCCCGCGACGACGCCGAGCGCGGTCAACACCCACGCCGGCAGGGCACGTCCGACATGGGGGAACGACCGGGAGGCCCGGCTCGCCTCCGCACTCATGGCCGCCGCCTCGCTCTGCTCAGCAGCCGCACGGCGACCGCGGGCGGCGTCCCGTCGGCGGTCCGCCAGGTGATCGGTTCCACCCCGGCCGCTCGCATCCGATCGAACCGGACCCGGCGTTCGAGCTCGACGAGCCGCGACGCGACGCGCTCCTGCCGGTCCGCGTCGGAGCGATCGAGCGGCGGGAGCACGTCGACGGCGACCACGCGGCGGCCGGTCGCCGCCCAGGTGATCGCCATCGCTGCGGGATGGTCGTCGAGGAAGGTCGAGAGCACCACGACGAGCGAGGCCGCGGGCACGGTCGGCGCGCGCACCGGCCCCGGGGTGTCGCTCGTCGGGACCGCTCGTGCCGTCGCAGAGCGGAGGCGGTCGAGCTGCCGCACCCCTCCGCGGGGTTCGATGCCCGTCACAGCACCGGCGAGGTCCCGGAAGCCCACTCGGTCGCCTGCGCCGATGTACGCCGAGGCCAGGGTGGTGGCGGCCTCGCGGGCGAGGTCGAGCGACGTCGCGCTCCGCTCGGGTCCGGCGGTACCTGACCAGCGGGTGACGTCCGGCCCGACGTCGTCACGGTCGTCGAGCACGATGACGACCACGGCGTCGGCGGTGGACGACGTGCGCCGCACGTACAGCTCGCCGGGCTGCTGCCCTCGTCGTGCCGTTCGTCGCCAGTCGATCCGTCGGAGCCGGTCCCCGGGGGCGAAGAGCGCGAGGTCGCGGAACTCCCCGCCGTCGCCGCGGCTGCTCGACTCGTGGGTCCCCGTGGTGCCGACGAGCCGGTGCGGCATGGGCAGCTGTTCGATCCGCAGGCGCGGTGGCGGGACGACCGCGCGGAGCGTCGGTCCCTCCTCCGGCAGGGTGACCGCGGTGCCGCCCTGCGCGATGAGCGCGAGGTCGAGCCGGACCACGGCCTGCGGCCCGGAGTGGAGGACCGTGACCGGCCCGCGGAGTGCCGCCGCGGTGGACGGCGTGACCAGGACACGCCGGGTGGATCCGTCGGCGAGGGTGGCCACGACGGCGACCGCCTCGGCGACCTGGGGTGCCCGGAGTTCGACGTCGACCACGACGCCCCGCCCGTTGTCCTCGGGTCGCACCGCGGTTCGGGTCCGGATGACACCTGCGCGGCCGCGAGCGGGGTCGTGCCCGAGCGCGGCGATCACGAGCAGCGGTGCGGCCACGAGGGCGAACTCGACGCGGGCCGTCACGAGCGCGAGCCCGGCGAGGAACACCGCGGCTGCGATCGCAGCGGTGATCGGCGGGTTCGGCACCCACCGCACGCGGTACGCCTGGTCCGTCGAGCGCACGCCGGGCGTGGCGTCCTCGGGCCCGGCGGCGGACGAGGACCCGGGCGGCGCCCCTCCGGGCAGCAGCGCTCCGGACGGCGCCCCTCCGGACGGGACAGCTCCGGACGGGACCCCGACGGGCAGGTGCCATCCGTCGTCGTCGCTCACCGGGCCTCCCGACCGGCAGTGGCGTCCGTCGCCCGACCCGTGCCGATGCCGCCACCCGTGCCGATGCCGCCACCCGTGCCGGCGCCCCGACCCGAGGCCACCGCGGGCGGCCCCGCCACCTGCTCGGCCACCGTCCGGACGACGGTCGCCGGATCGACGCCGTTGGCCCAGGCCTGCGGGGTGAGCGAGAGTCGGTGGGCGAGCACCGGGACGGCGGCGGTCTTGACGTCCTCGGGGGTGACGAAGTCGCGGCCGGCCATCACCGCACGGGCGCGTCCGACGAGCAGGAGCGCCTGTGCACCGCGCGGCGAGGCACCGACCTGGATGTCGCGGTGCTCCCGTGTGCCGACGGCGAGGTCGACGCAGTACAACGCGATGTCCTCGTCGACGTGCACCTGCTCCACCGTCGCCTGCATGCGCAGGAGATCTGCCCCGCTGATCACCGCCGGCACCGTCGCGACCTCGCGCTGGCGTTCGACGCGGTTGAGGAGCACGCGCTGCTCCTCGGTCCTGCTCGGGTAGCCGGCGGCGAGACGCACCATGAAGCGGTCGAGCTGCGCCTCGGGCAGGGCGTAGGTGCCCTCGTACTCGATCGGGTTCGACGTCGCCACGACGTGGAACGGCCGCGGCAGCGGGAAGCGGTCACCCTCGACGGTGACCTGCCCCTCGGCCATCGCCTCGAGCAGCGCCGACTGGGTCTTCGGCGACGTCCGGTTGATCTCGTCGGCCAGGAACAGCCCCGTGAACACCGGGCCGGGCCGGAACACGAACTCCGCCGTGCTCGGGGCGTAGACGAACGAGCCGGTGATGTCCGCCGGCAACAGGTCCGGCGTGCACTGCAGGCGCCGGAAGTCGAGCCCGGACGCCTGCGCCAGGGACCGTGCCGCGAGGGTCTTGCCGAGCCCGGGCACGTCCTCGAACAGGACGTGCCCGCCGGCGAGGATGCTCGCGAACGCCAGCTCGAGGGGCTCCCGCATGCCCACCACGGCGGTCCCGACGGCGTCGAGGACGGCGGCGCTGAGCCGGGCGACCTCGGCCACGGACAGCGGGCTGGGGGTGGTGGTGTCGGCGGTCTGATCGGTCACGGGAGCCTTCCGGACGGTTCCCCGAGCGCCTCCACGGCGATCAGGAGGGACGAGAACGTGGCGAGGTCGAGTTCGGGGTGCCGCGGGCTCAGGAGCACGCGGACGACGTCGGGCGGGAGCAGGCGCTCGACCGCGGGTCGGGCCTCCGGGTCGTCGATGTCGACCCCGTGGTGCACGAGCAGCAGGTGGCCTGCGGCCGCGCGGAGGCGCACGACGGGTCGCTCGGGCACCCCGCCGCGTGAGCGCAGGGACCACGCCAGCGCCTGGACGTCGCGGCGCGCCCCGCGGACCACGTCGGTGGGTGGTGCCGGCCACGTGAGCCGTTCGTCGTCGCGCACCGCCGACCAGGTCAACCCGACCGCGGTGATCACGGCCGCGACGACGACGGCCTGGGGCGCCGGGAGTCCGAAGAACCACCCTGCGGCACCGACGACGACCGCGACGACGACCACCTCGACGACCCGGCGCCGAGCGGGCAGTCCCACCGTCCGGCCGCTCACCGGCGCTGCTCCGAGGCCGCGGTGGGTGTCCCGCCCGGCCACCGCTCCTGCAGCGTCCGCAGCGCCACGCGGGCCGCCTGCACCTCGGTCGGCCCGGCCGGCGTGGTGCCGAACCGCACCATCACGTAGAGGTCCCGGAGCGTCCCGACGGCGTTCCGGTCCAGCTCGAGCCGGAGGAGCACCCGCGCCGTGAACTCGGTCGGGGTCTCCGCGATCTGCCGCCGGTAGCCGGCGTCCTCGGCGGCCTCCTGCAGGCCGAGCCACGCGGCGGTGATCGCGTCCGACGCCGGTCGGTCCTGGTCGATGACGTCGAGCGCGCGCGCGAGGCCGCGGTGCACCGTGCGCATCGCGGCCGCCGTGGTCGGGACGTCGACGTCCGACACGTCGTCCGTCAGCAGGCCGGTGGGGAGGCCCGGCTCGGCCCTGCCACGTCGCCGCCGTGCCAGCAGGCGGACCAGGAGCACCACGACGAGTGCGAGCACGACCAGGCCGGCGATCAGCAGTGGCCAGGTGAGGTCGACGTGGAGGGTCGAGCGGTGTCCGGCGGCGCCGGGCTGCGCCGTCGGGGTGGTCGCCGCGGTCGGTCCCGGTGCGGTCGTGGCGGTCGGCAGCGCGATCGTCGGGGACCATCGTGGTCCGCCGAACCGCAGCGGCCCGGCGAACGCCGCTGCCGCGACGACGAGCAACGCGGACACGATCGTGATCACCAGGACCGCGGGGGACCGCCGTCCGGATCCACTCGCGCCCGCCCTGGCCCTCATGGCAGCACGGTAGCCCATGGGTCTGAGCCGCGAATCGGACTCCGAACCGGGACGTTCCCCGGCTCGGAGTCCGAATCGCGGCTCGACTCGAGCGGATCGCCGCGGCTCAGCCGCGGCTCAGCGGCGGCTGCGGATCACCGACTCACGGTGCAGGAACAGCAGCGCGAGTCCCACGAGCAGGAGCAGCAGTCCGATCCCGCCGAAGACCGCGATACCCGTCGACCCCGTGTACGCGAGCGCCGCCGTGGAGGCGGTGGTCGCCACCGCGGCGACCGTGCCGGTGGTGGAGGCGGTGCGGGTCATCGCCGCGGCCGGAGCCGTCGAGAGCACCGTGGCCGGGACGATGCCCGCGGCACGGCCGGTCACCGTGCCCTCGTCCCCCGTCGTGGCGGTCGGGTCGTTCCCGGCCGGCGTGGTCGACACGGGGTCGGTGCCGTCAGCGGGGTCCGTGGTGCCCACCGGCGTGGTGGGCTCGGCCGGGCTGGTCGGGTCGGCCGGGCTGGTCGGATCCGTGACGACCGGGTTCGTCGGCCCGGCGGGCGTGGTGGGGTCCGGCGTCGTGGTGCTGTTGCCGCCGACCGCCACGGTGGTACCGCCGATGGTGACCGGCAGGCTGATCACCGGGGCGATCTGGGTGCCGGACGCGGTGCCGTCCGAGCCGGAGGTGGTGGTGCCGCCGGTCGTGCCGGTGTCCGTGCTGCCGGTGCCCGTGCTGCCGGTGCCGGTCGTGCCGGAGGTGCCGCTGCCGGTGGTGCCGGTGGAGCTGGCGTCACCGAGGAGCGCGATCCCGTTGCCGCCGACGGTGACGGGCAGGCTGATCACCGGGGCGATCTGGGTGCCGGACGCGGTGCCGTCCGAGCCGGAGGTGGTGGTGCCGCCGGTCGTGCCGGTGTCCGTGCTGCCGGTGCCGGTCGTGCCGGAGGTGCCGCTGCCCGAGGTGCCGGTGGAGCTGGCGTCGCCGAGGAGCGCGATCCCGTTGCCGCCGACGGTGACGGGTGCGCTGACCACGGGGGCGACCTGCGTCCCCGAGGCCGTCCCGTCCGAGCCCGAGGTGGCCGGACCCGACCCCGACGCCGGGGTGGACCCGGCGTTCGCGGCCGGTGCCGAGCCTCCCGAGCTGGTGCCGGTGGCGTCCCCGAGGACCGCGATGCTGTCCCCGGTGGCCGTGATCGGTGCGGCGACGTCGGGGGCGACCTGGGTGCCGCCGAGGACGCTGTCGGAACCGGAGGTGGTGGCGGCGGGAGCCGCCGGAGCCGTCGCCCCCGACGCGGAGGCGGCCGCCGGAGTCGGGGCTGCGGCCGGAGCGGGTGCGCTGGTCGCGTCACCGCCGACCGCCACCGCCGTCGAGCCGAGGTCCACCGGAACGCTCACGGTCGGCACGACCTGCGTGCCGGACGCGATGCCACCGGAGCCCGAGGTGGACGCCGACGAGGACGTGGGCGCCGCCGGAGCGGACGCCGCCGGAGCGGACGCAGCCGGGCCGGACGCCGCCGGCGCGGTGGAGGTGCTGGTCGCGTCCCCGAGGACGCTCACGGCGTCACCGGTGGCGGAGACGGGGAGGCCGAAGCTCCCGGCGACCTGCGTGCCGGAGGCGATGCCGTCGGTCCCCGTGGTCTCGGCGGCGTGGGCGGCGAGCCCGCCCCCGAGCGAGAGACCGCTGACGAAGAGGGTGAACCACAGCCCTCTCGAGACGTACTTGTTCATGGTCGTGCTCCTGATGTGATCGAGACTGGTGCGCCGCGTGTGCGGCGATGACGCGTCCTGCCAGCGGGGCAGGTGCGTCGGGCTCAATCAGGAGCGACGTCGTGGTCGGCGACGACGGATGCGGGGAGCACGTCGTCACCGGTGGGGAGGATCGGGCCGGCCGCCAGGACGACGGACGCGGGAGTCGAGATGGTCGCCACCGGGGTGGTGGGCGCACCACCGGCGGCGGCGCTGCTGCCACCGGTGGTCCCGGTGGGGGCCGCGGGGGCGGTCGGTGCGGCCGGCGCTGCCGGGAGGACCGGGGTCGCGTCGCCGGGGCGGGTCCCGCCAGCGGTGGAGACGGTCGGGACGGAGTCCGTCGTGCCGAGGCCCGATGCGCTGGAGGCCGAGGTCCCCGCGCCCGCACCCGAGCGGACGAGCGTGCTGTCGGCCACGGCGGAGTCGGTCGCGCTGTCGAGTGTCCCGGCGGGCTGACCCTGGGCGGGCTGGCCGTCACCGGGCTGACCCTGACCGGGTGCCACGGGGAGGACCGGACCCACGACCGGGGTCGTCGGGTCGAGGACGGTGGTCGCGGGCGGGAGGGTCGACGTCACGGGCGAGAGGACCGGGGCGATGCCGCCGAGCACGGGATCGACCACGGAGCCGATGCCCCCGAGGACGGGTGTGACGACGGGGGAGACCGCGCCGAGCACCGAGCCGACCACCGGGTCGAGGACCGGCGAGGTGACCGGGTCGACCGCACCGGGGAGTCCGCTGACAGCCGCGCCGGCGCCCCCGAGCGCGCCGTCGACGAGGCCCGTCACGGGAGCGGTCACGGACCCGAGGGCGCCGTCGCCGAGGACGGGTCCGACCACGGGCAGCGCACCGACCGGCCGCGACCCGAGGACACCCGCGACCGGCCGGAGGGCCCCGTCGAGGGTGCCGGCCGTCGCGCCGAGCGTGCCGCGCGTCCCACGGTCGGCCGTGGGCGTCGTGCTCGTACCGGTGCGCGTGCTCGCGCCGGCGGGTGCGGGCCGGGTCACGGGCTGGACCGCGGTGCCGACGCCGTCGACCACACCGCTGACGGTGTTCCCCACGGCGCCGAGCAGGGAGTGCGACGAGGTCGTGCCCGGGGTCGTCTCGGCCGCCGAGGCCGGCTTCGCCCCGAGGAGCAGTCCGAGCACGACGAAGGCCGCTGCGACGACGGTGCCGAGCAGGGCGAGCCGGACGAGCGCGATCCTGGGTGCGCGCAACGGCTTGTCCATGCGCTCACCTCCTGATCTGGCTGCGCACGACTGAGTGGTTGTCAGGGAATGTACTCCGGCTCGTGAGCGGGTCGACGAATGCCAGGGATTTCTCAGGTTCTCCGAGCGGCGGGCGCGACGACGCCCGCCGCTCGCGGAGCGTGCCGCGGGGACGCAGGCGCGCGAGCGTGTGGACCCACGAGCGCGGGTGGCTCCCGGGCCGACGCCGGGCTCCCGCGGTGCCGGCAGCGGGCCGGTCAGTGCCGGAGGGTCTCCTTCGGGTACTCCCCGAACCGCGCCGCGTAGGCCGCCGAGAACCGGCCGAGGTGCAGGAAGCCCCAGCGGTTGGCGACCTCGGCGATCGTCGTCGTCGTGGCACTCCGCTCACGGAGCTCCGCGTGCACCCGGTCGAGGCGGACCTCCCGGATGTACGTGTTCGGGGTGACGTCGAACTGGCGCTGGAACGCCTGCTGCAGCGCCCGGAGGCTCAGGTTGGCCTCCTGCGCCAGGTCGGTGCTCGTGATCGGCAGGTGCGCGTTCTCGTGCACGTACTCGACGGCGCGGCGGATGTGCGCGTTCCGGGGGAGCAGCAGATCGCGCGGCAGCCCGTCCGTCTGCTGCGGGAACAGCTCGAGGAACGAGACCGCTCCGAGCCGACCCATCTCGGCCTGGAGGAGCGGGCTGGCCTCGCGGTCCAGGACCGTCTTCGAGATGAGCGACACCGTGTCCCGCCAGAGCTGCATCGCCCGGTCGCTCGGCTCCGCCGTGTGGTCGAACCGGACCGTCGGCGCGTCGAGCCCGCGCTCGGCCGCGACCTCCTCGACGGTGGTTCGTTTGATCTGCACGAGCTTCTGGTCGTAGTCCTCGAAGGCGAACCGGAAGGGGCGGTCCGACGGCCAGATGCGGGGCCGGTTCGGCAGGAGGTCGACCTCGTCGCGTCCCAGGTCGAGCCTGCCCGTACCGGACGTGATCCACTGGACCACGTAGTCGTCCCCGCGCGGCATCTCGCCCTCGAGGCGGCCGTGGAAGCGGACGTTCCGCAACGTCAGGTGGTCGTCGCCGACGACGCTGTACCGGAAGTCGAAGTCGTCCACGGTGCGTTCAGCGCGCCACGATGCTCCGGCGTACTCCGCAGCGAGTACGTCGCGTGCCTCGTCGAGGTCAGCTCCTCGGAGGTCTTTGCGCACGCGGGATGCGCGGTCGTCAGTCATCATCCACCGCGCGCAGTGTCGCACATGCATGCAAACAATTCGTCGGCGCTGTCCGAAGAGCGCGGACGGGCCGCACAGCCGGCCATCGCCCGGGAGGACGCACGGCGCGTCCGACGGGCCCAGCGCCTCAGTGACCCTCGACCGTGTACACGGCGATGAGCATCGCGGCCGCTGACCGAGCGGACGACGCGGGACGGACCGACCCGTGGATGGCCGCCTCGACCTGCGCGCCCTCCGCGAGCAGGGACACGGCGTGCGCGAGGTGACCCGGCAGCCCCGCCCGGTCGCAGAGCTCGGCCAGGTACCGCTCGAACCAGGTCAGGTGCTCGTCCGCCAGTTGCGCGACGTCCGCATTCCGCCGGCCGAGTTCCCCGTAGCCGTTGATGAAGGCGCAACCGCGGTAGGAGCGCTGCCGGAAGGTCGCCTCGAGGTACGAGAACACCGCGAGGATCTGGTCACGCGGGTCGGTGAACACGGACACCGCGGCGGTCAGGTCCGCGACCCAGGAACGGTGCCGGGCCTCCATGACGGCGACGACCAGCTGGTGCTTCGTCGGGAACTCGCGCCGCAGCGTCTCGAGCGGCAGGTCGGCGTCACGAGCGATCCGCCCCACTGACACCGGCCCGAACCCGCTCCGGTCGAACAGTCGGTCCGCGCTCGACAGGAGCCTCGAGCGGAGCTGCCGTTCGAGGCTGGGGGTGTTCAGAGGAGGAGGCGTCATGGTGTGGGGTGTGCGGTGCGCCCCCGATGGTAGGGACGAGCGCTGAGCGCGTGCCCCGCCTGTCCGTGATGAGCGGGGACCGGCGTCGATCATCCAGGAAACGCTGGTCCTGGCCTCCGACCGTCACCGCGACCGCGCCGGCCGCGACGTTCCTCCACGTGTGGCGGTCGGGGTGGCGAGCGTCGGAGCGGCTGCACTACCGTGTGCACCACCGCGGGTGAGCGCTCACCCGCGACGCCCGACCCGCGGAGGAGCGGCATGAGCACCATCGAGACCACCGGCGCGGACCTCCGCACGAACTGGGCCGGGAACGTCACCTACCGGGCTCGCGAGGTGGTGAGGCCGACCACCCTCGACGAGCTCCGCACCGCCGTCACGAGCAACCCCCGGGTGACGGCGCTCGGCTCGCGGCACTCCTTCAACCTCGTCGCCGACACCGACGGCGTGCAGATCGCCCTCGGCGCGATGCCCGAGGTCATCGAGATCGACAGCGAGCGGCGGGTCGCCCGTGTCGCCGCCGGTCTGACCCACGCGCGCGCTGCCGCCGCCCTCGACGAGGCCGGGTTCGCCCTCGCCAACCTCGCATCGCTGCCACACATCTCCGTCGCGGGCGCCGTGGCGACCGGCACCCACGGATCCGGCGTCCGGAACGCGTCGCTCGCGTCGAGCGTCGTCGGTGTCGAGATCGTCCGTGCGTCCGGCGACGTCGAGGTGCTCGATGCCGACCACCCCGACCTCGACGCCCACCGGGTGGGCATCGGCGCACTCGGCGTCGTCACCGCCGTCCACCTGGCGATCGAGCCCCGGTTCGACGTGGCCCAGCGCATCCACACCGGCCTGCCGTGGGAGGTCGTCGACGCCCGCTTCGAGGACGTCATGTCCGCCGGGTACAGCGTCAGCATGTTCACCGGGTACGTCCACGACGGCATCCGGCAGGTGTGGACGAAGCGCCGTGTCGACCGTGACGACCCCGTGGTGGACCTCGAGGACCTCGGTGCCATGCCCTCGACCTCGCCGCTGCACCCCGTCCCCGGGTCCGACAACGCCGGCGTGACCGAGCAGGCCGGCGTGCCCGGCCCGTGGCACGAGCGGCTCCCGCACTTCCGATCCTCGTTCACCCCGAGTGCCGGTGCCGAGATCCAGTGCGAGTACCTGCTGCCCGCGTCGGACGCGGTCCCCGCGATCCAGGCCCTGCGCGGCATCGGCGAGGCCATGGCGCCCGTGCTCTACGTCTCCGAGATCCGTCGCGTCGCCGCCGACACCGCGTGGCTCGCCCCGAGCAGCGAGCGGGACTCGGTCGCGTTCCACTTCACGTTCCACCGCGACCCCGAGGGCGTCGCGGCCGTGTTGCCCCTGATCGACGCGGCGCTCGCCCCGTTCGACGCCCGGCCGCACTGGGGCAAGGTCACCGCGATGCCGGCCGACCAGCTCCACGCGGTCTACCCGCGCCTCGGGGAGTTCGCGGCGCTCGCCGACCGGGTCGACCCCGAGCGGCGGTTCCGGAACCCGTTCCTGACCGAGGTGCTCGGCTGAGTGAGGGCACCCGCCGCTCGGCTGCCCGGCTTCGGTGCTGCCCGGCTGCCCGGCTGCCCGGCTTCGGTGACGTCCGACGGTGCCGCTGTCGTTCGATCCGGGACCGTCGACGCATGC
Organism: Curtobacterium sp. MCBD17_019; assembly: GCF_003234555.1. Taxonomy (NCBI): domain Bacteria; kingdom Bacillati; phylum Actinomycetota; class Actinomycetes; order Micrococcales; family Microbacteriaceae; genus Curtobacterium; species Curtobacterium sp. MCBD17_019. The sequence continues at coordinate 59,496 of NZ_QKTT01000002.1, read as the reverse complement.
TCGTGCGTCGGATGCAGCCGCATCAGGCGACTCGACCGGTGTCGAACGACAGCGAGTGTCGGGAACAGGCGGCGTTCTCGAGAACCGGGACGCAGGGCGGCTAGCGGTTCGGCGGCGCCGCGCTCGCCCGCTCCACGAGTGACACGGGGACGAGCCCCCCGTGGTCGGGCGCCGACCGCCCCTCGATCTCGGCGATGAGGGTGGACACCGCGCGCCGCCCGACCTCGTCGAACGACTGGTGCACCGTCGTGAGGGGCGGCCAGAACGAGTCGGCCTCGGGCATGTCGTCGAACCCGACCACGCTCAGGGTCCCGGGAACGGCACGCCCGGCCTCGTGTGACGCGCGGAGGATGCCGAGCGCGGTCTGGTCGTTCGCGGCGAAGACGGCGGTGATCTCCGGCCGGGCGGCGATCCGCTGCCCGGCGGTGTAGCCGGCGTCGGTCGTCCAGTCGCCCCGGATGACGTCGGGTACGGGACGCCCGGCCCGTTCGAGGGTGGCGCGCCACGAGGCCTCCCGGCGCATGGCGGAGTACGACGCGCGGGGTCCGCTGACGTGCCAGACGGTGTCGTGGCCCAGGTCGAGCAGGTACTGCGTGGCGATCCGGGCGCCCTCGGCCTGGTCCGTGTCGATCGTGGGGTGCTCGGCGGTGGCGGAGGAGTCGACCACGACGACCGGCACGCCGTCGGGCAGCGCGACCTCGGCGGCGTCGAGCACGTGCGACTCGATGATGATCACGACACCGTCCACGGCCTGTTCGGACAGCCGGGTGAACGCGGACCGGACCCCTGCCTCGGTGCGCCGGGCCATCGGGAGCAGGGTGATCGTGAAGTCGGCTGCGCCCGCGGCCTCGGCGATGGCCTCGAGCGTCCGCATGTTGCCGAACGACGCCAGGGTGAACAGGATCACCCCGATGGTGCGGAACCGCCCCGAGCGGAGGGCCCGAGCGGCACGGTTCGGCCGGTACCCGAGCTCGGCCATCGCACGACGCACGCGCTCCCGGGTGTCGTCGCTGACGTTGTCGAACCCGCGGGCGACGCGGGACACGGTCTGCATCGAGACCCCGGCGGCCTGCGCGACCGCGGCCAGTGACGGGGCCTTGCGGATCTCGGACGGGGTCTCCGTGCTCATCGGGGTCCCCTCCTGGCCCGCCGCGATCGGCCGGGTCCACCTCGTTCGGCCGCATCATCGCACGAACCGGGCCTCTGGTCACGATTCTGCGTCGGCGCTTGCATGTTGACGTTGCCATGCTACGGTGAACCGCGCGATGTTGACGTCAACATCTGCGGAGCACCGTCTGGACGAAGGAGTCGTATGACCGCGATCACCGCGCGCCGGGGAACGTCACCCGGCGGCCGGAACGGCGCCCGTGGCGGCGCCCGGGGCAAGGGCCGAGCCCGCCAGCGCTGGACCGGCTGGCTGTTCGTCGCGCCGTTCATGATCGTGCTCGTCGCGATGCTCATCGTGCCGATCGGCTACGCGCTCTGGCTCAGCCTGTTCCGCGACCAGCTCATCGGCGGCAACCAGTTCGTCTGGTTCGCCAACTACCTGCAGCTGTTCCAGGACGCCAAGTTCTGGGCCGGGTTCCTGCGCGTCGTCCTGTTCCTCGTGGTCCAGGTGCCGGTCATGCTCGTCCTCGCACTCGTCGCCGCACTCGCGCTCGACAGCGGTCGCCTCTACGGCTCGGCGTTCTTCCGCATCGGGGTGTTCCTGCCCTACGCGGTGCCGGGTGTCGTCGCCGCGCTCATCTGGGGCTTCATCTACGGCAACCAGTTCGGCCTGACCGGCGCTGCGAACAAGGCCCTGGGCATCGACCTGTTCGAACCGTTCAGCCCACACTGGGTGCTCGCGTCGATCGGCAACGTCGTCACGTGGGAGTTCCTCGGCTACAACATGCTGATCTTCTACTCCGCGCTCCGGGTGGTGCCGACCGAGCTGTACGAGGCGGCCGAGATCGACGGCGCCGGACCGCTCCGCACGATCATGTCGATCAAGATCCCGGCGCTGCGCGGCTCGATCGTCATCGCCACGATCTTCTCGATCATCGGCAGCTTCCAGCTCTTCAACGAGCCGAACCTGCTCAAGACGCTCGCCCCGAACGTCATCGGCAGCGCATTCACCCCGAACATGTACGCCTACTCGCTGTCCTTCAGCGGCCAGCAGTTCAACTACTCCGCCACCGTCGCGATCGTCATGGGTGTCATCACCGCCGTGATCGCCTACGTCGTCCAGGTGCGCGGCACGCGAGCGGAGAACCGATGAGCGCCGTCCAGACCCCACCGCCCGTCACCATCGCGACCGAGGGCACACGCGGCCGCGACCCGCGTGCCCGCGCTCCCCGGGCCTCCCGTCCGGGTCGCCGGATCGGCGCCGGCTCGCCCAGGCCGCGCCGGAGCGGGATGCTCACCGCCGTCATGGTGGTGTTCACCGTCTACTCGTTCGCGCCGCTCGCCTACCTGGTGATCAACAGCACGAAGACGCAGTCGTCGCTCCTGTCGACGTTCGGCCTCTGGTTCGGCGGACACGTCAACCTGATCCAGAACCTGCACGACACGCTGACCTACAACGGCGGGATCTTCCTGCAGTGGTTCGGCAACACCCTGCTCTACGTCGTCGTCGGTGCCGGCGGGGCGACGCTCCTCGCCACGGTCGCGGGCTACGGCATGGCGAAGTACGCGTTCCCCGGCCGCCGGGCCGTGTTCGCCATCGTGCTCGGCGCGGTCGCGATCCCGGGCACGGCGCTGGCCGTCCCGACGTTCCTGCTGTTCTCGCAGGTCGGCCTGACGAACACGCCGTGGGCGATCATCCTGCCGTCGCTCATCAGTCCGTTCGGGCTCTACCTGATCTGGACGTACGCGATCGACGCCATCCCGATGGAGCTCATCGAAGCCGCCCGCATGGACGGTGCCGGCGAGTTCCGGATCTTCTTCACGATCGGGCTCCGACTGCTCATGCCCGGCGTCGTCACGGTGCTGCTGTTCGCGGTCGTGGCCACGTGGAACAACTACTTCCTCCCGCTGATCATGCTGAGCGACCCCCGCTGGTACCCGCTCACGGTCGGCCTGAACCAGTGGAACGCGCAGGCCACCGGCGCCGCCGCCCAGCCGATCTACAACCTCGTCGTCACGGGTTCGCTGCTCACGATCATCCCGATCGTCGCCGCGTTCCTCTTCCTCCAGCGCTTCTGGCAGTCCGGCCTCGCGGCCGGGTCCGTCAAGGCGTGACCTCCCGCCCCGTCGGCCGGGAGGCCCGGGGCAGCACCCAGCACCACCGCACCCCTGCGATCCACAACGAAGTGAAAGGCATCACCATGCACAAGCGTCTCCGGCGCGGCCTCGCCGCCGTCGCCATCGGCGTCTCCGCCGCGGTCGCCCTCGTCGGCTGCGCGAGCGGCAGCTCGTCGGCCTCGGGCGGCAGCGCGAGCGACGTCTCCGCCGCGCTGAAGAAGGGCGGCACGATCACGTACTGGTCGTGGACCCCGTCCGCCAAGGCCCAGGTCGCCGCGTTCGAGAAGGCGTACCCGAAGGTGCACGTCAAGCTCGTCAACGCCGGCACCGGCACCGACGAGTACACGAAGCTCCAGAACACGATCAAGGCCGGCTCGGGCGCGCCCGACGTCGCGCAGGTCGAGTACTTCGCCGTCCCGCAGTTCGCGCTGTCGAACTCCCTGGCCGACCTCACCTCGTACGGGTTCGGCTCGCTCAAGGGCAAGTACTCCGCGAGCACGTGGGACTCGGTCGCCATGAACGGCAAGATCTACGGTCTGCCGCAGGACTCCGGCCCGATGGCGCTGTTCTACAACAAGCGCATCTTCGACCAGTACGGCCTCACCGTCCCGAAGACGTGGAGCGAGTACGTCGCCGACGCCAAGAAGCTGCACGCGGCGAACCCCAGCGAGTACATCACCGCGGACAACGGCGACCCCGGATTCGCGACCAGCATGATCTGGCAGGCCGGCGGCACCCCGTTCACGACGAACGGCACGAAGGTGTCGATCGACCTGCAGGACGCGGGGAGCAAGAAGTGGACGTCGACCTGGAACCCGCTCGTCCAGGGCAAACTCCTCTCGACCACGCCGGCCTGGAGCGACGACTGGTTCAAGCAGCTCGGCAACGGCCAGATCGCCTCGCTCATCACCGGCGCCTGGATGCCCGGCAACCTCGAGGCGAGCGCCCCGGCCGGCAGCGGTGACTGGCGCGTCGCCCCGATGCCCACCTACGACGGCAGCAAGGCCGTCACCGCGAACAACGGGGGCAGCTCGCAGGTCGTCATGAAGCAGTCGAAGAACCCCGCGCTCGCGGCGGGCTTCCTCAAGTGGCTCAACTCGTCGAGCGCGAGCACGAAGATCTTCGCCAAGTCCGGCGGGTTCCCGTCGACCACCGCCGACCTCGAGTCGTCGTCGTTCCTCAACGACAACCCGTCGTACTTCGGTGGCCAGAAGATCAACGAGGTCCTCGTCGACGCGTCGAAGAACGTCAAGTCCGGCTTCACCTACCTGCCCTACGAGGTCTACGCGAACAGCGTCTTCGCGGACACGGTCGGCCAGTCCTACCAGAACAACACGTCGCTCGACAGCGGCCTGCAGTCCTGGCAGAGCCAGCTCGTCAAGTACGGCAAGCAGCAGGGCTTCACGGTCTCGTCCAAGTGACCGAACGGTGCCCGGGCGCGCGTCGCCCGGGCACCGTCCCCTCCCATCCGAAGAAAGGCACGCTCATGCGTTTCGCCATCGGCCCCGACGACTTCCTGCTCGACGGCGAACCCCACCGCGTGCTCTCCGGAGCGCTCCACTACTTCCGCGTCCACCCCGACCAGTGGGCGGACCGGATCCACAAGGCCCGGCTCATGGGCCTCAACACCATCGAGACGTACGTCGCCTGGAACGCCCACGCGCCGTCGCCCGACACCTTCGACCTGACCGGCGGGCTCGACCTCGGCCGGTTCCTCGACCTCGTCGCGGCCGAGGGCATGCACGCGATCGTCCGCCCCGGCCCGTACATCTGCGCCGAGTGGGCGAACGGCGGACTGCCGTCCTGGCTGTTCGCCGACGCGAACGTCGGCGTGCGCCGGAACGAGCCCCGGTTCCTCGCCGCCGTGCAGGCGTACCTCGAGCGCCTCGCCCCCGTGCTCGTGCCCCGGCAGATCGACGCCGGCGGCCCGATCGTGCTCGTGCAGGTCGAGAACGAGTACGGCGCCTACGGCTCGGACCCCGCCTACCTCCGCGCGCTGCTCGCCATGCACCGCGACATCGGGCTCACCGTTCCGTTCACGAGCGTCGACCAGCCGATGGGCACGATGCTCGAGGACGGCACGATCCCGGGTCTCCACGCCACCGGCTCGTTCGGGTCCCGCGCGTCCGAGCGACTCGCGACCCTCCGACGTGTGCAGCCGACCGGCCCGCTCATGTGCTCGGAGTTCTGGGACGGCTGGTTCGACAGCTGGGGCGAACACCACCACACGACCTCGGCGACCGACTCCGCCCGGGAACTCGACGCACTCCTCGCCGCCGGGGCGTCCGTCAACGTCTACATGTTCCACGGCGGCACGAACTACGGCCTGACGAACGGTGCGAACGACAAGGGCGTCTACCGACCGATCGCGACGAGCTACGACTACGACGCACCGCTCGACGAGGCCGGGCTGCCCACCCCGAAGTTCCACGCGTTCCGATCGGTCATCGAGCGGTACGCGCCCGTGCCGGACCTGCCGCCGGAGTTCGCCCCGGACGCACCCGCCCCGGCCCCGGTGCCCGACGTCGCGATCCTGTTCGACCGTGCCCTGTCGCTCTGGAGCACCGTCGACGACATCGCCACGTGGACGCACCACGACGACGTCCCGACCGTCGACGCACTCGGGAGCGGCGCCGGCTTCGTGCTCTACCGCACCGAGGTCGACCTGCCCGCGGGCGGCGTCCTCACCGTCGAGGAGGTCCGCGACCGCGCCCAGGTGTTCCTCGACGGGCGACCGGTGGGCGTCCTCGAGCGCGAGCACCACGACCACGCGCTCGTCCTGCCGCCGGTGGGCCGCGCCGTGCTCGACGTCCTGGTCGAGGACCAGGGACGCGTCGACTACGGCGTCCGCATCGGGGAGCCCAAGGGCCTGGTCGGCCCGGTCACCGTCGACGGCGTCCCGCTGGCCCGGTGGTCCGTCACGCCGCTCGACCTGGTCGCGGCCGTCGCCGGGCCCGCGGACGGCCGGGAGGCCCGGCACGCGTCCGTCCCGCAGCCCGCGTCCGCCGTCCCCGCCGCCGTCGCATCGCTCGGCCATCACCCGTCGGACGGCGCCGCGAAGCCTGCCGCAGTGTCCCCGGCTGCGGAGCCCGCCGCCCCGGTGTCCCCTGCCGCGGACGGCCTGCTCGGCGAGCACATGACGGAAGAGGCCGTGCTGACGGCGCCGGCCCCGGCCCTCCCGGTCGTCGCCGCGCTCCGCGATGCCCGGCCCGACCCGGCCCCGACGCTCGCGGGACCGACGTTCGCGCTCGCGACCGTCGAGCTCGACGCCGTGCGGGACCTGCACCTGGCGCTCGACGGGTTCGGCAAGGGCGTCGCCTGGGTGAACGGGTTCTGCCTCGGGCGGTACTGGTCGCGTGGCCCCCAGCGGACGCTGTACGTGCCGGCGCCCGTCGTCCGCGCGGGCCGCAACGAGGTCGTCGTGTTCGAGCTCGGTGCCGCCGCCCGCCGCGATGCGGCGTTCCGGGGCTCCGCGGACCTCGGGCACACGGAGGCCTGATCCCCGAACCGGCTGGTCTACTCCGTCACGGATGACCACATCGTCGTGTTGCAGGCGCGCGACCACTCCTGAGGTGACCGAGCCGGAGCGGTCGGTGTCGTGCTGATGGCACACGGCGTCCGGATCGCCGAGGCGCGACCGCTCCGATGTCGCCTGTGAGGGCAGGGTCGCTGCCACCGCAGGAGTCACACTCCGATCATCTGGGGCCGACGCCGGGCTCCGACGATGCGGCCCCGCACGAAGAGCACGACCGTCCGCCCGAGCACCTCACCGACGGCCATCAGCAGGAGCGCGTCCACCCACGCCGATTCCTCGATCCGGTGCTCGACGCTGAAGGTGGCGAGATGCAGCTGCCCGGCAGCCGAGTTCGCCCAGAGTTGGAACGCCAGGCGGAACCCCATGCCGAGCACCCAGAGGGCGGCTGCCGCCGGTGTGGCCCGGGCGAACGGGTGACCGTCCTTCCGCCAGACGCGCGTCAGAGCCGCGGCGCCGATCCCGAGCGTCACACCCACCGCCGGTCCGAGGAGGACGAGGAGGACCCCGTTCGCGGTCGTCGGAAGTGCGTGCCCGTAGTGGAGCACGGCCACGGCGACGAGTGCGATCGGCAGGAGGAGCTGCACGATGCCGAGCCGTCGTCCGCGGAGTTGCAGCACCACGAGTCCGAGCAGGGTGCCGTCGATGAGCCAGTCAGTGATCGTCATGCGGCAAGCCTCGCGATCCCCGCGCGGCTGGGGCACCACCCCGGGGTGGTGCCGGGGGTGGTGATGTGGCACCCGGTCGGGCGGGAGCCGGACCGTCAGAACCGCGTGGTGCCCCGCAGCCGCCGCGGCCGCCCGTCCGGGTCCACCGCCAGCCGCGCGACCGCTCCGGCCCAGAGCCGCTGGACCGCCGAGATCGACTCGGGCGTGTGCTGCCGGACGTGCCCGACCGGCCGCGGTCCGGGCTCGCCGTCCTCGTGCCAGTGGTCGAGGGCACGAGCGGCGGCGGTCCACAGCGCGAGTCCGCCGGTCAGGTCCTGGAGCCGAGGGTCGTCCGGCGTCGTCCCGAGGTGCTCCGCCCACAGCTGGAGGCGCAGGTCACGCGGCAAGGAGGAGTCCGGGCCGTCGTCGGGCCGCGCCGCTCCGTCGACCACGGCGCAGGTGAGCTCGCTGTCACTGGTCCAGGATCGGCGGTTGAAGTTGTCCGACCCGCACGTCATCCAGGTGTCGTCGACGATGCAGATCTTGGCGTGGATGTAGATCGGCGTGCCCGCGGTGTTCTCGAGGTCGAACACCCCCACCCGGTGCGGGGCGGTGCGCTGCAGGGCCCGCACGGCTCGGAGCTGCCCGATGCGGCTCGGTGGTCCGGCGAGGGGACCGTCGGAGTCGGGGTAGCGCGGCACGACGACGATGACGTGCAGGTCCGGGTTCCGCTCGAGCGCGTCCGCGATGCCGGTGGCGACCTCGGTGGACCACAGGTACTGGTCCTCGATGTAGATGAGTCGCCGCGCCCGCTCGAACGCCTTCGTGTACGCCCGGGCGACGCTCCGCTCGCCGGCGGGGGCGAACGGGAACGCCGGGCGCTTCACTCCGTAGGTGCGGAGGAGCTGGACCGCGTGCGTGCCGGCGGGCGGCGGCGGGGGTGCGGTCTCCGGCAGCGGCTCGGGGTGCCGCGGCATCCGTGCGAGGCGCTGCAGGAGCATCCGGTAGGGGTCCCGGTGGTCGAGCGGGTGCGGATCGTCCCACCGCTCGGCGAACACGGCGAGGACGTCGGCCACGACCGGTCCGTGGAGTTCGAGGGCGGCGTCGTGCCACGGCGGTCGGTCGCCGTAGCGGGGGTCCATCGAGAGCGCCTGCGGGTCACCGGCGTGGTCGGCGTCGTCCCGCCGGCTGTGACAGAGGTCGATCCCGCCGACGAACGCGACGTCGCGGGCCGGGTCGTCGCGGTGCCGGATGACGAAGAACTTCTGGTGGTGCAAGCCGAACACCCGCACGCGCTGGTCGAGGAGCACCTCGCCGCCGGCGTCGTTGACCTCGCGCCCCAGCAGCTCGTTCGACCTGCCGCTGATCGGCGAGGAGATCCGTTCGCCGTGCGATCGCCAGACCAGGCCGCGGACCTCGACACCGCCTCGGGCCAGGTCCGCGAGGAGTTCCCCGATCGTCGGCCCGTCGGGGAGCAGGCGCTCGTCCGCGTCGCCGCGCCAGTCCGTGAACCAGACCCGGTCGCCGGGCTCCAGCGCGGTGAGTTCCTCGTGCAGCCGGGCGAAGTACGGCGCGCCGTGCACGATCGGCACGACGAGGTTGCCCTCCGACCACGCCGGTTCGCCGTCGCGGTCGGCATGCACCGCGGTGGCCGTGTTGCCCCGCTCGCCGGCGCGCAGGAACCAGTGGCGGGCGTCCTCGTACACGGTGGGAACACTACGGGAGGCGCTCCCGGGCGTCCCGTGCGTGCGGGGCGCGAGGGCGTACCGCCGCGGGTCGTGTTGTGTGCGCACGGCCGGAGCCGGGATGCTGGCAGGGCGACGAGTCAGGAGTCCCGATGACGCACCTCCCGGTCCCCGATCAGGCCACCGCATCCTCCGTGCCGGACGCGGTGGTCCACCTGAGCAGCGGCGGGGTGAGCCTCGTGCTCGACGCGTCGTCCGGCCTCCTGCCCGCGGTCGTCCACTGGGGAGCCGCGCTCGGGTCGCTGACCGCGGACGACGTCGCGGCGCTGTCCGAGGCGGGCGTCCCGCCGGTCGGCGGGAACGCCGTCGACGAGCCGGTGCGCGTCGCCGTGCTGCCCGAGGGGTGGACGGGATGGACCGGGAGGCCCGGGATCAGCGGCCATCGGAGCGGCCGGGACTGGTCGCCGCGGTTCCGCACGACGGCGGTCCGCCTGGAGGCCCGGGGGCACGAGGGCGCGCTGGCCGACTTCCGGGAGGTCGGGGCCGGCACCGTCACCGTGACCGCGGCGGACGAGGTGGCCGGGCTCGGGCTCGTGGTCGTCGTCGAACTGCTCGAGAGCGGCCTCGTGCGGCTGCGAGCCGAGGTCGAGAACACGGGTGCGGAGGAGTACGCACTCGACGACGTCACGCTCGCGCTGCCCGTGCCGTCGCGAGCGCGCGAGGTCCTCGACTTCGGCGGACGGTGGGGCGCGGAGCGGACACCGCAGCGGACTGAACTCGTGACGGGCATCCACGAGCGGCAGGGCCGCAAGGGCCGAACCGGTGCCGACGCGGCGACGGTGTTGAGCGTCGGGACGCCCGGGTTCGGGTTCGCCGGCGGTGAGGTCTGGGGCGTGCACACCGCGTGGAGCGGGAACCACCGGCACGCGGCGGAGCGCGTGTTCAGCGGCGAGCAGGTGCTCGGCGGTGGGGAGCTCCTGCTGCCGGGCGAGGTCCGGCTCGGCCCCGGCGCGTCCTACCGCACGCCGTGGGTGTTCGGCGCGTACGGGGTCGGTCTCGACGACCAGGCGCGGCGGTTCCACCGGTTCCTGCGCTCGCGCCCCCGACACCCGCGGCGGGACCGCCCGGTGACGATCAACGTGTGGGAGGCCGTGTACTTCGACCACGACCTGGGACGGCTGACGGACCTGGCGGAGCGTGCTGCCGGGCTCGGGGTGGAGCGGTACGTGCTCGACGACGGGTGGTTCCGGGGCCGCCGGGACGACACCCGAGGTCTGGGCGACTGGGTGGTCGACGAGGACGTCTGGCCGGACGGGCTGCACCCGCTCGTGGACCGCGTGCGGGAGCTCGGCATGGAGTTCGGCCTGTGGTTCGAGCCCGAGATGGTGAACGAGGACAGCGACGTGGCCCGCGCGCATCCGGAGTGGCTCATGCAGACGGGGGCGCGCCTCCCGGTCCGGTCACGGAACCAGCAGGTGCTCGACCTGGCGATCCCGGAGGCGTACGAGCACGTGCTGGGGCAGATGACGGCCGTGCTCGAGGAGTACGCGATCGCGTACGTCAAGTGGGACCACAACCGGGACCTCGTCGACGCGGGGCGGTGGCCGGCCGGCGAACCGGCGGTGCACGAGCAGACCCGGGCGGCGTACCGGCTCATGGCCACGCTGAAGGAGCGGTTCCCGGGGCTCGAGATCGAGTCGTGCTCGTCCGGGGGCGGGCGGGTCGACCTCGGCGTCATCGAACACACGGACCGGGTCTGGGTCTCCGACTGCATCGACCCGCTCGAGCGCCAGCGGATGAACCGGTGGACGATGCAGCTCCTGCCGCCGGAACTGCTCGGGTCGCACGTGGCCTCGGGCGTGAACCACACGACGGGGCGGTGGCACGAGCTGTCGTTCCGTGCCGGGACCGCCCTGTTCGGCCACTTCGGGATCGAGTGGGACCTGGCGCGGGCGACGGAGCTCGAGCTCCGGGACCTCGGCGCGTGGATCGACCTGTACAAGCGGTACCGGGACCTCATGCACCGTGGGGAGCTCGTGCGGGTCGACCAGGTGGACCCGACGCTCAACGTGTACGGCGTGGTCGACCCCGCGCGGCGGGAGGCCCTGTTCTTCGTCGCCACGATCGGGCGGTCGGACGTGTCACCGCGGGGTCGCCTGACGTTGCCCGGCCTCGACCCGGCGACGCGCTACCGGGTCACCCCCGTGCTCGTCGGCGACCCCGAGGCGGGGGTGCAGCCCGCATCGTGGTGGGGGCCGGTCGTCACTGCTGCCGCTCCCGCCACGGCATCCGCATCGAACCGCGTCCTTCCTGACGAACCCCGCGATGACGCGGTTCGAACGGACGGAGGCGGTGCAACGCCCACGGGTGCCACGGGTGCCACCGGTGCCACGGGGACCAGCGTCGGCGACGGGACGGTCCGTCGGTTCCGCGGGACGGTCCTCCCGGGCAGCGCGCTCGCGTCCGCGGGGCTGCAAGCGCCCCTGATGTACCCGGAGCGCGTGGTGCTGCTGCACGTGACGGCCGAGGACTGACCGCCCCGGGTCACCGGACGCGGCGCTGCCCAGCAGACGCGACGGCATCCCGCGGCACGGCGTGGATCGCGTTGTGTCCCTCGGGCTTCCGCCGTACACTCGGAGCCACTACAACGTTGTAACCGCGAACGAAGGAACACCGCAATGCCGCGCGTCCACCTCTCCCTCGACCCTGCGTTCACCATCGGCCCGGTCCGGCGTCGCCTGTTCGGCGGGTTCGTCGAGCACCTCGGCCGCCACGTCTACGACGGCATCCACGAGCCGAACCACCCCACCGCCGACGAGCAGGGCTTCCGGCAGGACGTCATCGAGCTCGTCAAGGAGCTCGGGGTCACGACGATCCGGTACCCCGGCGGCAACTTCGTGTCGGGCTACAACTGGGAGGACGGTGTCGGGCCGGTCGACCAGCGTCCCCGCCGCCTCGACCTCGCGTGGCACGCCACCGAGACGAACCAGGTCGGGCTGCACGAGTTCTCGCACTGGCTCGACCAGGTCGGCAGCGACCTCATGCTCGCGGTGAACCTCGGCACGCGCGGCACGAAGGAGGCCATCGAGCTCCTCGAGTACACGAACGTCCCCGGTGGCACCACGCGCTCCGAGGAGCGCAAGGCGAACGGGCGGGAACGGCCGTTCGACGTCCGCATGTGGTGCCTCGGCAACGAGATGGACGGCCCGTGGCAGCTCGGCCACCGCAACGCCGTCGACTACGGCAAGCTCGCTTCGCGCACCGCCAAGGCGATGCGCCAGATCGACCCCGACATCGACCTCGTCGCGTGCGGGTCCTCGGGCCGTGGCATGCCCACGTTCGGCGCCTGGGAGCGCGAGGTCCTCGAGCAGACGTACGACGACGTCGACTACATCTCCTGCCACGCCTACTACGAGGAGAAGGACGGCGACCTCGTCAGCTTCCTCTCGTCCGGTATCGACATGGACCAGTTCATCCGCTCGGTCGTCGAGACCGCGGACCACGTCAAGGCCGCCCGGAAGTCGGACAAGACGATCGAGATCTCGTTCGACGAGTGGAACGTCTGGTACATCACCGACTGGGAGGCGCAGCAGAAGACGTACACGATCGACGAGTGGCCGATCGCCCCGCGGCAGCTCGAGGACATCTACTCGGTCGCCGACGCGGTCGCCTTCGGCGGCCTCATGATCACGCTGCTCAACCACGCCGACCGGGTCGCCTCGGCCAGCCTCGCGCAGCTCGTCAACGTCATCGCCCCGATCATGACCGAGCCGAACGGCCCGGCCTGGCGGCAGACGACGTTCTTCCCGTTCTCGCTCACGTCGCAGCTCGCCCAGGGCCAGGCGCTCAAGGTCGCGATCGACGGCGACACCATCGACACCCCGGTCTACGGTGCCGTCCCCGTGGTGGACGCCGCTGCGACGACCGACGGTGAGCGCACGTCGGTGTTCCTCATCAACCGGAGCACCGACGCGGCGACGACCGTCACGCTCGACCTCGGCCGGCTCGGCGCGAGTGCGACCGGCTCGGTCAGCGCCCAGGGCATCTGGGACGACGACGTCCACGCCAAGAACACGCTCGAGGACACCGAGCGCGTCGGCCTGCGGACGAACGACACCGCGACGTTCGAGGACGGCACGCTCACGATCGAGCTGCCGGCGACGTCATGGACGGCGGTGACCATCGGCTGAGCCGACCTGGCGGGGTGCGGGTCGGTCCCGCACCCGGCCAGGGCTCGGTCGCCGATGCCGGAACGGTACGGTGCAGACGTGACAGCAACCCCGGAGCGGAGCGTGACGCGCTCGCCGACGATCTTCGACGTCGCCGAGCGCGCCGGGGTCTCCCACCAGACGGTGTCCCGCGTCATCAACGGCGACGCGACGGTGCGGGCGCCGTTGCGCGAGCGCGTGACCGCGGCGATCGCCGAGCTCGGGTACCGACCCCGTGCCGCCGCCCGGGCCCTCGCGAGCCGGACGAGCCGCGCCCTCGGTGTCGTGTCCACGGGCGGTGCCCTGCACGGTCCCACGAGCACCGCGCTCGCGTTCAACCAGGCGGCCCGTCGTGCCGGGTACCACGTGCTCACCGCGACGCTCGACCGGGCGGAACCGGAGTCGATGCGCGACGCCGTCGAGACCCTCCTGGCGCAGGACGTCGCCGCGATCGTCCTCGTCGCCGCGGACTCCACCGCGACCGACGCCCTCGCCGCGCTCCCGGTGGCCCCGCCGGTCCCCGTCGTCATCGCGAACGGTCGCGCCGGCCAGGTCGCGGGGTGGACCGCGGTCGCGATCGACCAGGCTGCCGGCGCGGAACTCGCCGTGCGGCACCTGCTCGACCGGGGGCGGCGCCGGATCGCGCACCTCACGGGCCCGGAGGTCTCGCAGGAGGCCGTGGTCCGCCGCGACACGTACGAGCGACTCGTCCGCGAGGCCGGGTTCGAACCGCTCGTGCTGGCGGGTGACTGGACGCCCGAGAGCGGGTACGACGCCGGGCTCGCGCTCGACCGGGACACGGTCGACGCCGTGTTCTGCGGGAACGACCAGATGGCGCTCGGCGTGCTCCACGCGTTCGCCGACCGGGGTGTCCGCGTGCCCGAGGACGTCGCCCTCGTCGGCTTCGACGACATCCCCGAGGCGGCGCACTTCACCCCGCCGCTCACCACCGTGCGGCAGGACTTCGCATCGCTCGGCGAACGCGTGCTCGAGGCCGTCCTCGTCGTGCTCACCGGTGGTGCCGTGACCGACCGGACGGTCGAGCCGGAGCTCGTCGTGCGCACGTCGACGTAGCCCGCACCCCCGGTCCTGACCGGCCCACCCACCCGATCCGTGCCTCCCGGCCTTGCCGAAGTGAGCGCTCACATGGCACGATCACACCATGACGAAGGAGTCGCCCATGCCCGATGACGACCAGGCGCGCCAGCGCCACGCCGACGACGTCAGCGAGGGTCGCGCGACCCTCGGGATCGAGCTCGGCTCCACCCGCATCAAGGCGACCCTCGTCGGCGCCGACCTGCTGCCGATCGCATCGGGCAGCCACGAGTGGGAGAACGAGTTCGTCGACGGCCGGTGGACGTACCCGCTCGACGCCGTCTGGTCGGGCCTCCAGGCCTGCTACGCGGACCTCGTGTCCGACGTCCAGGACCGGTTCGGGGTGCGCCCCACGCGCTTCCGGGCCATCGGCGTGTCCGCGATGATGCACGGCTACCTGGCGTTCGACGCGGACGACGAACTGCTCGTCCCGTTCCGGACCTGGCGCAACACCTCGACCGGCGCGGCGTCCGCCGAGCTGACCGAGGCGCTCCAGTTCAACATCCCGCTCCGTTGGTCCGTCGCGCACCTGTACCAGGCGGTCCTCGACGACGAACCGCACGTCGCCGACATCGCGTCGCTGACGACGCTCGCCGGGTACGTGCACTGGAAGCTCACGGGGCGTCGGGTGCTCGGCGTGGGGGACGCGTCGGGCGTGTTCCCGATCGACCCCGCCACCGGCACCTACGACGCCGGCATGCTCGCCACGGTCCAGGAGCGCGTCGGACAGCGGGCCGCGCACCTCGACCTCGCGGCCGTGCTCCCCGAGGTGCTCCCCGCCGGACGGGAGGCGGGGCAGCTGACCGCGGACGGCGCACGACTGCTGGACCCGACCGGCTCGCTGCAGGACGGCATCCCGCTCTGCCCGCCCGAGGGGGACGCGGGTACCGGCATGGTGGCCACGAACGCGGTCGCGCCGCGCACCGGGAACGTGAGCGTCGGCACGAGCATCTTCGCCATGGTCGTGCTCGAGGAACCCCTCACCGCCGCGCACCACGAGCTCGACGTCGTGACGACGCCGTCCGGTGACGCCGTCGCGATGGTGCACTGCAACAACGGCGCGAGCGAGCTCGCCGCCTGGGCGCGGGTGTTCGGCCGCTTCGCCGAGGTCACCGGGTCGCCGGTCGAGCCGGACCGGGTGTACGCGGCGCTGCTCGCGGAGGCCCTGGACGCGGACCCCGACGCCGGTGGCCTGCTGTCCTCGAACTACCTGTCCGGCGAGCCGGTGACGGGCGTCGAGGAGGGGCGACCGCTCCTCGTCCGCAGTCCCGCGGGTCGGTTCACGCTCGGCAACCTCATCCGGGCCGAGGTGGACGCGGCGTTCGCGACCCTCCGTATCGGCATGGACGTCCTGGCGGGCGAGGGAGTCGCGGTCGACCAGCTGCTCGCCCACGGGGGCCTGTTCCGGACGCGCGGGCCGGCCCAGCAGTTGCTGGCCGCCGCGTTGCGGGTGCCGATCGCCGTCGGGGCGACCGCCGGTGAGGGCGGTCCGTGGGGCATGGCGGTCCTCGCCGCGTACCTCGAGGCCGCCGACGAGCGGTCCCTGGCCGAGTACCTGGCCACCGAGGTCTTCGATGGCGACACGGTCGACGTCGTGCAGCCGGCGGCCGAGGACGTCGCGGGCTTCGCCACGTTCCTCGAGCGGTACCGGGCCGGCCTGGCCCTGCAGCCGGTCGCGGTCGCGGCCACACCGGCCGGCACGAGTGACGGCGACGCCGCCGGCGACGCCGTCGCGAACGGCGACACCCCGAACGAAGGAGCAACCCCATGACCGAGGACACCCCCGTGTCCGGCGACGCCGTGTCCGACGACGTCCGTGCCGCCGTGCAGGCGACCCGCGAGAAGGTCGCCGCCCTGCACAGCGAGCTGACCCGGAACGGACTCGTCGTCTGGACGGGCGGCAACGTGTCGGAGCGCGTGCCCGGCGCCGACCTGTTCGTCATCAAGCCGTCCGGCCTGACGTACGACGAGCTCCGTCCCGAGAACCAGATCGTCTGCACCCTCGACGGCGTGCCCGCCGACGGTTGGGGCAACGAGCACGGTCCGTCGAGCGACACCGCCGCGCACGCCTACGTGTACCGCCAGATGCCGAGCGTCGGCGGCGTCGTGCACACCCACTCGACCTACGCCACCGCGTGGGCCGCGCGGGGCGAGGAGATCCCGTGCGTCATCACCGCGATGGCGGACGAGTTCGGCGGACCCATCCCGATCGGTCCGTTCGCGATCATCGGTGACGACTCGATCGGCCGCGGCATCGTCGCGACGCTCGAGGGGCACCGCTCGCGCGCCGTGCTCATGCAGAACCACGGGGTGTTCACCATCGGCAAGGACGGCCGCGACGCGGTCAAGGCGGCCGTGATGGCCGAGGACGTCGCCCGCACCGTGCAGATCAGCCGGCAGCTCGGCGACCCGCTGCCGATCGACCCCGCCGACATCGACCGGTTGTTCGACCGGTACCAGAACGTCTACGGACAGGAACCCAAGGGAGCGATGCAATGACGCAGATCGACAGCGGACTCGACGGATACCAGATCTGGTTCCTGACCGGGAGCCAGGGGCTCTACGGCGAGGAGACCCTCCGCCAGGTCGCGGAGCAGTCGCAGGCGGTGCACGCGCAGCTCGCGGCGCAGGTGCCCGTCGAGCTCGTGTGGAAGCCGGTGCTCACCGACCCGGACTCGATCCGCCGCGCCCTCATCGAGGCGAGCGCGGACGACCGCGTCATCGGGGTCACGACGTGGATGCACACGTTCAGCCCGGCGAAGATGTGGATCGGCGGCCTCGGTGCGCTCACGAAGCCGTTGCTGCACCTGCACACACAGGCGAACGTCGAGCTGCCCTGGGGCGAGATCGACTTCGACTTCATGAACCTCAACCAGGCCGCGCACGGCGACCGCGAGTTCGGCTACGCGCTGGCCCGCATGGGGGTCGCGCACGCCACGACGATCGGCCACGTGTCGGATCCGCGCGTCGTGGCCGAGGTCTCGGCGTGGGCCCGTGCGGCCGCCGCCTGGGCCGCTGTCCGGTCGCTCAAGCTCGCGCGCTTCGGCGACAACATGCGGTACGTCGCCGTCACCGAGGGTGACAAGACCGAGGCCGAGATCGCGCTCGGCGTCCAGGTGAACACCTGGGCCGTCAACGAGCTCGCCGACGCGGTCGCCGACGTCGACGACACCGACGTCGACGCCCTCGTGGCCTCGTACGAGGAGGAGTACGAGGTCGTCGCCGAGCTCCGTCGCGGTGGCGAGCGCCACCAGTCCCTCCGTGACGGTGCCGCGATCGAGCTCGGGCTCCGCTCGTTCCTCGAGGCCGGTGGGTTCGGTGCGTTCACGACGAACTTCGAGGACCTCGGCGCGCTCAAGCAGCTGCCGGGCCTCGCGGTGCAGCGGCTCATGGCCGACGGCTACGGGTTCGGTGCCGAGGGCGACTGGAAGACCGCCGTGCTCGTCCGCGCGATGAACGTCGCCGGGGCCGGGCTCCCCGGCGGCGCCTCGCTCATGGAGGACTACACGTACGAGCTCACGCCGGTTCGCGAGAAGATCCTCGGCGCGCACATGCTCGAGGTCTCGCCGACGTTGACGGCCGCACGCCCCACGCTCGAGATCCACCCGCTCGGCATCGGCGGCAAGGACGACCCCGTGCGCCTCGTGTTCACGGCCGACCCGGGTGAGGCCGTCGTCGTCGCGATGTCCGACGTCCGCGACGGCTTCCGCCTGACGGCCAACGTCGTCGACGTCGTCGAGCCCGACGCGCCGCTGCCGCACCTGCCCGTCGGCCGCGCCGTCTGGGAGCCCCGGCCGTCGTTCCCCGTCGCCGCCGAGGCCTGGCTCGCCGCGGGTGCCGCCCACCACACCGTCATGACGAACGCGGTCGGGCTCGACGTCGTGGAGCGCTTCGCGACGATGGCCGGGACCGAGTTCGTGGTGATCGACGAGCACACCACGATCCGCGAGTTCCGGCAGGAGCTCAAGGTGCAGCAGGTGTGGCACCGCCTCGACCGGGGGTTCTGAGCCTCCCGCTCAGAACGCAGGACACGCCGTGTGCACCCGAGTGCACACGGCGTGTCCTGCACTCTGGGCAGGGTCGGCGTGACCCCCGGATGCGGGGTTCCCAGGTGATTCGGATGATCGCGGCGCCCATTGCCGCCGATCCGCGCGGTCATGGCGATCCCGGGGTGTCGTTCCGCTCAGGCTGCGCGCCCGACCGAGGGGTGGACCGATCGTTCCCGGTTGAGTCCGCGTCGAGCGGTACCTATCGTGGCCGAGGTCGTCCCGGGGGTGGGGAATGACGGTGGCCGCCCCAGGCGGTTGCACCAACGAGGCCGGACGCGCGCGAACAGCTGCCCCGCGACGGAACCCTCGACCTGACCGCAGATCGGCCGGGGTGGGCAGCGGTCGTCCGACGATCGTCGGCGTGCGCGGCCCCGTGAGGAAGCACCACACCATGAAGAAGTCCATCCGTACCCGCGCGCTCGTCAGCGGGCTCGCGTTCGCCGGCCTCGCCGTCACGGGCGTCGCCCTGGCGGCACCCGCCAACGCGGCCTCCGAGTCGACCTGGGACCAGATCGCCCAGTGTGAGAGCAGTGGCAACTGGGCCACCAACACCGGCAACGGCTACTCCGGCGGCCTCCAGTTCTCCCAGAGCACCTGGGCCGCCAACGGCGGGACCGGGACCCCGGCGTCCGCCAGCAAGTCGGAACAGATCGCGGTCGCGAACCGCGTGCTCGCGTCGCAGGGCTGGGGCGCCTGGCCGGCGTGCTCGTCCCGGCTCGGTCTGAGCGGCACCGAGGGCGCGTCCGCTCCCGCGGCGACCACCTCGACCGCTCCGTCGTCGACCACCTCGACCGCTCCGTCGTCGACCACCTCCACCGCGCCGTCGGCCGCCTCGTCCACCGCGACGTCGAGCGCGGCGACCTCGAGCGCGCCCGTCGCGGCACCGTCCGCACCCGCGGCGCCGTCGATCCCGTCTGTGGCGACGAGCGGCAAGACCTACACGGTGCTCTCGGGCGACACGCTCAACACGATCGCCACGAAGCTCGGCGTGAGCGGCGGGTGGACGCGCCTCGCTGGTGCGAACACGCGCACCGTGACCGACGTCGACCTGATCTACCCGGGGCAGGTCCTGCAGCTCCCGGCCTGATCGCAGGCGCCGCTCGGTCCGCACCACGCGCGGACCGAGCGGGACACGACGGACGGGACCCGGGCGACCGGGTCCCGTCCGTCGTTCCGTTCGGCGTGGACACCGCCGTGTCGACGCCGTCTCCGGCTCGTCCTCCACATCGGCAGGTGCATGAACGCTGTCCACCATCTCGGCTCGGCACCTTGTCGGCGGGCGTGCTCCCCGGCCATCATCGGAGCACGCGCCGCGGGGTGCGCAGGAGCACGAGGAGGACGGGACATGGCGACCTTCACCAGGGGGTTCGGCGGGCGGCGGCGTGACGTGGACCCGCGGGTGCCACCGGGACAGACCACCGTGGCCGACTGGCCGGTGCTCTCGGCGAGCGGCACACCGATCATCGAGCCCGAGGAGTGGCAGTTCTCCGTCCGTACCGAGACCGGCGCAGTGCACGAGTGGTCGTGGGACGAGGTCCGGGCGCTCGGGATCGAGGACATCCGGACCGACATCCACTGCGTGACTCACTGGTCCAAGCTCGACATGGGGTGGCGGGGCGTCCCGCTCGACGCCGTCTTCGCCGACGTCGAGACCTCGTTCGACCACCTGATGGTCCACAGCTACGGCGGCTACACGACGAACCTGCCCCTGGCCGAGGTCCTCGACGGCAAGGCGTGGATCGCGTTCGAGGCCGAGGGCGAGCCCCTGTCGCCCGAACACGGCGGCCCGGCGCGGTTGCTCGTGCCGCATCTCTACTTCTGGAAGAGCGCCAAGTGGGTCCGCGGGATCACGATGCAGGCGAACGACGAGCCGGGCTTCTGGGAGAACGCGGGCTACCACCTGCACGGGGACCCGTGGAAGGAAGAGCGCTACTGGTGAGCGTCGACGTCGGAGCGACCGCATCGGCGCAGACGGTGTCGGCCACGACGGGTGCGCCTGCGGACCCGGCCTCCCGTCCCGCGTCCGCACTCCCGCGCCCGGGGTGGCACGTGGCGCGCGTCGTCGCGGCCGCGTCCGAGACCCCGACGGCGCGGCGCATCGTGCTCGACGTCGCGGGCTGGCCCGGGAACGAGGCCGGCCAGCACCTCGACCTGCGCCTCACCGCCGAGGACGGCTACCAGGCGACGCGGTCCTACTCGATCGCCTCGCACGGGGCGAGCAGCCGGGTCGAGCTCGCGGTCGACCGGGTCGACGACGGCGAGGTCTCGCCCTTCCTGGTCGACGACGTCATGGTGGGCGACGAGCTCGAGGTGCACGGACCGCTCGGCGGCTGGTTCGTCTGGCGGCCACCGACGGAACCGGAACCGCGCCCGGTCCAGCTCATCGCGGGCGGATCCGGCGTCGTCCCGCTCGTCGCGATGGTCCGTGCGCACGCGGAGGCCGGGGACCCCACGCCCTTCCGGTTGCTGTACGCGGTCCGCACGCCGGAGGACGTCTTCTTCCGCCCGGAACTGCGGGCGGCGCTCGACGCGGACGCTCCCTTCGCACTGACGACGGTGTACTCGCGACGGACGCCCCCGGGCGACGACGCCGCACCCGGCCGCCTGACGCGGGACCGCCTCGGTGCCGCGATCGTGCCGGCGGCGGCCCACCCGCGCATCTACGTCTGCGGCTCGACGCCGTTCGTCGAACAGGTCATCACGTGGCTCGGCGAGCTCGGGTACGACACCCGGGGCGTGCGAGCCGAGCGGTTCGGAGGCAGCGCATGACGACCCGACTCGACGGCAACGCGGCGGCCGGGGTCCTGGCCGACGTCTTCGGCACGGACACCACCACCGCACGGGTCCGATGCTCCGGCTGCGGGGCGGTCGGGGTCGTCGCCACGGTGGTCGTCCTGGCCGATGCGGCGGGCACGGTCCTCCGCTGCCCCGAGTGCGACGACGTCCTCGCCACGGTGGTCGACGACGGCGCCACGGCCTGGCTGTCCATGCCCGGGGTGAGCGCGATCGGCATCCCACGACCGGTGCCCCTGGGCAGCCGCGCACGGGCCCGGCCCGGAGGCTGAGCGGACACGCCCTGGTCGGACTCCTACACTGGCCAGTCGCAGGAACCCCACCCCACCCCGCCACACCCCTCGGAAGGTCGATCGCCCGATGACCACCCCGTCCACACGCGTGCCCGGCAGCCTCGCCGAGCAGCGTGCGCTCCTCTTCGACCTCGACGGCGTCCTGACGCCCACCGCGGACGTCCACATGCGCGCATGGTCACGGCTGTTCACGCCGTACCTCGAGCAGCACGGGGTCGCCCCGTACACCGAGCAGGACTACTACGCGTACATCGACGGCAAGCCGCGCTACGACGGCGTCCGGTCCCTGCTCGTCGCGCGGGGGATCCGGGTCCCGGAGGGCGACCCGTCCGACGGCCCGGACGCCGACACGGTCTGCGGTCTCGGCAACCGGAAGAACGCCGCGTTCAACGCCGAGCTCGAGGAGAACGGCGTCCTGCCGTACCCCGGCTCCGCGCGGTTCCTCGACGCCGCCATCGCTGCCGGGTACCTCGTCGCGGTCGTCTCGAGTTCCGCGAACGCCCGGTCGGTCCTGCGCACCGCGGGGATCCTCGACCGCTTCCCCGTCGTGGTGGACGGCGCCGTCGCGATCGCCGACCACCTGGCCGGCAAGCCGGCTCCCGACACCTTCGTCGACGCGGCGCACCGCCTCGGACTGACGCCGGCGTCGTGCGTCGTGTTCGAGGACGCCCTCGCCGGGGTCCAGGCCGGCCACGCCGGGGCCTTCGGACTCGTCGTCGGCGTCGATCGCGGTGCGGGCGCGGACGCCCTCCGCGCGCACGGCGCGGACGTCGTCGTGCCCGACCTCGCCGACCTCGTCGACGACCTGCCGGCTCCGGGCACCGTCACCCACCCCACGGACGCTCCCGGGAAGGACGCATGAACCCGATCACCGCGGATCCCCTCGACCGCACCCGCTACCCGATCGACGAGTGGGCGCTGGAAGAGGCCGAGTACGCCCCCGACGAGCAGGGCGTCGCCGAGACGCTGTTCGCGGTCGGCAACGGGTACCTCGGCCTCCGGGGGAACTTCGACGAGGGCCGGGGCGGGTTCTCGTACGGCACCTACGTGAACGGGTTCCACGAGACCTGGCCGATCCGTCACGCCGAAGAGGCCTTCGGGTTCGCGAAGGTGGGACAGACGATCGTCAACGCCCCGGACGCCAAGGTGATCCGGCTCTACGTCGACGACGAACCCCTGGTCCTCGCCGAGGCCGACATCCTCCGGTACACGCGACGGCTCGAGTTCCGTGACGGCTACCTGCTCCGTGAGACCGAGTGGAGCACGCCCTCGGGCAAGCGCGTGCTCATCCGCTCGCGCCGACTCGTGTCGTTCGCCGACCGGCACCTCGCGGTCGTCGACTACGAGGTCACGATGCTCGACCACGATGCCTCCGTGTTGCTGTCGAGCCAGATCCTCAACCGCCAGGACGTGCCCGACGAGTACCACGCGATGATGCAGACCGCGGCGCCGATGTTCGACCCGCGCAAGGCGGAGCAGTTCACGAACCGGGTCCTGCAACCGCGCTTCCGGCGGAACACGGGCGAGCGGTCGCTGCTCGGTTACCAGACGTCGAGCTCGGGCATGACCATCTGCGTGGGGGCCGAGCACCGGCTCGAGACCGACAACACCTGGGACCACACCGCGCAGATCGACGACGACCTCGCCAAGCACGTGTACCGGATCACGGCCAAGGCCGGACAGCCGATCCGCCTCGTCAAGACCATCACGTACCACACGTCGCGCGGGGTCCCCGCCCGGGAGCTCGCCGATCGCTGCGACCGGACGCTCGACCGTGCGGCCGAGACCTCCGTGGACGACATGTTCGCGCACCAGCGGACGTGGATGGACGACTTCTGGGCCCGGAGCGACGTCGAGATCCCGCACGAGCCCGGCTTGCAGCAGGCGGTCCGGTGGAACCTGTTCCAGCTCGCGCAGGCCACCGCCCGCACCGATGGCCACGGCATCGCGGCGAAGGGCGTGAGCGGCTCCGGGTACGGCGGCCACTACTTCTGGGACACCGAGGTCTACGTGCTGCCGTTCCTCAGCTACACGGCACCGATCGTCGCCCGGAACGCCATGCGGTTCCGCTACAACATGCTCGACGCCGCCCGTGACCGCGCTCGGGAGCTGAACCAGCGCGGCGCCCTGTTCCCGTGGCGCACGATCAACGGTCAGGAGTCGAGCGCGTACTACGCGGCCGGCACGGCGCAGTACCACATCGACGCCGACATCGCCCACGCGCTCATGCAGTACGTGCGGGCGAGCGGTGACCGCGAGTTCCTCAAGCGTGGGGCGATCGACATCCTCGTCGAGACCGCGCGCTTGTGGGAGGACCTCGGCTTCTGGCGGCGGAACGGCGACCGGAAGTTCCACATCGACGGCGTGACGGGCCCGGACGAGTACACCACCGTCGTCGACGACAACATGTACACGAACGTCATGGCCCGCGCGAACCTGTGGTTCGCCGTGAACGCGTGCCGTGAACTCCGTGCCGACGACCCGGTCGAGTTCTCGCGCATGGTCCGTCGTACGGGTCTGGACGAGTCGGAGATCGCGGGCTGGGCCGCGGCGGCCGAGGCCATGGAGATCCCGTTCGACCCGCACCGGGGCATCCACCCGCAGGACGCCCAGTTCCTCGACAAGGAGCTCTGGGACCTCGAGAAGACGCCGGAGTCGAAGCGCCCGCTCCTGCTCCACTACCACCCGCTCGTGATCTACCGGTTCCAGGTGCTCAAGCAGGCGGACGTCGTGCTCGCGCTGTTCCTGCAGGGCCACGAGTTCACGCCCGCCGAGAAGCGCCGCGACTTCGAGTACTACGACGCACTGACCACGGGTGACTCCACGCTGTCGGCGGTCGTCCAGTCGATCATCGCGGCCGAGGTCGGGTACCACGAGCTCGCGGAGCAGTACTTCCTCACCTCGTTGTTCGTCGACCTCGCCGACCTGCACGGCAACACGTCCGACGGCGTCCACGTCGCCTCGACGGGCGGCGTCTGGGGTGCCCTCGTCAACGGCTTCGGCGGCATGCGCGACCACGGCGGCCGACTGACGTTCAATCCGCGGCTGCCGAAGACATGGCCCGGCCTGACCTTCCGGCTCACCGTGCAGGGGAACCGGATGCGCGTCGAGCTCGAACCGGATCGCATGACCTTCACGATCGAGCACGGCACCGAGGTCACGGTGTGGGTGCACAACGAGGAGTTCCTCGTCTCGGCGGACCACCCGCTCGTCGTCGAGCTCGGGCACCAGGGGCCGCGGCTCGAGGCGCACGCGCCGACGACGAGCGACATCCAGGGCACGCTCCGTGCCGACGGATCGGTGATCACCGCGTCCATCCCGACGATCTCGCTCGAGCGTGACGAGGTGGAGGCGCAGCCGTCGTGAGTGCACGCCGGGTCGCCACCGACGCGGACGTCGGCACCCGCTGGGTGGCCCTGCTCCGCGGCGTGAACGTGGGCGGGGTCACCGTCCGGAACCCCGAACTCACCGCGGTCGTCGAGGGGATCGGCGGCACCGACGTCCGACCGGTGCTCGCGAGCGGCAACGTGGTGTTCACGGCCCCGGCGCCCGACGCCGGACCGGAGCACGCGCTCGCGCAGGACGCTGCGGAGGCGACCCTGCGGGACCGGCTCGAGCGGGGCCTCCAGGACCGGTTCGGCCGCCCGGTGCCCGTGGTGCTCGTGAGACAGGACCGACTGGCGGCGCTCGTCGACGCGTTCCCGTTCCCGGTCGACGCGGCGACGCACGCGTACGTCGTGTTCTCGTCGGACCAGGACGCCCTCGAGGCCCTCGTCGCCGACCCGGTGGACCCGCCGGACCGGGTGGCCGTCGGCGACGGCGTCGTCTACTGGGCGTGCCCGAAGGGGTCGAGCACCGACACCCAGTTCGCCAAGCGTGCGGCCACGTCGCGGTTCCGCGCGACGACGACGACGCGGAACGTGAACACGCTCCGTCGCATGGCGTGACCGCGGCACCATGCGCCAGGGAAACGCGCCGGGGGACACCGCCCCGGGGGCGACCGGCAGCCGCCCGAGTACAACGATCACCATGACGAACGAACGTCCCGACACCGACGGGCCCGACGCAGCCCATCGGATCCCGGAGGGGGTCGACGACGCCACGGTGGACGCCCTCGGCAAGCTGTCCGAGGGGCTCGAGGCGCTCGAGCACGCTCGCGGCCTGCTGTACGGCTTCCACCGCCTCACGGGCACGGCGGACCTCGCGATCGGTGAAGCGGTAGACCTGTTCCGCCAGGCCGGACACGACGACGTCGCCGACCGCATCGAGCGTGACGTCGTCGGCCGCAACGTCATCGCCGGCCGATGGACGTTCCAGATCGTCGAGGACTACGACGACGGCTACTGGTCGGTCGTGCGCGACGCCGAACGGGAGGCCCGCGAGCAGCTGGCCGGCGGCCGTCGCCACCTCTTCGAGGCCCGCATGAAGGAGCAGCGCCGCACCCACGGGGCGCCCCACCACGAGGCCCTGCCCGCCGATGTCGGCGAGCAGGTGTGATGATGGGGCGGTGAACGGACGCCAGGACCGGGCTCGCGTCGAGGCGGCCGTGCGCGAGCTCCTGGCCGGTGTCGGCGAGGACCCGACGCGTCCGGGCCTCCAGGCGACGCCCGCGCGGGTGGCGGACGCGTTCGCCGAGTTCTTCAGCGGCCTCGGGGTCGACGCGACCGACATCGTGCGACGCGGGGCGGTGCCGGCCGAGCCGGACGAGCTCGGTGAGGTCGTGATCGTGCGCGACGTCCGGTTCCGCTCGGTGTGTGAGCACCACCTGCTGCCGTTCCTCGGGGTCGCCCACCTGGCGTACGTGCCGGGCGAGCGGATCATCGGGCTCGGCACGCTCTCGCGGGTGGTCGACGCGATCGCCTCGCGGCCGCAGCTGCAGGAGCGGCTCGGGTCCGAGGTCGTGTCGGCCATCGCCGAGGGGCTCGACGCCCCGGGGGTGCTCGTCGTGCTCGACGCCGTGCACGCCTGCGTGACGACCCGTGGTGAGCGGCAGACGGCCAGTTCGACGGTGACCGTGGCGAGCAGCGGAGTCCTCGCGGATCCGGTCCGTCGGGCCGAGGTCATCGCGCTCATCGGCGCGGCCGGCAGCGGAGCGGTGGCATGACGGCGGACGCGGCCCTGGGCCTCCCGACCGGCGCCGTGCTCGTGACCGGCTCCGAGCGCACGGCCGGCCCCGAGCGCGCGGCCGGCCCCGAGCGCGCGACCGGCCCCGAGCGCACGGCCGCCCCCGTGCTCGCGACCGGTCCCGTGCTCCCGCCGCTCCGCCACCCCGTCCGCAGGATCGGCCGCCGGACGTTCGACTTCGACCGGCGGATCGCCGTCATGGCGATCGTCAACCGCACCCCCGACTCGTTCCATGACCGAGGCGCCACGTTCGCGCTCGATCGAGCGGTCGCCGCAGCGGTGGCGGCGGCGGACGAGGGCGCGGACTGGGTGGACGTCGGCGGCGTCAAGTTCGCCCCCGGCCCCGAGGTGCCCGCGGACGAGGAGGCCGACCGCGTCGTGCCCGTGGTGCGCGCGCTCGTCCAGGCGTCGGACGTGGTCGTGTCCGTGGACACGTTCCGGCCCGAGGTCGCGGCGGCGGCGATCGCCGCGGGCGCCTCGGTCGTCAACGACACGACGGGGTTGTCGGATCCGCGGATGGCCGACGTCGTGGCCGACAGCGACGCGACGGTCGTCATCACCCACAGCCTGGCTGCCCCGCGGCAGGAGCACCCGATGCCGCGGTACGACGACGTCGTCGGCGACGTGGTCGCGTTCCTCCGGCGGCGGGTCGACCTCGCGCTCGAGCGTGGTGTGCCGGAGTCGCGGATCGTCGTCGACCCCGGACACGACCTCAACAAGACGACGGTGCACTCGCTCGAGTTGACCCGACGACTGGCCGAGGTCGCGGCGCTCGGGTTCCCGACCCTCGCGGCGGTGTCGAACAAGGACTTCGTCGGGGAGTCCCTGGGGCGGCCCCGGGGTGAACGGCTGGCGGGGTCGCTCGCGGCCGCGACGATGAGCGCGATGCTCGGCGCCCGGATCCTCCGCATGCACGACGTCCGTCCCGCGGTCGACGCGGCCCGCATGGTCGAGGCCGTGCTCGGCTGGCGCGCCCCCGTCGACCCGGTCCACAACCTGTTGCCCGAGGGCAACCGCCCGGTCGCATGAGCCCGGACGAGCACGCCGACGACGAGCCCGCAGCCGCAGCCGCCGCCGGGGCGACGGTCGCCGCCGCACCTGTCGCCGGGGCGACGGACGCCGCCGCACCCGTCGGCGGGGCGACGAACCCCGCCGCCGCCATCGAGCAGCTGTTCCCCGCCGCCGGCCCGGGGCCGCTCGACGACGACGCACTCCTCGCCCTGTACGGCCGGGAGGACCGACACCCCTCCCCGACGACGGCCGACGGCTGGGTGCGGGTCAACGTCGTCAGCAGTCTCGACGGCTCCGCCACCGCCGAGGGCGTCTCCGGTGGCCTCGGCGGCCCGGCCGACCTCCGCGTGTTCGACCTCCTGCGCCGCCTCGCGGACGTCGTCCTCGTCGCAGCCGGGACCGTCCGGAACGAGGGGTACGGGCCGATGCGCCTGCACGACGCGGACGTGGCGTGGCGGCGTGCGCGGGACCTCCCGGACCACCCCGCGTTCGCGATCGTCAGCGGGTCCCTGGCGCTCGACGCGGCGTCGCGGGTCTTCACGGAGGCACCGGTGCGACCGGTCGTCCTGACGCACGCGGAGGCGCCCGCGGACCGACGCGCGGCGCTCGCCGCGGTCGCGGACGTCGTCGACTGCGGGGCGGACGCCGTGGACGTCGCGGTCGTCCGGCGGGCGCTGGTGGAGCGCGGCCTCGCCCAGATCCACTGCGAGGGCGGGCCCGGCCTCCTCGGGGCGCTCGTGGCGGCCGATGCGGTGGACGAGCTGTGCCTCACCGTCAGCCCGGTCCTCGAGGGCGGCGACGGCCCCCGGATCGCGCGGGGCGGTGCCGGACAGGGCCTCCGCTCGATGCGGCTCGCCCACGTCCTCCGCGCCGGCGACATGCTCCTGACGCGGTACCGTCGACCGTGATGCCGCAGCACCTCGACCACGTCACCGCCGGGTTCCTGTTCGACATGGACGGCACCCTCGTCGACTCCACCGCGATCGTCGAGGCCGCCTGGGGGCGCTTCGGGGCGGAGCACGGCATCGACCCGCGCGAGATCCTCGCGTTCTCGCACGGTCGCCAGACGATCGACACCGTGACCCGGTTCCTGCCCGACCGGTCGCACGACGAACGGGTCGCCCTGTCGGCGGCGCTCGTGGCCGACGAGGTCCGTCGCACCGACGGCATCACCGAGGTCCCCGGCGCCGGCGCGCTCGTGCGGACCCTCCTCGACCTCGGAGCGCCCGTCGCCCTCGTGACGAGCGCGCCGCGCGACCTCGCCCTGAACCGGATGGCGGCGGCCGGCGTCCCCGTGCCCGAGGTGGTCGTCACCGCCGAGGACGTGCCGAACGGCAAGCCCGCTCCCGACTGCTACCGGCTCGGGGCCGAGATGCTCGGTCTCCCGCCCGGGGACTGCACCGCGTTCGAGGACGCTGAAGCGGGGCTCGTGTCCGCCGTGGCGTCGGGGGCCCACGTCGTCGTGGTCGGCGCGCACACGTCCCCGACGACCGAGGGGCTCGACCGCGTGACGGACCACACGGGCGTCACGGTGTCACGCGCGGGCGCAGGCGCGGGCTTCCGCATCCGGGGCTGAGCGCCCGCCGGGCCGGGAGCAGGTGCCGGGCCGAGCCGGTGTGCACCCGGGGGACGGGGCGCCTCCACGTCGGCTGCGACCTGCGGACGCTCGCGGGTGATCACGCCGACACTCGATGGAGCCGCCGGACACGACCCGACGGCGGCGCGGAGCCGATCCGGACCGCGCACCGACGGAAGGAGCACCATGGCCGACGAACTGAACGGCACGAAGATCCTCGTGATCGCCACGAACTACGGGGTCGAGCAGGACGAGATCGTCGTCCCGGTCGAGCAGCTCCGCGAGAAGGGCGCCGCGGTCACGATCGCCGCCAAGGAGCAGTCGCCCATCCAGACGCTCGTGGGCGACAAGGACCCGGGCCAGCAGGTGGACGTCGACCTCGCGCTCGACGAGGCCGACGAGAGCGACTACGACGCGATCCTCATCCCCGGCGGCACCATCAACGCCGACACGCTGCGCCGCGAGCCGGGAGCGATCGCCCTCGTCACGGCGTTCGCCGACGCGGGCAAGCCCATCGCCGCGATCTGCCACGGCCCCTGGCTCCTGGTCGAGGCGGGCATCCTCCCCGGACGCACGATCACCTCGTTCCACACGCTGCAGACCGACATCCGCAACGCCGGCGCCGAGTGGGTGGACCGCGAGGTCGAGGTCGACGTCTCGGGGGGCTACACGCTCATCACCTCCCGCAACCCCGGCGACCTGCAGGCGTTCGTCCCCGCGATCGAAGGGGCGGTCGTCCCCGTCGGCTGACCGCGGCACGTGGAACGCCCTGGTGCCCGTCGAACCGCGTGATCCCGCGGTTCCACGGGCACCACGCGGTTCGACGGCCACGCGAACCATGCTCAGCCCAGCGGCACCGCCGCCCGGAGCGTCCCCGGGCCGAGCGTCAGCACGCCGTCGGTCAGCGGCTCGCAGCGGATCCCGCCCCGACCCCGCATCCCGCGGAACACGCCCGGCCCGATCGCCACGTCCATCCACGCGCAGGGGTTCGCCGCACGGTGTCCCTGCAGCACGACCGGCCCCGACCCCGTGTCGATCGAGAACAGGACGCCGCGGAGGGCCTCGACGTCGACGCCGCGGAGCACCACGTTCCGTCGGGTGAGCGCCGGGTCCAGCGGGATGCCGAGTTCCGCCGCGAGCGCCTCGAGCGGCTCGGCCCCGATCACCGTGACGGACGCCTGCCGGTGCGCGGGGTGGCCGTGGAACCGGTCGCCGACGATCCCGAGCCCGGCCCGGACCGTGATCCGCTCGTGGAGCTCCGGTCCGTCCGCCGGGGCCGGACCGTCGGCGGGCCGGCCCTCGTAGCGGTGCCGCGGTGCGGCGAGCAGCAGCTCGACGGTCACCGGGTACGCGGTCGTCAGCAGTCCGGCCGGGAGGCCCGCAACCCCGTCCGCCCCGTCGCGCGCGTCCGCCCCGTCGCGCGCGTCCGCCCCGTCGCGCGCGGTCGTCCCGTCGCCGGCGGGGTGCTCACCGCTCGCGTCCATGACACCCGACCGTACCTGTCGGCGTCCGCCGTGCCTCCCGGTCGAGGTGCGGAGGCGGACCGAGCGCGCCACTGCGCGCCCGCCGGGCCGATCCCGTCGACCCTGCCGCCGTGTCCGATTCCCGCTGGTCCGGGTCGGTGGCGCGTGTCAGGCTGGGAGCATGGACACGGGCGGGGGGACGGGCGCGACCTCCGACCCGCTCCACGCGGAGCGCTACCGCATCGCCGCGTCGCGCGATGCCCGCTTCGACGGCCAGTTCGTCACCGCCGTCCACTCGACGCGCATCTACTGCCGACCGAGCTGTCCCGCTCGCACGCCGCGGAGCTCGGGCGTGACGTTCTACCCCACGAGTGCGGCCGCGCACCTCGCCGGGTACCGCGCGTGCAAGCGGTGCCTGCCGGAGGCGAGCCCCGGCAGCCCCGCGTGGAACGTGCGCGAGGACGTCGCCGCGCGCGCCATGCGCCTCGTGACGGACGGCGTGGTCGAGCGCGACGGCGTGCCGGCGCTCGCCGCACGCCTCGGGTACTCCCCGCGACACCTCACGCGGATCCTCGTGCAGGAGCTCGGCGCCGGGCCGAAGGCGCTGAGCCGCGCGCAGCGCGCCCAGCACGCCCGGACGCTGCTCACGACGTCGTCGCTGCCGGTCGCGGACGTCGCGTTCGCCGCCGGATTCGGCAGCGTGCGGCAGTTCAACGACACCGTGCGCGAGGTCTACGGGCTCAGCCCGACCGCGCTGCGGGCGCGGAGTGGACGCGCGGCGCCGACGCCGGACGGGGCGCTCCGCGTCCACCTGCCCGCGCGACCGCCGTTCGACGCCCACGGCCTCTTCGCCTGGTTCGCCGCCCGCGCGCTGCCCGGCGTCGAGGTCGCGGCCACCGCCGCGGATCCCGGCGGCGCCCGCTACGAGCGGGTCGTGCGACTGCCGGGAGGCCCGGCCTGGTTCGCCGCGACCCCCGCCGACCCGGGACCCTCCGGCCGCGGTACCGGCATCGACCTCGAGGTCCGGATGACGACGCTGTCCGACCTCCCGACCCTCGTCGCGCGCGTCCGGTCCCTGTTCGACCTGGACGCGGACCCGGTCGCGGTGGACGCCCTGCTCGGGGTGGTCCCGGAGCTGGCGTCGTCGGTGGCCGCCGTGCCGGGCATCCGGGTGCCGGGGGCGCTCGACGCCGACGAGCTCGTCGTCCGGGCGGTCCTCGGGCAGCAGGTGCGCGTCGCCGCGGCGCGGACGGCGCTCGGTCGTGTGGTGGACGCCCTCGGAGAGCCGGTGCCCGACACCGTCGCGCCCGGGATGCGGATGTTCCCGACGGCCGCCGTGCTCGCCGATGCCGTGGGGCGACAGCTCGTCGCCGATGCGGGAGCGGGGTCGGCGCCGCCGGGCGACGCGGAGCGGATCATCCGCGGTCCCCGAGCCCGTGTCGCGGCGCTGCACCGGGTCGCGGCGGGGCTCGCCGACGGATCGCTCGTCGTGGACCGGGCCGCGACGCTGGACGACCTCCGCGCGCGACTGCTCGCCGTGCCCGGGGTCGGGCCCTGGACCGCCGCGTACGTCGCGCTCCGGGTCCGGCACCACCCCGATCTCCTCCTCCCCAAGGACGTCGCCGTGCGGATCGGTGCACAGGCCCTCGGGATCCCCGACGACCCGCGCGGACTCTCCGTATGGTCGTCGGCACTCGCTCCCTGGCGGAGCTACCTGACCATGCACCTCTGGCGCGCTGCCGCACGCACCCCGCCGCACCAGGGGCATCGACCGAACGGAAGGCACATCCCATGAGCACCATCGACCGACGGCCCGAACCGGCCGCGTCGGAGTCGGCGTCCGTCGTACCGGACGCGGCGTCCCCGCTCCGGTCGTCCGACGCCGTCGTGGTCCCGCCCGAGCCTCGCGCGGCGACGACGGTCGCGCGCGTCGCCACCCTCGCGACGCCCGACGGTACGTTCACCGTGCTCGAGGACGGCGACGGCACGGTCCTCGCGTCCGGGTGGACGGCGGAGGCCACCGAGGTCCTCGCCCGGCTGGCGGAGCGCCACCGCCCGGTGGTCGTCGTGCCGGGTGCGGTGGCGTCGGCCACGGCGGTCCAGGCCTACTACGACGGCGACGTCGAACCGGCCATGCAGGTGCGCGTCCGGCAGTTCGGCACGGAACTGTTCACCGAGGGCTGGCGGCAGCTCCGGCTCGTGCCGGCGGGCACCGTGCTCACGTACACGCAGCTCGCCGCGGCCATGGGTCGTCCGGAGGCCGTGCGCGCCGCGGCGAGCGTCTGCGCCCGGAACGCACCGGCACTGTTCGTGCCCTGCCACCGGGTGCTCCGGAGCAACGGCGGCCTCGGGGGCTTCGCCTGGGGCGAGCACGTCAAACGGTCCCTGCTCGAGCGCGAGGCCGACCTCGCCGCACGGACGGTCTGACGACCGAGCTCGGATCGCGGCGGCCGAGAGGACGGACGGCCCGACCCCAAGGGGGCGGGACGACGGACGGCCCGACCCCAGGAGGGGCCGGGCCGTCCGGTCAGCGCGATGTGTGACGGCTCAGAACAGCTTCGCCGAGGCCCGTCGGGCGCCCTCGCCGAGCGACTCGAGCTTGGCGGCGGCGATCGACGGGTGGACGCGGCCGCCCAGACCACAGTCCGTTCCGGCGATGACCCGCTCGCGGCCGACGAACTCGGCGAACCGCTCGATCCGCTGCGCGACCAGGTCCGGGTGCTCGACGACGTTCGTGGCGTGGCCGACCACACCCGGGATGATCACCTTGCCGTCCGGCAGCTCGGTGTCCTCCCAGACGGTCCACTCGTGCTCGTGGCGGGCGTTCGCGGCCTCGAACGAGTAGGCGCTCGCGTCGATGTCGAGCATGAGGTCCACGATGTGACGGAGTTCGATGTCCGTCGTGTGAGGTCCGTGCCACGAGCCCCAGCACAGGTGGAACCGCACGCGCGAGGTGTCCAGGCCGCGGAGCGCGTGGTTGAGGGCCTCGACCCGGATCCGGGTGAACGCGCGGTAGTCCTCGACGCTCGGCTCGGGGTTGATCTGGTCCCAGTTCTCGGCGATCGAGGGGTCGTCGATCTGCAGCGAGAGCCCCGCGTCGAGGATGATCCGGTACTCCTCGCGGAGAGCGTCGGCCCAGGCCCAGATGTGCTCTTCCTCGGTCGCGTAGTACTCGTTCGCGACGCGGGCACCGGAACCGGGCGAGAGCGCGGTGATGAACCCGTTGTCGACGCCGTTCGCCTCGAGCGCGTGCTTGAGGTTCGCGGCGTCGGTGCGGGCGGCCTCGTGGCCCGTGTAGACGATCGGCCCCGTCGTCGTGGGGAACGCGGTCGCGTTCTTGCCGACCCCGATCCCGCTCTCCGGGTCCTGGTAGGCGTCCCGGAAGGCGATCCAGTCCCGTCGGTCGGGGAACGAGGTCAGGCGGACGTGCCCCGGCTCCGAGCGGACGGGCTCCTGCGTGAAGATGTTCTCCTCGGTCAGGGACAGGCCGCTGACGCGCTGGAACGAGTAGCCCCACCAGGCGCCGTAGTCGACCGAACTCGACATCGCCTTGCCGTACTCGCCGTCGCCGGGTTGGGTGATCCCGAGCCGGACCTGCCGGGCGACCACGTCGTCGACGGCCGCACTCGTCAGGGCGCGGACCTCGTCGGTGGTCTGCAGGGTGAACCCGTCCTCGGCGAGCGGTCGCGCGGCGTTCGCGGCGATGAGCTCGGGGGTACGGGGAAGGGAACCGGCCGTGGTGGCCTGGATGTGTGTGGTGTTCTCGAATGACATGCGTGCGCTCCTCGGGGACGGAGTCGTCGTGCGACTCCCTCGGGCAGTGGGACGTCGCAGGCGTGCGCGGCGGCCGTCCACGACGGGAGCGGTCGACGCCGCGCGCGAGGCTTCGCGTGGTGCGCTGCGTGGAGGCAAGCGTGCCACGGGTCCGGCGCCGCACGGCATCTGTTACGCCACGCGACGGACGCGATCGCCGACGCCACCCGAACTGGGGTCAAGCGCGATCCCATCGGTCCGCGGACCCCGCATCGAAGGCATGGCGAGAAGTGCCCGGCGCTCGGCGTCGGGGAGCCCCCAGGGCCGAGGGCGCACCCGTTCGGGTCGGGTCGCCGTCGCCTCGGGGCCGGTCCGTTCGGGTGACCGGCCCCGGGGGCTTCGTCCGGACGACGGCTCCGCTCCGTGCCGGAGGCGCGACGACCACCCCTGGTTGCGGGTGATGACGCGTCGGGAGCGCGCTGACAGAATCGGGAGCGCCTTCCCCGGAAGCGCCCCGACCACGCGCCATCCCGTCCAGAGGACCTCCATGCACGTCGAACCCGCTGAGCGCACCGTCGTCTCCGCGGACGGCACCGCGATCGCGACGTCCACCACGGGCAGCGGGCCGGCGCTCGTGCTCGTCGCCGGGCCGTTCGACCACCGCGCCTTCGGTGCCCTCACCGAGACCGCCACGGCCCTCGCCGAGCACTTCACCGTCACCTGGTACGACCGCCGTGGCAGGGGCGAGAGCGGTGGCGGGTTGGCCGAGGCGCAGCGCGAGGTCGAGGACCTCGAGGCCGTCATCGCCGCTGCGGGCGGGCGACCGTCCGTCGTGGGCCTCTGTGCCGGCGCCGGGTTGGTCCTCCTGGCCGCTGCGGGCGGAGCGCCGATCGAGCGAGCGGTCGCCTGGGAGCCGCCGTACCGCGCGTCGGTCGATCCGCGGTTCCCGGACCCCGAGCGCATCACGGCCCTCGTCCGTGGCGGTCGTGCCGCGGCAGCGGTGCGGTTCTTCCTGCGTCGCGTGCTCGGCACGCCCTGGCTCGCGCCCGTCGTCCTGCGGATGCAGCGCCCGGCGTGGGCCGGTCTGCTCGCCGGTGCCGCGACCCTCCCGAACGACGTCCACGTCATGACCGGGTTCGCCCTGCCGACCGAGGTCCTCGCCCGCATCACGACGCCCGTGCTCGTCATGACCGGCGGATCGAGCCCCGACTGGCTCAAGCTCGCGGCCCACGCGGCGGTCGAGGCCGTGCCGGGGTCGGAGCACACCGTGCTGCAGGACCAGGCGCACGTCGTCAACGGTGCCGCGCTGGCCGAGGGCGTCGTCCCGTTCCTCCTGCGGGAGCGGGTGGAGGAGCCCGACCCGCTCGGCTGACCTCGGTCGGCGCGTCGCCACGGAGCGCGTCGTCCGCGTCCGTCCCTCGGCGTTCGCCTGGGAGGATGGACGGATGACGACCCCTCCGCGCCTCGGTCTGCTCCTCGACGTCGACGGTCCGATCGCCAGTCCGGTGTCGCGGACGATCGCCATCCCGTCCATCGTCGAGGACCTCGTGGCACTGGCGGCCCAGGGGATCCCGGTCGTGTTCAACACCGGCCGCAGCGACGCGTTCATCCGCGAGCAGGTCGTCGGGCCGTTGCTCGCCGGTGGTCTCGCGCCCGGTGGTCGGGTGCACGCCGTGTGCGAGAAGGGCGCGGTCTGGTGCTCGATCGACCCGCGGTTCGACGGCGGGATGAGCGCGATCGAGGTCGCCGAGGACCTCGCGCTCCCGGTGGACTTCGCCGACGAGATGCGCGCCCTCGTCGCCGACACCTTCGCCGACGTCGTGTTCTACGACGAGACGAAGCGGGCGATGGTCTCGATCGAGCAGCGGGTCGACGTCCCGAGTGCGACGTTCCTGGCCCGGCAGCCCGACCTCGACGCCCGCGCGATGGACGCCCTCGTCCGCCGCGGGTACGGGGTGCGGCGACTCGACGACGTCCGCCCGGCCGACGACGGCAGCGTCACCTGGCGCATCGACCCGACGATCATCTCCACCGACATCGAGTCCGCCCGCACCGGCAAGGACATGGGAGCGGAGCGTGCGCTCGAGCTCCTGGCCGGCGACGGCGCCCTGCCCACGACCTGGCGCACGGTCGGTGACTCCCGGAGCGACTACGCCATGGCGGACTGGCTGCACGAGCACGGGCACGACGTCGCGCACGTGGACGTCCGCCCGGCTGACGGTGTGCCCGAGACCCCGTACCCGGTCCTCACCGCGCCCGACGGTGTCATCCACGACGAGGCGGGAGCCCGGTTCCTGCGCACCTGGGTCACGGCCCCCTGACGAGTCCGCCCGGTCACCGGCCGCGGGGCACGACCCGCTCCGGCGCCCGTCCCACGCGCACCAGCGCGAGGCCGACGGCCGTCAGGACGAGCAGCACGGCGCACACCCGCACGGCCAGGATCGCGGCCCAGCCGAGCACGCCCTCCGCGCTCGATCCGACCAGGAGGAGCGGGGCAGCTCCGACGATCGTCACCAGCCCCGCGACCGCCAGCAGTGCGACGCGCAGGCCGCGCGCGATCCCGGCGGCCAGGCGCCGGGGACGCGGCACCGTGGGCGTCCGGCGCAACCAGAGCACGAACGCGACGGCGAGCACGAGCATCCCGCCCACCGAACACGTGTTCTGCACCAGGTCGTACACGGGGTGGCCGTGGATCGACGCACGGAGGACCGCGATCCGCGCGACCGACCACCCGTGCCGGTGGGTGAACGAGTCCCACGCGACGTGGCTGTAGACGCCGGCGATCACGGTGGCGAGCACCAGCGCCAGCCGACCCACCCGCGCGGCGGGCGTCCGGGACCGGAAGGCGGACCACGCACTCGTCGGGTCGTCCCAGGACGCAGGCAGTCGGTCGTGCACCGACCGGGGTTGGATCGCGGTGAACGCCCATCGGAGCCCGAAGGTCCACGCGGCCAGGGCGATGAGTGCGACCGGCGTGGACACCGTCAGCGCG
This sequence comes from Curtobacterium sp. MCBD17_019, assembly GCF_003234555.1. Lineage (NCBI taxonomy): Bacteria > Bacillati > Actinomycetota > Actinomycetes > Micrococcales > Microbacteriaceae > Curtobacterium > Curtobacterium sp. MCBD17_019. Next base: position 22,050 of record NZ_QKTT01000002.1, on the reverse strand, counting down.
CCGAGTGCCGAGTGCGTCACCCCGTACGCGGGCAGCTCCGGGACGAAGAGCACCGCGTCCGGTGCCATGGCACCGACGGCGAGGGCCGCTGCGGGGATCCGGGTCCCGCGGAACGGCAGCGCCACGATCGTGTGGCTGACGGTGAACGGCATGCGCGGATGATGGCACACCGGCACCGGGAGGAACCGGGCCGAGGTTGCGCGACACCCGTGGATGAGCCGCGACGTCGAACCGTCGGGGGACAGACACGCTGAGCGGACTCCCGGAAATGGGAGCCCGGGCAGGAGCGCGCGGGTACGGTCCGGGCCATGAGGACCACGAAGATCACGAGCGCGGCCATCGTGGCCGTCGCGTCTGCACTCCTGCTCACCGGCTGTCACACCGCGGGCACCGGGGGCGCGCAGAACCAGGATCCCGTCGGCAAGGTCCCCGGCTCCCAGCAGCAGCAGACGAACCCCGCGCAGCGCAACGGGTCGAAGTGCCCGGTCGCGAACGTCGACGTCGTCGAGCAGATCAACCACGCGCTCGGCACCCATGACGACATCGACTTCGCCGACACGTGGAAGACCACGGGGGGCTGGTACATCGGTGCCTCGGTGGCGCCGACGAACGGCCAGGACGACCCGAACGAGGACGAGGTCGCCGTCTGGGTGACGACGAAGAACCCGACCATGGCGAAGGGGCAGACCTTCGACGGCACGATCTACGCCGTGAACGCCGCAGCACGCAACGGCTCGTCGTCGCCGAACGCACCCGCGGGCTTCACCGCGTCGTCGTCGGACGCGAAGACCGTGATCAGCTGCATCGTCGAGGACATCGACCACTGATCCACGCGGGTCCGCCCGCGCAACGACTCTGAGCGCCGCGGCCGGCCACGAGCCCCGCGGCGCTCAGTGCTGTCCGCGGCGCTCGGTGCTGTCCGCGGCGCTCGGTGCTGTCCGCGGCGCTCGGTGCTGTCCGCGGGGTTCAGTGCTGACACCGCGGACACCAGTAGGTGTCCCGCAGCGAGAGCGCGTCCTCGCCGAGCGTGCCGTACCGGATCCGCGTGCCGCAGCGGAGGCACGGCTTGCCGTCGCGCCCGTAGACCCAGAATCGCTGCCCCGGCCGGGTGTTCCCCGTCGTGACGCGGTTGGAGCGGTCGCGGTTCGCCACGATGAGCCGTTCCGCGAGCGCCACCATGCGCGTCGGGTCGCTGACCTCGCCGACGGGCCGCGTCGGCAGCACCCCGCGGAGGAAACACAACTCGTTCCGGTAGACGTTGCCGAGCCCGGCCATGACCCGCTGGTCGAGCAGCGCGAGGCCGATCGGCCGTGCGGGGTCCGCGACGAGGTTCGCCTCGGCGCGCGCCGGGTCCCAGTCCGGCCCGAGCAGGTCCGGGCCGAGGTGCCCGACGATCGTGTCCTCGTGCTCGCGGGGGACGATCTCGAGCACACCGAGGGTGAACCCCACGGTGGAGACGCCCTCGGCGTCGAGGACGGCGCGTGCCTGGTGTGCAGGGCGCCGCCAACGGTCACCCGGCGCGTAGACGTCCCACCGGCCCTCCATCTTGAGGTGCGAGTGGACGGTGACGTCGCCGATGCGGTGCAGGATGTGCTTGCCGCGCGGGACGACCTCGTCGACCACGCGCCCGGTCAGGTCGACGGTCGCGAACGCCGGTACCCGGAAGTCGGTGCGCGTCAGGACCTTGCCGGCCAGGGCCGCGTGCAGCTTGTGGGCCGCGCGGTAGACGGTGTCGCCCTCAGGCACGGAGTCGCAGTCCCTGTGGCGTGGCGGTGAACCCGGCGTCGCGCAGCAGGTCTCCGAGCGGCGTCTCGAGCACGAAGGTCCCGTCGACGCGCTCGACGGCGAGGCGCCCGAGCCCACGGCGCACCGTCGCGGCGATGGACTGCGCGGCGGCGGCGAGCACGGGTTCGTCCGGGGTGAACGTCAGCACGCTCTTGCCGCCCCGCTCGACGTACACGGCGAGGCGGCCGTCGACGATCGTGACGAGTGCACCGGTCTTGCGCCCCGGCCGGTGTCCGCGCGAGCCGTCCTCGTCCGTGTCGCCCGCCGGCCAGGGCAGCGCCGCCCCGAACGGGTTGGCGGGATCGGTCGCGGCGAGGGTGATCGCCACGCGGCGGCGCTCCGGGTCCGCCTCGGCGGCGTCGATGTCCTGGCTGTACGTGCGGAGTCGGTCGACGGTGGGCCCGGTCGCGAACTGCGCCGCGCCGAGGCCCTCGACGAAGTAGCCGCGACGGGCACGCCCGGTCTCCTCGAACCGGGCGAGCACGCGGTACACGCCGGCGAACCCGCCTCGGACGCCCTCGACCTGCACGGCACCGCGGGTGACGACGCCGTGCCGCTCGAGCAGCTGTTCGGCGAGTGCGGCCGCGCGGACGGTCTGGTCGGGCTCGGCGAGGGGGAGGAGCGACCACCGGCCGCCGACGGTCGGCGGCCCGGACTGTGCGGGCAGGGTCGGTCGTCGTCGGCCACGGTAGGCGCGCGTTCGGGGCGCGGCGGCCCGGGTGCGACCGCCGATCACGGACCGGAGCGGCGCGAAGGTGTCGTTCGTGATCTGCCCGGCCCACACGAGGTCCCACAGCGCCGTCGCGAGGGCCTGGTCGTCCGTGCTGCCGACGGACTGTGCCAGCTGCCGGAAGAAGTACGCGCCGCCACCCGCCAGCGCCCCGAGCACGTCGCGCTGCAGCTCGGTGGTGTCCGCGCCGGACGGTTCGGCGAGCGTCGTCGAGGCCGTGTCCGCCAGGTGCAGGCGCACCCAGCCGTCGTTCCCCGGCAGCGACCCGCCGCCGGACCACAGGACCTCCCCGGTCGCGGTCAGCTCGTCGAGCATCGCGGGTGTGTAGTCGACCACGCGGCTCGGCAGCACCAGGGACTCCCACGCGGACGCCGGGACCGCGACGCCGGACAGCTGGTCGACGACCTGCAGCACGCCGTCGACGCCGCGAAGGCCCCCACGGGTCTCGGGTGTGTGCACGTGCTGCCACGCGGGCAGGAACCGGGCGAGCGCGTCGGCGGACACCGGTTCGACCTCGTGCCGGAGCGCGGCGAGCGACCGCGTCCGGATGCGCCGGAGGACCTCGGCGTCGCACCACTCGGCACCCTGACGGTCCGGGCGGAACTCGCCCTCGACGACGCGCCGGTCCGCGACGAGGCGCCGCAGGACGTCCGTGACCACCGCGACCCCGAGGCCGAGGTGGGTGGCGGCCTCGCCAGCCGCGAACGGCCCGTGGCTCCGTGCGTACCGGCCGACGAGGTCGCCGAGGGGGTCGGCGACCGGCTCGACGAACGCCGTCGGCACGCCGATCGGCAGGGCCACCCCGAGGGCGTCACGGAGGCGCGAGGCGTCCTCGATCACGGACCACCGCTGCTCGCCCCGGAACGTGAAGCCGAGGAGTCGGCGGTCCCGCTCCAGGTCCGTGAGGGTCGTGGTCATCGTCGCCCGGGCCTCCGCGGCGGCGGACTCGGACGTGGCGGCGCCGTCGGCGAGCCAGCTCCGGGCCACGCACTCGTCGAGGTCGAGCGGTCCCACGAGGCGGAGCACGTCGACGAGCCCCTCGGCGTCGCGCGCGCGGCGGTCGGGTGACAGCCGCTGCAGGTCCGCCTCGACGCTCGCGAGCACGCCCGGGTCGAGGAGCTCCCGCAGCTCTGCGCGACCGAGCAGTTCGCCGAGCAGGGTGGCGTCGAGCGACAGCGCCGCGGCCCGACGCTCGGCGAGGGGCGAGTCCCCCTCGTACATGAACGCCGCGACGTACCCGAACAGCAGGGAGCGTGCGAACGGCGACGGCTGCTCGGTCTGGGTCTCCACGATGCGGATGGACCGACGGGCGATGTCGTCGGCGATGCCGAGGAGGGCGGGCACGTCGTAGACGTCCTGCAGGACCTCGCGCACGGTCTCGAGGATGATCGGGAACGTCGGGAACTTGCGCGCGACGTCGAGCAGTTGCGACGCCCGCTGGCGCTGCTGCCAGAGCGGCGACCGTCGGCCCGGGTCACGGCGCGGCAACAGGAGCGCGCGAGCGGCGCACTCGCGGAACCGCGCGGCGAACAGCGCGGAGCCCCCGACCTCGTCCGTCACCAACGCGTCGAGGTCGTCGCGCTCGAACACGAACAGCTCGGAGCCGGGAGGCTCGGCGTCGGTCTCCGGGATCCGCACGACCACGCCGTCGTCGCTGGCCATCGCGCCGCCGTCGATCCCGTACCGCTCGCGCAGGCGCGCCCCGACCGCGAGTGCCCACGGTGCGTGGACCTGCATGCCGAACGGCGAGTGCAGGATCATCCGCCAGTCGCCGAGTTCGTCCCGGAAGCGCTCGACCACGAGCGTCGTGTCGGTCGGCACGTGCCCGGTCGCCTCGCGTTGCTCCCGGATGAACGTCAGGAGGTTCGTCACGGCGCGGTCGTCCAGCCCGCTGCCCGACACCCGGGCCCGGGCGTCGTCCGGCGCGGCCGTGTCGAGCTCGCGCACGTACGCGCCCATCGCCCGGCCGAGCTCGGCGGGGCGGCCGATGCCGTCGCCCTTCCAGAACGGGACGCGTCCGGGCTGGCCGAACGCGGGACTGACGAGCACGCGGTCGTGCGTGATGTCCTCGATCCGCCAACTCGTCGCCCCGAGGGCGAAGACGTCCCCGACGCGGGACTCGTAGACCATCTCCTCGTCGAGCTCGCCGACGCGCGATGCCTTCTCGCCGACCATGAACACGCCGAACAGACCGCGGTCCGGGATCGTGCCACCGCTCGTCACGGCGAGGCGTTGGGCACCCGGACGCCCGGTCATCGTGCCGTGCACGCGGTCCCAGACGAGCCGGGGGCGCAGCTCGGCGAACTCGTCGCTCGGATAGCGCCCGCTCACGAGGTCGAGGGTCGCCTCGAACGCGGAGCGCGGCAGGCCGCTGAACGGAGCACTCCGCCGCACGAGCTCGAACCAGTGCTCGACGTCGACCTCGTCGAGCGCGACGGCGGCCACGGTCTGTTGGGCGAGGACGTCGAGGGGGTTCGCCGGTACCGCGATGGACTCGATGGCGCCCTCGACCATGCGCTCGACGGTGACCGCACTGTGCACGAGGTCGGCGCGGTGCTTCGGGAACAGGACGCCCCGCGAGACCTCGCCGACCTGGTGTCCCGCCCGGCCGACACGCTGCAGGCCGCTCGCGACCGAGGGTGGTGCCTCGACCTGGACGACGAGGTCGACCTCGCCCATGTCGATCCCGAGCTCGAGGGAACTCGTCGCCACGACGCACCGCAGGCGCCCCGACTTCAGGTCGTCCTCGATGATCGCGCGCTGGTCCTTGGACACGGAGCCGTGGTGGGCGCGGGCCAGGACGGGGACGGCGTCGTCCGTCGTCGCGCCGCCGCCACCGGCCGTCTGTCCGGAGCCGCCGATGAGCTGTGCGGGCGGTCGTCGCGGTGTCGCGCGTCCGTCGTCCGAGCCGGGTCCGTGCTCGGCGGCCTCCCCGGCGTCCGCGGCGACGGCGACCAGGGCCTCCTCGGGGGCGCCGACCAGCCCGAGCCGTTCCTCGTGGATCTCGTTGAGCCGTGCCGTGAGCCGCTCCGCCAGGCGCCGCGAGTTCGCGAACACGATGGTCGACCGGTGGGCCTCGACGAGGTCGACCACGGCCTCCTCGACGTGGGGCCAGATCGAGCCGTTCGTCGGCGTGGCCGTCGGGTCGTCACCCGCGGCGGGCTGCCCGAGTTCGGCCATGTCCTCGACCGGGACGACCACGCGCAGGTCGAACGTCTTCTGGGCGGGCGGCGCGATGATCTCGACGGGAGCCCGACCACCGAGGAACCGTGCGACCTCTTCTGCCGGGCGGACCGTGGCCGACAGGCCGATCCGCTGCACCGGACGCTCGAGCAGGTCGTCGAGGCGCTCGAGGCTCAGGGCGAGGTGCGCGCCCCGCTTCGACGCCGCGACGGCGTGGACCTCGTCGATGATGACGGTGTCCACGTTCCGCAGGGTGTCCCGGGCCGAGGACGTGAGCATGAGGTAGAGCGACTCGGGCGTCGTGATGAGGACGTCGGGCGGCGTCCGCTGCAGCAGGCGACGGTCGGCCGTGGGGGTGTCCCCGCTCCGCACGCCGACGGTGACGTCCGGTGGCTCGAGTCCCAGACGCTTCGCCGTCTGCGTGATGCCGACGAGCGGGCTGCGGAGGTTGCGCTCGACGTCGACGCCGAGCGCCTTGAGCGGGGACACGTACAGCACGCGGGTCCGTGCCCGCGGATCGGGCTGCTCGGGCGCCGTGATGAGCCGGTCGATCGACCACAGGAACGCCGCGAGGGTCTTGCCGGACCCGGTCGGCGCGACGACGAGGGCGTGGCGCCCGGTCGAGACGGCGTCCCACGCGCCGGTCTGCGCGGCCGTGGGCGCGGTGAACGCCCCGCGGAACCACGCGGCAGTGGGCGGCGAGAAGCGGTCGAGCACGTCGGTCATGTGCGGCCCATCATGCCCGCGACGCCCGACATCCGGCCGGGAGGCCCGACCCCGCCCACGTGCTCCGACTCGCCTCCGGACGGAGCCCGGCCGGTCCCGGCGCGGAGCGCCCCTGAACCCGGCTCCCCGTGCCGGCACCCGCCCCGGCTCCTCGTCGACGGACGACGGCGACGACGCATGAGACATCGTCAACGCATTGCACGATACGGCAGGGCGCGAGGTCTCGCATCCCCTCGACCCGTCGCCAGGCCGTCGCTCCACGCCGCGCGTCACGCCGTGGCCGGGGCTGGCGGACAGCGCGCTTCAGCCGTCGTCGCCGCCGGCCCCGTCCCCGTCGCTCGGCTCCGGCACCAGGTGCAGCCCCTGCGCCGAGTTCGCGGTGGCGGTGAGCGCTGCGACCCACGCCCGGTTGAGCGAGGGTGGCCGTGACCCGAAGTACTTGAAGTACAGCGGGATGGACGGGTCGATCCACACGCTGCTCCGGCCGTCCCCGACCGAGGAGTCGTCGCGCCACGAGAACAGGAAGCTCTCGCGTCGCCGGAGCTTGGCGATGATCACGACGCTGAGGTGCGCGAGCGTGCGGTCGTCGAATCCGATCTCGACCACGTTCACGCCGTACACGAGCTTGCCCATGGCGTCTCCCTCCGGTGACCGACCGTCGGGATCGGTGGCGGTCCCGTGCCGCTCAGGATGCTCGCTCGGCCGGAAATCCACCCCAGGCTTGACGGTCCGCACGCTAACGACATATCGTTGACACATCGCGATACCGCGATGAACGCGACATGAACAGGAGGTCGACCATGCGATCCATGCATGACGACGAACACGGCCACGACGGCCACCACCAGGGCCGCAGAGGCCCCTGGGCCGCACGCTTCGGCGGCGCCCGGGAACACCACCAGCACGGCGGCGGCCGCGGCCGAGGCGGCGCGGGAGCGCCGTTCGGACCCGGCGGCTTCGGACCCGGCCGCTTCGGTCCCGGCTTCGCGCCCGGCTTCGGCTTCGGGCGAGAGGGCCGGCGCGCACGCCGTGGCGACGTCCGCCTGGCCGTCCTCGGACTGCTCGCGGACGGCGCCGAGAACGGCGAGCCGTACAACGGCTACGGCCTCATCCGCGCGATCGCCGAGCGGACGGGAGGGAACTGGCGTCCGAGTCCGGGGTCGGTCTACCCGACCCTCCAACAGCTCGTCGACGAGGGACTGGTGCGGGCCGTGGGCACCGACGGGCGGAGCACCTACGAGCTGACCGACGCCGGCCGGGCCGAGGTCGAGGCGCGCACCGCCGACATCGCTCGCGCCTGGGAGACGAGCCCGAGCGGTGTCTCGGACACCCAGCGCGCGTTCGCCGAGGGGCTGCAGAAGCTCTTCGGGGTCGTGCACTTCTACCGCTCCGGAGCGTCGGAGGCGCAGCTGGCCGCGGCGCGGGACAAGATCGACCAACTCCGCCGCGAGCTGCTCCAGATCCTCGCGGAGTGAGCCGGCGCCACGGGTCCGATCCGCGAACCCGACCCGGACCGGCGGCGGTGACCGACCGCGTGCACACCGTGCCACGCGTGCCGGTCGCCGCCGTCGCTCGTCCTGCCTGGTAAGAACGGACCATGGCCTCGTTGCGCACTCCCGACCCCGACTCCGGCTGGCTGTCCGACGAGGAGCTCGCGTCGATCCGGCGCCGACTCCCCATCTGCTACGTCGAGGCGCTGCCCGTCCGCACCGACGGACTCGGTGTCGTGACGGAGGTCGGCGTCCTCCTCCGGGTCAGCCCGAGCGGATCGATCGCGCGCACGCTCGTGTCGGGCCGCGTGATGTACGGGGAGTCCCTGCGGAGCGCGCTGTTCCGTCACCTCGAGAAGGACCTCGGTGCCATGGCGTTCCCGCAGCTGCCCGCGAGCCCGACGCCGTTCACGGTCGCCGAGTACTTCCCGCTGCCCGGCGCGTCGGTGTACACGGACGACCGGCAGCACGCGATCTCGCTCGCCTACGTGGTGCCCGTGACCGGCACGTGCGAACCCCGCCAGGACGCCCTCGAGCTCACGTGGATGACCCCGATCGAGGCGGCGAGTGACGCGGTGGCGGCCGAGATGGAGGGTGGCCGCGGCTCCCTGCTCCGCGCCGGGCTGGCGTCGGTCGGCGCCCTCATGTGACCAGGGGTCAACACCCCCACACCACCGACACCCGCGACCGCTGCCGTCGCCCCAGCTCGGGGACGACGAACGGCTCGGGAACGACGAACGGCCCCGACGATCATCGATCGTCGGGGCCGCTCGCAGCCGTTCTCCGGCTTGGTCCTACTTGTCCTTGAAGCTGTCCGCGACACCGTGCGCGGCGTCCTTGACGTCCGTCACACCCTGCTTCGCGGAGCCCTTGGCCTGGTCGGTCTGGCCCTCGGTCTTCAACCGGTCGTTGCCGGTCGCGTCGCCGAACGCCTCCTTGGCCTTGCCGAGGAGCTTCTCGCCGTTGTTCTTCATGTCTTCCGTGCCTGCCATGGGCTCTCCTTCCGTCGGGGACGGTTGCCGTCCGGGCCACGTCGTGACCAGGACGCCGCTCACCGTACGCGGATGGGAGGACGTGCTCCCAGCGGGTTGCCAGCGATCAGTCGCGCGCGGATCCGGCCGGACGGGAGGCCCGGCGCGAGCCCGTCCGGCGGGCCGGCTTCTCGTCGTGCCACGGCTGGGCGGGCCGCCCCGTCTCGGACGAGTACACCGCGGCCGAGCCGCCACGCGTCACGGAGGACTGTGCGCGGCGACCGCCGCCGGACGTGTGGCCGGTCGACCGCGAGCCGGCCTGGCCGCCACGGCGGGGCTCGCCGCGACGCGCGTCCGAACGGTGCCCGGCCTCGTCACCGGAACGGGCCCCGGCGGACCGCTGCGGACCTCCCGATCGACCCTGCGTCGGTTCCCCGGTGGCGGTGCCCTGCCCGGTCCCGCGACCGCCGCGGCGACGGCGACGCCCGGCGCCCTCGGTGGCCGAGGCGGCCACCGCGTCGGCGACGGAGCGCGTGGCGCGCTGCGGCTGGCGCTGCGTGGGCGCGGCCTCCGCGACGTGGCGGATCGGAGCGACGTCCCCGACGAGCTCGGTGACCGCGGCGGACCGTGCGGTCACCTGCTGCGGGCGCGCGCCGATCGACGCCTTCTTGAGCATCTGCGCGACGTCGCGGCGCTGCTCGGGGAGCACGACCGTCACGACGTCACCGGCGGACCCGGCACGGGCGGTGCGGCCCGAGCGGTGCAGGTACGCCTTGTGCTCGGTCGGCGGGTCGACGTGCACGACGAGCTCGACACCGTCGACGTGGACACCGCGTGCGGCGACGTCGGTGGCGACGAGGACGAGCGCGTCACCCGATGCGAAGCGCGCGAGGTTGCGATCCCGCTGCGGCTGCGACAGGTTGCCCTGCAGGTCGACGGCGGGGATCCCGGCCGCGGTCAGCGACTTCGCGAGGCGCTTGGCGTGGTGCTTCGTGCGCATGAACATGATGCGACGGCCCGAGCCCGAGGCGAGCACCTGGACGAGGTCCTTCTTGTCGTCGGCCCCGGACACCTCGAAGATGTGGTGCGTCATCTGGTCGACGTGCGACGAGGCGTCGTCGACGGAGTGCATGACGGGGGAGTGCAGGAACTGCTTGACGAGCTTGTCCACGCCGTTGTCGAGCGTGGCGCTGAAGAGCAGTCGCTGACCATCGGCCGGGGTGGCCTTCATGATCCGCGTGACAACGGGCAGGAACCCGAGGTCCGCCATGTGGTCGGCCTCGTCGAGGACGGTCGCCTCGATGCCGTCGAGCTTGACGTGCCCCTGCTTCATGAGGTCGTCGAGTCGGCCTGGGCAGGCCACGACGATGTCGACCCCGCGCGAGACGGCATCGACCTGACGGCCCTGGGAGACACCGCCGAAGATCACGGTGGTGTTGAGGCCCATCGCCTGGGCGAGCGGGGCGAGCACGGCGTCGATCTGGGTCGCGAGCTCTCGGGTCGGCGCGAGGACGAGCGCGCGGGGGTGGCCGCTCCGGCGACGGCGCTGGTCGCCGGCGAGCCGGGCCACGAGCGGGATCGAGAACGCGAGGGTCTTGCCGGAGCCCGTGCGGCCGCGGCCGAGGACGTCCTTGCCGGCGAGGGTGTCGGGCAGCGTGTCGACCTGGATCGGGAACGCGCCGGTCTTGCCCTGCGCGGTCAGGACGTCGACCATGGCGGTCGGGACGCCGAGTTCGGCGAACGAGGTGGTGGGGGCGTCCGTGTCGGTGGACGCGGGAACGGTGGAGTCGGAGGTCACGAGGGCCTTTCGGATGCGCACGGCCGACGGCCATGCGGAGCGGGACGCCGGCGCGGACGCGCGGGCGGGTTCGCCGCAGTGAGCCAGGCACGGCCCTCCGTTCTGGAGGCCCGGTGCACGATACGCATCGGTCCGGCCGACCATGTGGCCGGGGACCGGGAGAGTCTCGGGGGCGTCGTACGACGCACGAGGCAGTGGAACGCCTCGAGTGCCCCCATCATATCGCCGTCGGCACCGGAGGGCCAGGGCGACGGGTGTCGGACCGCTTCGGACGGGTGCGCGCTCGGCGCGTCAGGCCTGCCAGCGGTCCCGCAGCGCCGCCACCGTCTGGTCGAACGACAGGCCGTCGTGGCGGGCCTGCTCGGCGAGGACCCGAGCGGCGGCGTCGACCGCCTCGGGCACGGCGGCAGGCCGGACCACGCGGGTCCCACCGCCGCGCGCCGTCGTGACGAGACCGGCCTCCTCGAGCAGCCCGTAGGCCTTGGCGACGGTGCCGGGCGCGAGCCGGAGTTCGCCCGCGAGGCCGCGCACGCTCGGCAGGCGCTCACCGTCGACCAGGTAGCCGGCGGCGATCTGCGCGGCGATCTGCGAGCGGACCTGTTCGTACGGCGGGACCCGTCCGCCGGCGTCGATCGCGACGAGGTGCCCGGTGCCGCTCACCGCACGTCCTCCGCCGCCACCACGCCGGAGCGCTCGCCCACGGGGATCGGGACGGGGACGGTGTTGCCGGGCGGCGCGAGGGGGCACGCCCATGCCGGGTCGTAGGCGCACGACGGGTTGTACGCGAAGTTGAGGTCGACCACGAGGGAGTCAGGGGTGCCACCGAGGTCCGCGCCCTTGATCGTGTCGAGCAGGTAGCGACCGCCGCCGTACGTGCCCCCGGGGCGTCCCGCGTCGGCGTCCTTGACGGGCACGAACAGCCCACCGCCGTACCCGGCGTGCGCCCAGACGTCGAGCGGTCCGACGTCGGGGACCCGGACCAGGCCGACGCGGTCGAAGGCGACGATCCCGTCGGTGCCGGTCGGGACGTCGAGGTGCGCGGGCTCGGTCGGCTCGACGGCGAGCTCGAACCGCCAGGCGGGGTCGTACGCCGCCACGGGCAGCCCGGTGAACCCCACGGTGTCCTCGGGGAGGAGCGGGCTGGCGGGGTGCTCCGCGAACATCGCGTCGCGTCCGGCCCGCCACAGCGCGTGCGCCTCGGCCGGGTCCCCGACCGCACGGACCCGGCGGTACAGGTCGAAGGTGCTGCGCCGCCAGTCGATCGTGGCGAAGGTGGCGGCGGTCGTCTCGTCCACGGCGGTGCTCGCGTCGGTCACGGGAGCGAGGGTACGCCCGTCGGCGATCCGGTGCCCTCCGTCGTCCACAGGGCGCACCGGCCGCGCCCGGCTCTGGTCGGCGTCTCCGGAGGACGGGGGATCAGACGCGGGATCGGCCGCGCGCCGCCCAGGTCGGCGCGAGCATCCGCATGCGCAGGCCGCGCCACTGCCACACCACCCACATGCCCGGCCACAGCGCGACGCCGAGCCCCCACGGCCGCGTGCGGTACACGAGCCGATCGTGCAGCAGGGTCCGTCCGTCCGCGGTCGCCGTGGCCGCCATCCGGTGCCGGATCGTCATGCGCGCGAACAGGCCGGAGATCCCGCCGCCGACGTCGCGCTGCACGGGGACGCCGTCGACCTCGTACCGCTCGAGGTGCACGTGGGTCGCACCGCTCGGCAGCACGCCGAACGCGTCCGCCCGGACCCGGTGGGGTTCGTCGGGGGTCCACCGCTCCGGGAACCCACCCGGTTCGAGCGACCGGTACACCAGCAGGGGGCGGGTCACGGCGACCATCACGGCGGGGTCGAGCAGGGCCTCCCGGACCGTGGCGACCGGGGCGTCCAGCACCACGCGGAGTCCGACGTGCACGGTTGCCTCAGGCGTGCCGGCCGGCGTGCCGACCCTCGTGGCGGCTGCCCGCGCGGCGGTCGTGGGCGGCGAGCCGCTCACGCAGACCGAGCCGGACCGTGGGCCACTCGTCGTCGGTGATCGAGTAGACGACGGTGTCGCGTCGACTGCCGTCCGGCCCGAGCCGGTGGTTGCGGAGGACGCCGTCGAGCTTCGCGCCGAGCCCCTCGATCGCGGCACGCGACTGCCGGTTGTGCCAGTGCGTGCGGAACTCGACCGCGATGCACTCCCAGACGTCGAATGCGTGGGACAGCATGAGCAGCTTCGCCTCGGGGTTGACGCCCGTGCGCTGCGCCGAGCGCGCCAGGAACGTCGCGCCGATCTCCACGTGCCGGTTCAGCTCGTCGACGTCGAGGAACGTGGTCGCCCCGACGACCCGACCCGTCGGACGGTCACGGATGGCGAACGGGACCATCGTGCCCGCCGCGTGCTCGGCCAGCCGACGGTCGATCTCGCCCTCGACCTCGGCCGGGCGGGGCACGGACGTGTACCAGGTGCGCCAGAGGTCCCCGTCCGCCACCACGGCCCGCAGGTCGTCGGCGTGCTCGTGTCCGAGCGGCTCGAGCGTGACGCGGTCGCCGATGAGGGTCGGGATCGGGTCGATGTCCATGCGGCGATGTTAGTCGTCGCGGCTACAGTGACGGGGTGCACGAGCGTGGACAGACGAAGTACCAGGTCCGGTTCGGGTGGGGCGCCGCGGGCGCGGGTCGCATCGCCGCCGACGCCCACGTGCTCGTGTGGGTCGACGTCCTCCCGACATCGGAGGTCCGGGCCGTCCTGCCGCTCCTCCCCGCGGGCCCCGAGGTCGTGCACGCGGGACTCGCGGACGCGGACCTCGTGGCGGAGCGGGTGCTGGGCCTCCAGGCCGCACTCGGTGACCGGTGCGTCGTCGCCGTGGTCGGCGCCGGTGTCGACGACGACGCGACGGCCGGCGGTGCGGCGCCGTCGCTCGAGGACGCCGGGGAGGCCGTGGCCGATCCCGCCGGCGCACCCGAGCCCGCCGTCGAGGACCTCCTCGCCGCCGGCGCGGTGGTCGACGCGCTCGCCGCTCGGGGCATCGACCACACGTCGCCCGAGGCCGCCGCGGCCTGCGCCGCGTACACGGGCCTGCGGCGTGCCGTCCGGCACCTCCTGACGGCGTCGGTGAGCGCGACGATGCTCGACGCGGTCGGCCGTCACGACCTGGTGGAGGCGGCGCTCGCCGCCCCCGCGACGCTGCGGACCCTGCGCGCCGGGGGCGCCGGCGGCGGACGGGAACACGGTCGCCGCGGGTAGCGTTCCATAACGGGAACGCGGTCGCCCGGGCCGCGGACCGATCGACCCAGGAGGAACCATGAAGGCCGTCGCCAACGGCACCGTGATCGCCGAGGCCCCGCAGGAGGACCTCATCCAGATCGAGGGGAACTGGTACTTCCCGCCGGCGAGCGTGCGGACCGACCTGCTCGAGGAGTCGGACACGCCGTACCACTGCCCGTGGAAGGGCGACACCCAGTACTTCACGGTCCACGCCGGCGACCAGGTCCTGCCCGACCGCGCGTGGTCGTACCCGGACCCGATCCCGTCGTCGTTCGACCGCGTCGGCAAGGACTACAGCGGCTACGTCGCGTTCTGGAAGGAAGTCCAGGTCACCGACTGACCTGACGCGTGCCCCGCGGCCGGATCCGGGACGTCCCGGGTCCGGCCGCGCTGCGTCCGGGGACGGGGGCCGGAGGCCTGCCTGCGGGCCACCTCGGACGGCCGGCAGGGGCGCGCGGGCTCAGCCGTGCAGCGTCAGCCAGATGAGCGCGACGTTGAGCGCGACGATGACGACCGCGATCACCGACGCGAGCACCCGCGTCCCGATCGCGTTGACGTCCGGCCCCATGAGGCTCCGGCGGGACGTGTACGCGACGAGCGGCACGACGGCGAACGCGATGCCGAAGCTGAGGACCACCTGGCTCACCACGAGCAGGACGGTCGGGTCGACCGCGACCGCGAGGAGCGCCAGGGCGGGCACGAGCGTCAGGAGGCGCCGGAGCAGCAGCGGGATCCGGACGTGCAGCAGGCCCCGCATGATCTCCGCCCCGGCCATGCAGCCCACCGAGGTCGACGCCAACCCCGACGCGAGGAGCCCGACCGCGAACAGCACGCCCACGACCGGACCCAGGTGTGCCGTGATCGCGCGCTGGGCACCGGCGATCGTGTCGGTGCCCCCGACCCCCTGCAGTGTCGCGGCCGCCAGGACGAGCATCGCGACGTTGACCCCGCCCGCGACGACGAGCGCGAGCCCGACGTCCCAGCGGGTGGCGCGGAGCACCCGCCGGCGCTCGGTGCCCGGCGCGGCCGCCGCGTGCCGGTCCCGGCTCAGCGCGGAGTGCAGGTAGACGGCGTGCGGCATGACCGTCGCGCCGAGCATCGACGCCGCGAGCACGACCGACCCCGAGCCCTCGAACCGCGGCACGAGTCCCGCGAGCATCGCCGACGGTGACGGATCGGTGAACACGAGGCCGGCGCAGAACCCCACGGTGAGCACGGCGAGCATGCCCGAGACGACGACCTCGAACGTCCGGGCGCCCCGGCGGGACTGCACGGCGAGCACGACGACCGACACGATCCCCGTGACGACCCCGCCGACGAACAGCGGGAGCCCGAACAGCAGGTGGAGCGCCAGTGCGCCGCCGATCACCTCGGCGACGTCGGTGGCCGCCGCGACGACCTCGGCCTGGGCCCAGAACAGCAGTCGCGCCGGGCGGCGCATGTGCGCGCCGAGCACCTCGGGCAGTGAGCGACCCGTCACGATGCCGAGCTTCGCCGACAGGTACTGCACGACCACCGCGCTCGCGTTCGCCGCGACGAGCACCCAGAGCAGCAGGTACCCGTAGCGCGCGCCGGCGGTGAGGTTCGCGGCGACGTTCCCCGGGTCGACGTACGCGATCGCCGCGACGAACGCGGGCCCGAGGAGTGCGAGACCGCCCGCCCGCCGACGTTCCGGCCGCGGGTCGGTCACCGTGCTGCGACGCGCGCGCGGTGCGCGCGGACCTTCTCGCGGTTGCCGCACCGTTGCATCGAGCACCACCGCCGGGTGCCACCGCGCGACCCGTCGTGGAACACGAGTCCGCAGTCGGCGGCCGCGCAGCGGCTCAGCCGACCAGCGTGGTCTCCCTCGACGCCGTCGAACCCGACCTCGGTGAACAGCGCGACCGCGTCACGCGCGATGCTCGACAGGGCCTGCGCGAGTCGGACGCGGTTCGCACCGGCGCGACGACGCCCTCCGGCGAGGGTCGGCGGGACGTCGGGCAGGGCGGCGAACAGGTTGACGGTGTCGATGTCGTCCGGGCGCGGTCGGACCGGGCCGGCGGGTGCGCGGAGGCCCGCGGCCACGACGCTGCCGCCGGCCGTGACGACGGGCGGTGGTGCCGCGGCCACCGCGAGGCGGGCGATCGCGCCCCGGAGCTCGCGCGCGTCGTGCAGCTCACGCTCGCCGGCGCCGACGTCCACCGGTTCGGTGTGCTCGGACAACCACTGGTCGAGGTCGGCGGGCGTCGCGAGCAGTTCGCCGAGGTGCGCCCGCGGCCGGAGTCCGTCCGGGTCGTCGGCGAAGCCGCCCGTGTGGGCGAAGTCGAGCGCGATCCGGCCCGCGTCGAAGAACCACGTCCCGCCGGACTCGGTCCTGATCTGTTGCCCGGTGTGCACGGACACCACGCTAGTCGGTTACGTCGCAGCCGGTTCAGATCAAGCTGCGCGCTCGGGTGTGCGGCGCTGCCAGGTGATCCCGTGCCGGGGGTCGTATCGCCGCGAGCACCGCGCGCACGCCATCGGGCGGTTCGGGGTGCGGTACCGGAAGTGCTCGTGGCCGGCCGGGCACGTCCCGACCCACGGCGCGAGTTCGCTCGCGATGGGCCCGTCGTGCAAGCGCGAGCCGACGTACCCGATGGCCCCCGCTGCCCGTCGCCATGCCGGACCGTGGCCGGCGCGGGCACCCGCGAGCGCGTGGGCGACCTCGTGCAGGAGCACCTGCCGGACCTCGTCATCGGTCGAGCGCAGGGTGATGTACCGGCTGACGGTGATGCGGCGGCGGCCGAAGTCGCACTGCCCGGCGCGGGTCTTCGCGTTGTCGAGGTCGAACGACCAGCTCCCGGGTTCCAGGTGGGCGTCCATGACCGCGGCGGCGATCTGCCGGACGCGGTCGAGGTCGCTCACCGGGGCAGGTCCCTCCTCGCCGCGGCGGCACGCACGGCGTCGGCTGGATCCGAGCGTCGCGAGGACGAGGGGTTCTGCAGGTGGGCACGCATCGCTTCCTCCACCGCGGCCTTGAGCGCGCTCGTCCGCTCCGGTGATGCCCCCGCGGCACGGAAGGCGTCGTGGGCGCGGTTGAGTGCGGCGCGGGCCTCCTCGTAGCGGTTCAGTTCGTACAGCGACCAGCCCTCGAGCTCGGCGGCGGCACCCTCGAGCTCGTACCACTCCTCGATCGCGGCGGTGCCCCGGGCGGTCGAGGCCTCGGTCACCGCGCGCTCGAACCGGCCGAGGTCGTGCAGCACGTGCGCGCGTCGGATGCGGGCGGACACTCCGTCGGCGCGGTCACCCGTGAAGAGAGCGAGGCGGAACCCCTCCTCGGCCACGGTGAGGGCCTCGTCGAGCCGACCGAGCAGCCGGAGCAGTTCGGCCCGCTCGGCGAGCGCTGCCGTGCTGCGGTTCTGGCCGAGGCGCTGCAGTCGCTCCTGCACGAGGGCGACGTCCACGGCGGGACGGAGGCTGATGGGCGCGAACGTGCTCCCGGGGCTGACTCCGGCGGTCCGCGGCCGCAGGTCCACCGGGTCGGTGTCCCGGGGGCGTCGGTCCGCGCGCGGGTCCCGGGGGCCGGTCGGGCCGGTCGGGTCGGTCGGGAGGGGGCACATCAGGAACGAGGGTAGCCCCGTCGACCTGCGTGCGGGGTGCACTGCGCCCGCTCGGCGGCGACCGTCATCGCGTCGCTGCGGCGACGACGGCCGTGTAGACCGCGCCGAAGGCGATCGGCCCGAGCACGGCGACGACCACCGCGATGATCCCGAACACGCGGCCGCGGTCCTTGGCGATCGCGATGATGCCCTGCACGAGGGCCCAGATCCCGAAGGCCGTGCCCACGAGGGCGAGGAGACCGCCCGTCGCGATCCCCGCGAGCACGGACGGGTCCTGGCGGATCTTCGCCTGGAGCTCCGACTGGTCGACCACGCCGCCACCGCTGCGGATCTGGTCGGCGAGGCCGGGGATGTGCGCCAGGCCCTGGCCGAAGACGATCCCGCCGACGATCCCGAGCGCGAGCGCCACGATGCCGGCGATGAGCGCGATCAGGCCGAGTCGACGGGACGGTCGCGCGCCGCCGGCGCTCGCCCACGCCGCGCTGCCGCCGGACGGCTGCCCGTAGGGGTGCTGCGCGTACGGCTGCCACTGCGGAGCGCCGTGCGGGGTGTCGCCCTGGTGCGGCTGGCCGTACTGGGGCTGGCCGTACTGCTGCCCGTCGTGCTGTTGGCCGTACTGCTGCCCGTCGTGCTGCTCGCCGTACCGGCGCTGCCCGTACTGCTGGCTGTCGTCCTGCTGGCCGTACCGGGGCTGGCCGTCCTGCGGTGCCGGGTCCTGCCGCTCGCCGTACCGGGGCTGCCCGTCCGGCTGCTCGCCGTACCGCGGCTGCCCGTCCCGCGGGGCCTCACCGTGTCGGTCGGCGTCGGGCTGCGGCAGGCGCTCCCCCCACCGGGGTGCGTCGCGGTCGTCGTTGCTCATGGCGGTTCCCCACTCGTCCGGGTCGGTGCGACGCCGGGGGCCCGGCGGCACTGCGCTCATCCTGGCAGGACCGGCGGCCCAGCGGCAGGGGACTCAGCGCCCGCTCGTGAACACGGACCGGTTCGGCTCCGGGGACCCGGTCGCGGTGTCGTCCGTCACGACGGCCGCACCGGCGATGAGCGCGGTGAGTTCGGCGCCGTGCACGACCTTGCTCGGGAGCGGGTCGGAAGCGAACCGTCGGGGCATGCCGGCGAACGGCAGTTCGGTCGGCGAGGCGAGGAGCACCACGTTCCCGAACCGCCGCCCCTTGAGCATCCCCGTGTCCGCCACGGCCGCCACGGAGGGCAGCACGGCCTGCAGCGTCGCGAGCTGCCCGCGCACGAACGCCAGGCCGGCACCGTCCGCCGCGTTCACCGCGATGATCCCGGTGGGCGACAGGAGCGCGGCGAGCTCCCGGTGGAACTCGATGCTCGTCACGTGGGCCGGCGTCGTCGAGCCGCTGAAGACGTCGACCACGGCGAGGTCGACCGTCCCGGCGAGTCCCGCGGGCAGCCGTTCGAGCACGGCGCGGGCGTCGCCGTACCGGACCCGGATGGACGCGTCGCGGGGCAGGGGCAGCTCCTTGCGCACCAGGTCGACGAGGTCCCGCTCGAGTTCGATCACCTGCTGGCGGGACCCCGGGCGGGTGGCCGCGACGTACCGTGGCAGCGTCAGCGCCCCGGCGCCGAGGTGCAGCGCGGTGATCGGCCCCGACGGCAGCAGGTCGATCGCGTGGCCGATCCGCCGCACGTACTCGAAGGCCAGGTGGGTGGGGTCCTCGAGGTCGACGTGCGACTGCGGGGTGCCGTCGACGACGAGCGTGTACGACCCCGGGCGGTGCCGGTCTGGCTCGATCACGGCGATGCCGGCACCGATGCGGATTGCGTCCTCCATGCCCCCATCCTCCGCCTTGCCCCGACGAGCACGATCACCACCCGCCTGCACCCCGGTCCCCACCCGGGGGTGGTGGGGCGTCCGCGACCCGATGACGAGGCTGGATCCCGGTGGTCACGGGAGCGTCCCGACCACCGGGAGGAGACCGTCGTCATGACGCTGCAGGCCATCGGGAACATCGCGCTCGGACTCGCGCTCGTCGCGTTCCTCATGTACCGCCAGACCACCTGGCGCCGCGTCGACCCGACCCGGGTCTGGCGGATGCCGGTCGTCCTGGCCGGCGTCGGCGTGCTCTCGCTCACGCACAGCGGCGTGACCCGCGTCGGCACGGTGGACGTCGCACTCCTCGTGGTCGAGCTCGTGCTGTCGGCCGCCGTCGGTGCGGTGATGGGCACGATGACGCGGTTCCGGACCGTGGACGCAGGTGGCCCCGGGCGGCCGTCGTCCCTGGAGGCGCGGAGCGGCTGGACCGGCGCGGCGCTCTGGCTCGTCCTCGTCCTGGTCCGCGTCGGGATCGACGTCCTCGGGTCGCAGCTCGGCGCCGTCCTGCTCACCTCGACCGGGGTGGTCCTGCTCGGCATCGCGGCGAACCGGGCCGCCCGCGCGTTCGTCATCGACCGCCGGATCCCGCGCGGACCCCTCGTCCGGGCATGATGGAGCGGTGAACAGCGTGGGCCGCCCCGGCACCGGTTCGACCGACGCCCTGCTGACGGACCGCAACGGAGTCGGCTCCGCACTCAACCTCGTCGGCGTGGTCGTCGTCGCGTGGTCGACGGCCCGGTCCTTCGCCGGCGCGGACGTGCCCGTGCTCGTCGTGGTCGCCACCGGGGTCGCCCTGCTCGCGTGGGCCGTGCGGCTGTTCCTGCCCGGACGTGCCGGCCCGGCCGTCGCCGCGGTCGTGATGGTCCTCCTCGCCGCACCGGGCGTCATGGCGTCCTCGGCCGCCCTCGTCGCACCGATCATGGTCGCGCTCGTCGTCCTCGGAGCGGACCTCGCGCTGCCGGTGTGGCTCGGACCGTCGCTCGCCGCGGTCGCGGCCGTCATCGTCGCGGTCGTGGCGGCCGTCGAGGGCGTCCCGGCACTGGTCCTGCTCGGCGTGCTCGCGGGCCTCGCGGTGGCGGTCCTCATCGGGGTCAGCCGGCGGCAGGCCCGGCTCGCCAGGCGCCGGGAGGAAGCGCTCGCACACCGCGTCGCCGAGGCCGAGGCCGAGCAGCAGCGGTCCGCGTTGCTCGCCGACCGGGCTCGGGTCGCCCGCGACGTCCACGACGTCCTCGCGCACGGACTCGGCGGACTCGTCCTCCAGCTCGACGCGGTCGAGGCCCTCCTCGAGGCCGGGCGGACGGCCGAGGGCACCGCCAAGGCCGCCGATGCCCGCCGTCTCGCCGCGGACAGCCTGGTGGAGGCCCGGCGTGCGGTCGCGGCGCTCCGCGATCCGGAGGGGAGGGACGGAGCCGCACCGTCCCTCCCCGCCGCGTCCGGCGCCGCCGCGACCCGCGCCACCGTGTCCGGCACCGAGTCCGGCGCCGCCACGTCCGGCCCTGTCGACGCCGGTGCCGCCGTGCCCGGTCCTGGCGCATCCGGCGGCGGGCTCGTGCCCCTCGTGGCCGCGCACCGCTCGTTCGGCGGCGCCGTGCTCACCGAGGGCGACCTCTCGCTGCGGGACCTCGACGACGCGCACCGCGCGGTCGTCGTCGCCGCGGCCCGGGAGGCCCTGAGCAACGCCCGCAGGCACGCGCCGGGTGCCACCGTGGAGCTCTCCGTCGTCCACGGTTCCGATGCCGTCGACGTGGTCGTCACGAACCCGCTCGCCAGCGGTGGCCACGGCCTGGTCGGCATGCGGGAGCGGTTCGCGGAGCTCGGCGACGGTTCGGCCGTCCGCGCCGATCGCACGGCGGGGGAGTTCGTCGTGTCGATGCACGTGCCCCACGTGGACGGCGGCCCGCGCTCGTGACCCCGATCCGCGTCCTCGTCGCCGACGACCAGGCGATCGTCCGCGACGGGCTCGTGACGGTCCTGTCGCTCCTGCCCGACGTCGAGGTCGTCGGCGAGGCCGCCGACGGCGCCGCGGCACTCGCGCTCGTGGCGACGGAACGCCCCGACGTCGTCCTCATGGACCTCCGGATGCCCGGGGTCGACGGCGCGACGGCGACCGCGGCGATCCAGCGCGAGCACCCCGGGGTCCGTGTCCTCGTGCTCACGACCTTCGCGGACGACGCCTCGATCGTCACCGCGCTCCGTGCCGGGGCCCGCGGGTACCTGACGAAGGACGCGGGTCGAGCCGAACTCGCGGCAGCGGTCCGAGCCGTGGCGAGTGGGCAGACCACCCTGGACGCGTCGGTGGCGGCGCTCCTCGTGGCGAACCTGCCGGACGCGACCGAGCCGACGACGGGTCTCCCGGCACCGGCGGCGCAGCGGGCGACGGGCGCCGCGGATCCGGGGACCCACCCCCTGGCAGCGCCCTCGCGAGCGGCGGACCCGGCGACACCCGGGGCGCTCCGCACCCGCTGGCCGACGCTCACCCCGCGCGAGGCGGACGTGCTCGCGGCGATCGCGGCGGGTCGCACGAACCCGGAGATCGCCAGCGCGCTGTTCCTGACGGTCCCGACCGTGAAGTCGTACGTGAACCAGGTGTTCGCCAAGCTCGGCGTCCGCACCCGGGCCGAGGCGGTCGCGGTCGTCCTGTCCCCGCGCTCCTGACACCCCTCCGGCCCCTCCCACCCGAGCCGTCCCCCGGTGCGGAGCGTAGCCTCCGCT
>NZ_QKTT01000019.1:0-40250 GCF_003234555.1 Curtobacterium sp. MCBD17_019 | reverse complement strand
CACCCCACCCCACCCACGCAAGGAGTGACCCATGCAGCACCGCCGCCTCGTCGCCGGTCTCGCCGCACTCGCCGCCACCGCGTTGAGCCTCGGGCTCGCCGGATGCAGCACGAGCAGCGCCGCCGACACCACGTCGTCCTCGACCTCGGCGATCTCGTCGAAGCGCTGTGCCGAGAACAAGGCCGCCGGCCCGATCACCTACCTGTCCGGCTACCAGTACCAGTCCTCGGCATCGATCCTCGAGTACATCGCCGCGAGCAAGCTCGGGTACTTCAAGGACCTGTGCCTCGACGTGCGCCTCAAGCCCGGCAGCGGCGACACCGCCCAGAACACGAAGCTGCTCGCGAGCGGTCAGGCGAGCATCTCCGCGATCGCCGAGCAGGACCTCATCCAGGCGCGGGCGAACGGCATCGACATCACCGGTGTCTCGTCGTACTCGAACGCCGGACTCGACATCCTCATGACGAACAAGGACATCACGAAGCTCACGCAGCTCGACGGCAAGGTCGTCGGCAACAAGGGCTTCGTCCCCGCGGCCGTCGAGGCGATGATGATCAAGGCCGGCGTGGACTGGAAGTCCCTGCAGCAGGTGAAGGAGGGCTACGACCCGACCGTGCTGCCCCGCAAGCAGGGCGGTCTGGAGGCCCTCACCGGCTTCATCTCGAACGAGCCGAACCTGCTCCGGGCAGCGGGCGACCCGGTGACGGTGTGGCAGCCCGTCAAGTACGGCATCCCGTCGTCGATCGGCGCCATGGCCGTGAACCCCGCGTTCGCGAAGGCGCACCCGACCGCGGTCGAGGACGTCCTCCGCGCCGCGATCCACGCGTACCAGTACTGCTCGTCGAGCGACGCCCACGTCACGCAGTGCGTCGGGTACGCCGCCGACCTGTCCGGCGCGACGTACGAC
The DNA here is from genome assembly GCF_003234555.1 of Curtobacterium sp. MCBD17_019. Lineage (NCBI taxonomy): Bacteria > Bacillati > Actinomycetota > Actinomycetes > Micrococcales > Microbacteriaceae > Curtobacterium > Curtobacterium sp. MCBD17_019. The sequence goes on along the minus strand of NZ_QKTT01000019.1, from coordinate 39,343 downwards.
AAGGCCCAGAACGCCAAGATCTGGAAGACCGAGGTGAAGACCATCGCGGACAACCCGACCCCCGGACAGCCCCTCGGCGGGATCGACCCGGCCAACGTCACCAAGCTCGTCGCGATGCTCCACCAGTACGACATCGTCCCCGGGTCGGTCACGGCCTCGGACGCGAAGGGCTGGTTCGACGACCGGTACGTCGACGCCATCTACCAGGGCGGCAAGCTGGTCTGGCCGGCACCGTAGCCGGTCGCCGCGCACCGATCAGCACCCACCACGAACCGATCAGCACCCACCACGCACCACAGCACGAACGGAAGGCGGTCGCAGCGATGCCCGCGAAAGAGTACGGGATCTTCCTGCCCATCGGGAACGGTGGCTGGATGCTCTCCACCACCGCTCCCCACCCCGAGGCGACCTACGCGTGGAACAAGCGCGCCGCGGTGCACGCCGAGGACATCGGACTCGACTTCGTCATGTCCATGGCGAAGTGGCGCGGCTTCGGCGGCACCACCGACCACTGGGGTCGCTCGCTCGAGTCCATGACGATGATGGCCGCGATCGCCGAGGCCACGAGCCGCGTCGGGATCTGGGCGACCATGCACGCGAACGTCCACAACCCGGCCGTCGCGGCGAAGATGTACGCCACGCTCCAGGACGTCTCGGGCGGTCGGGTGGGCATGAACATCGTCAACGGCGCCTACGCGGACGAGTTCGTGCAGTTCGGCGAGTGGGACCCGTCGCTGAGCCACGCCGACCGGTACCGGATGACCGAGGCGTGGACCGAGGCCGTCACCCGGCTGTGGTCCGAGGACGCCGTGACGATGCACACGCCGTGGTTCGACCTCGACGACTGCAGCTCGCGTCCGCACCCCGTGACGCGGCCCCGGATCATCAGCGCGGGCCGCTCGGCCGACGCGCGGGCGTTCCAGGCGAAGTACGCCGACGGCGCGTTCCTGTCGGCCGACGACCTCGACGAGATGCGCGACCTGTCGCGGGACGTGCACGATCGCGCCGCCGCCGAGGGCCGGACGTGCCGGACCTACTCGATGCTCACGGTCGTGCAGGACGAGACCGACGCGCTCGCCGAGCAGAAGGTGCGGGCCTGGGGCGCCGGCCTCGACCGCGAGGCACTCGCGCGGATGCAGGCGTCCTGGGGCATCCCCGCCGACCAGGCGCGCGCGTGGGCGGACGGTGCCGTCGGCGAGGCGGCGTTCCAGACGCCGTACGTCGCGGGCTCGGCGGCGACCGTCACGGAGCACATCGAGTACGTCGTCGAGCAGGGCGAACTCGACGGCCTCATGCTGATCTTCCCCGAGTACGACCAGGACATGGTGCTGTTCGGCGAGACGGTCCTCCCGGCACTCCGTGCGCACGACGGGGCCCTCGTCTGATGGCCGCCACCGACGCCCCGGCGCGCTCCGGGCCCCTCGACCGCCTCCGGGCACCGGGGCAGCGACCGGCCCTCGTCGTCGTCGACGTCCAGCGCGACTTCGGCGACCCGGACCGCATCGGCGCGTACGGCTGCACGCCGCAGACCCTCGCCGCGATCGACGCGACGGTCACGCGGATCGGGGCGCTCGTGGACCGGGCCCGCGCCGTCGGCGTGCCCGTCGTCTGGGTCGAGCTCGGCAGCGATCCGGAACGCCCCTGGCGGGCGAGCACCTGGCTCCGCGGCGGCGACTACGACGGCCCGATGGGGCTCGACGAGCCGTGCGTCATCGGGTCCGAGGGGGCCGCCTGGTACCGGATGGCGCCCGCGCCCGGCGAGGACCGCGTCGTCAAACGCGGGTACAGCGGGTTCCTCGGCACCGACCTGGAGGCGCGGCTCCGCTCCGCCGGGATCGACTGGCTCACCGTCGTCGGCCTGACGAGCGAGTGCTGCGTCGCCGCGACCGCGCAGGACGCGTTCCAGCTCGACTGGCCCGTGGTCGTGCCCGCGGACGCGACCGCCGCCTACGACGACGCCGTGCACGCGGCCGCGCTGGTGCAACTCGGCCTCAACGTGGCCGTCGTCACCGACGTCGACACCGTGACCGCCGTCTGGGACGAGGCCGTGGCGTGAGCGGCATCCACATCGCCTACGACCTGTCGTTCGCCCACACCGAGGGACGCTGGGCCCGTGCCGGCAGCTGGATCGGGCAGGAGTTCCCCGACGTCCGGATGTACGCCGAACTCGCCCGGACCGCGGAACGCGCCGGTGTGGGCATGCTGTTCTTCGGGGACGGCTCGGGCATCCCGAACACCTGGCGGGGCAGCATGGACGCCGCGGTCGAGTGGGGCATCCAGTGGCCGCGGCACGACATGGCGCCGGTCATCGCCGCGATGTCGACCGCGACCGAGCACATCGGCTTCGGGCTGACGTACTCGTCGACGTTCATGCACCCGTTCACCGTCGCGCGCCTGCTCAACTCGCTCGACCACGTCACGAACGGCCGGATCGCGTTCAACGTCGTGGCCTCGACCCGCGGTGCCGACGCCGAGAACTACGGGTCCGCGGAGCTCATGGACCACGACCTCCGGTACGAGCGGATGGAGGAGTTCATCGCGGTGTGCCGTGCGCTCTGGGACTCCGTCTCGCCCGACGCGATCGTGCGCGACCGGACGACGGGACGCTTCGCCGACCCCGCCGGAGTGCACCCGATCGACCACGAAGGCCGGTTCTTCCGGGTCCGCGGGCCGCTCGCGAGCGTGCCCAGCCCGCAGGTCCACCCCGTGGTCGTGCAGGCCGGCAACTCCCCGCGGGGCATCGCGGCGTCGGCCTCGTTCGCGGACCTCGTGTTCGGCTTCGGCGGCGGGGTCGCGGGGCAGCGCCGGCACCGCGCGATGCTCGACGACGCCCTGCGCACCGAGGGCCGGGACCCCGCCTCGGTCGGGATCCTGTGGGCGACACAGGTGATCGTCGGCCGCACCCGGCGCGAGGCGGCCACGCGACGGGACGAGGTCCTGCGCGCCTGGGACCACGAGGCCGTCGGCGCGTTCCTGTCGCACAACGCCGGGTACGACTTCTCGACCCTGCCGACCACGTTCCGGCTGGGGGAACTCCAGGACGCCATCGTCGCGGCGCAGGCCAGTCCCGGCGGACTCGTCGGCACCCTCGTCTCGGAGCACGGGGCGGACCACACGATGACCCGCGACGAGTTCTTCGACCACGGATGGGCCTCGGCGACCGGACTCGACCACACGCTGCTCGGGGATCCGGCCGAGGTCGCCGACGCCCTCGAGGAGAACCACGCCACGACCGGAGCCCGCGGGGGCTACATGCTCTCGACCCCGCTCGGCATGCCGTCGGGGTTCGCCGAGCTGAGCGAGCTGCTCGTGCCCGAGCTCCGGGCCCGCGGCGCGCTCGCCCCCCGCTATCCCGGTCGCACGCTCCGCGAGAACCTGGCGGTGTGAGGTGACCGCGGTGGCGACGGCGCCGGTCGGGGCGGGCGGGGGTCGGGCCTCCCGTCCGTGGCTCGCGCTCGCCGGCCTGTGCACCGGGTTCTTCGTGCTCATGCTCGACAGCACCGTCACGTCGGTGGCGTTGCCGGCGCTCGTCGACGACCTGCGCGTCGACGCGACGGCCGCGCTCTGGGTGAACAGCGGCTACCTGCTCGCGTTCGCGGTGCCCCTCGTGGTGGCAGGGCGGCTCGCCGACCGGTTCGGCGGCCGCCGGGTGTACCTCGTCGGGCTCGGGGCCTTCGTCGTCGGATCCGTGTTCGCCGCGCTCGCGCCCGCGATCGGCCTGCTCGTCGCCTGGCGGGTGGTGCAGGGCGTCGGGGCAGCGCTCATGACGCCCCAGTGCCTGCCCGCCATCCGCGCGCTGTTCCGGCCACCGCGGCTCGCCGTCGCACTCACCGTCTGGAGCGCCGGCGGCGGCGCGGCCACGGTCGCCGGCCCGCTCGTCGGCGGGTTCCTCGTCGCGGCCTGGGGATGGCCCGCCGTGTTCTGGGTCAACGTGCCGGTCGGGGTCCTGGCGGGCGCCGCCGTGCTCCGGTGGGTCCCGCGGTCGCCGCGGTCGCACGCCCGGGTGCCCGCGTGGGCGATGGGCGGCGTCGCGCTCGGGGTGCTGGCGTTCGTGCTCGGGGTGCAGGGGACGGGGAACGGCGCCGGGTCGGTGGCGGGCCTCCCGCGGTGGGCGCTCGTCGTCGCCGGAGTCGTGCTCGTCGGGGTCGTCCTGCGGCTCCAGCGTCACGACCAGGCGGCCGCGCTGCTGCCCGGGGCGCTGTTCCGTTCGCACTCGTTCCGCGCCGGGGCCTCGGGCGCCGCCGCCGCGTCGTGGTGCGTGGGGTCGGCGCCGATCCCGCTCATGCTCCACCTGCAGGACGACCGCGGGCTCGACGTCGTGTCCGCGGCCCTGACCCTCGTGCCGATGGGCGTCGCCGCGCTCGCCGCCGCACCCGTGGCCGCCAGGGTCACCAACCGGGCGGGAGCACGGACCGGGGCGGTCGTGGGCGCGGCCTGCCTGGTCGTCGCCCTCACCGCGACGGCCGTGCTCGTGGAGGTCGACGCCGGACCCGTGGCGCTCGCCGCGGCGTTCGCGTTGTTCGGCGTCGCGAACGCGTTCGTCTGGGCACCGTTCTCGCTCGCCGCCGTCACGGGCGTGGCACCGGGATCGCTCGGTGCGGCCTCCGGTGCGTTCAACGGCGTCAAGCAGCTCGGTGCGGTGCTCGGGAGCGCGGTGACCGCCGTCGTGCTCGCCGGTGCCGGTGGTGCCGCTGCGGCGCTCGGGGTGCTCGCCGTCGTGGCGGTGGGCGCGGTGGTCGCGGCGTCGCGGCTGCCGGTGGCCCCCGCCGAGGAGGGACGGGGGCCCGAGGACGCCGCCGGGGCCGCGCGGGTGCCGGACGCCGCCGGGGCCCCGCAGGTGCCGGACGCTCCCGGGGCCCCGCAGGTGCCGGACGCTCCCGGGGGCCAGTGGGTGCCGGACGCCGCCGGGGGTCCGCCGCCGCTGACGGGCGTCGTCGTGCACGGTGTGGCGACCGGCCGCGTGCTCGGCTACCCGACGGCGAACCTCGCGCTCGACGACCCCGACGCCCTGCCACCCGACGGCGTGTACCTCGGCCGGTTCCGTGCCGCGTCGTGGGCGATCCCGCGACCAGCGCTCGTGTCCGTGGGCGGCAACGAGACGTTCCAAGGCCGCGACCACACGGTCGAGGCGCACGTGCTGGACTTCGACGGCGACCTGTACGGCGAGCGGGTCGACCTCGTCGTCGAGCAGCTGCTCCGCCAGCAGCGCGCCTTCCCCGACGTCGACGCACTGGTCGCGGCGATGCGGGACGACGAACGGGAGGCCCGGCACCGGTCCGGCACGCCGGCCTCCGACCGGACCGTCCTGCCCGGGACGGAGGTCACCCGGTGATGCGCCCGGTCGTCGGTCCGGGGGTCAGCCCCGAGGCCGTCCGCGACGCGTTCGCGGAACACCCGAGCGGGGTCGCGGCGATCGGCGCCGTCGCGGGCGAGCTCCCCGTCGTGATGGTCGTGTCGTCGTTCAGCGTCGGGGTGTCGTACGAGCCGCCGATGGTGTCGTTCGCGGTCCAGCACACCTCGACGACGTGGCCCGACCTGCTCGACGCTCCTGTGCTGGGGATCTCGGTGCTCGGGACGGGGCACGTGGAGCGGACGCGGCAACTGGCGTCCCGTGACCGCTCGATCCGGTTACGGGACCTGCCCTTCACGATCACCACGACCGGAGCACTCCTGCTCGACGGCGCGCCCGTGTGGCTCGAGTGCGTCGTCGCCGACGTGCTGCGGACGGGTGACCACGACCTGGTGGTGCTCCGCGTGCTCGCCGTGGCCGCGGACGACGAGGCCGAGCCGCTCGTGTGGCACCGGCGGACGGCGCGCGTGCTGGCGGACTGAGGGCGGCGTGCGGGAGTGCGCGCGTGGACGACGAAGTGCGCGCGTCAACGACCGCGCAGTTGTCGTTGGCGCGCTGCCTCCCGCGCCTCCGGCCCCGGCCCCAGCGCCGGTCAGCGGACGCTGCGCGCCTGCTCCGCGCTCCACGTGAGGGAGTGCCGCGCCTGGGCCGCCGTGATCCGCGTCACGGCACCGCAGTTCGTGCACTCGTTGACGTACGAGGTCGAGATCGGGAACAGCGGCACGAAGAACAGCGTCAGCTTCGTCGAGCGCTTGACCACCCGCTGCTGGGCGTGGACGCCGCAGTACCCGCACACGAACGCCACGAGGTTGAGGACGGCCTGGGTGGTGCGGGAGCCGAGGAGGAGGAACACCCCACGCAGCGTACGCCGTGGTCAGTGATCCCACGTATGACTGGACGACGAGGTGGTCGTGCGTCCGTCGGTGCCGCTAGGTTGACCGGAACGCCGGGAGACACCGGCACGAGGGGAGACCGGTGGGGGAACCGAGCGCGCTCCGGCCCTGGTGGCGCCGAGCCGTCCGCCGTCGTTCCGTGCTCGGGGTCACCGCGCTGACCGTCGCCGTCCTCGCACTCCTCGCCACGCTCGCGGTCGGGCTCGCGGTACGCGCCCCCACCACCGTCGCGCGGGAGGCCCTGCGCGCGACCCCGGACCGGCTCGCGTCCGTGACCATCGCGGTCGACGGCGACCCGGTCCGTCAGGACGCCGCGTTCCGGGCGCTCGTGCGCCGGACCTTCGGCGTCGCACCGGTCGAGGTCGAGCACCACGCCTCCGGCCGACACTCGTCCTGGACCGTCCGGCCGCGCGTCGACGCCGTCCGTGCCGGCGACCTCCGGGCCCTCGCCGAGGGGTTCGCCACCCTGCCCGACGCCGCGGCCCGCCGGTTCGCCGCCGCGGGCGGGACCACGACGCACGGCAGCGCCGCCCGGACCACGACGACCACCGCCGACGCCGTGGTCGCCCTGCACGAGGCCGTGCCCGTGCCGGTCACCGTGCTCGCCGTGGCCGGCGGCGTCGCCCTCACGATGCTCGCGCGGCTCCTCGTCGCGGCCCGCGTCGACGAGGACCGGCTCGTCCGTGCCCGCGGCGGCACCCCCGGCCTGCTCGTCCGGCTCGCGGCACTCGAGGCGCTCGCCGTCGCCGTGCCCGCCGCCCTCGTCGGCGCCGCCGCGGGCCAGGCGCTCCTCGCCGCCCGGTACGGGCCGCCGGCCGCCGTCGCCGAGGTCCTCGTCCCGGTGCTCGGCGTGGTCGCGCTCGCCGTCGGTGCGGCGACGGCGAGTGCGCTGGTGGGCACGACCTCCCGGCCGATCGTGCGGACGCCGCTCGTCGTCACGGTCCCGGCGCTCGTGCTCCTCGTCGCGGTGGCCGCGGTCGCCGTCTGGCGGTTCCGGACCGTCGCCGATCACGCGGACGGCGTCGACCCGATCGCGGTGGTCGCTCCCGCGGCCGCGGTCACGGCACTCGCCGCCGTCGCCGCGCTCGCGCTCGGGGGGCTCCTCACGCTCGCCGCGCACCTGGCCGCACGTCGGCGCGACCTCGGCGTGGTGCTCGCCGGGCGACTCGCCGCGCGGGACCTCCGCGTGCACACGCCGGCGGCGACGCTCCTCGTACTCGCCGTCGCGACCGGGGTGCTCGCGGCGGGCGTCGGAGGCACGTCGGCGGCGTTCCTGACGGCCTCGACCCGCATCGCGCAGGGCGGCGCGCTCCGGGCCACCGTCGGCGGCGGTGTCGCCCTCGACGACCCCGGCGATCTCGTGCCGGCACCGCTGCGCACCACGGCGGCGCTCCGACGCGGGACCGTCCCGGTGCTGCGGTTCACGGGCGGCACCCCGACCGGCTCCGCGGCCGTGATCGGCGTGGCGGCCCCGGCGTTGCCCCGGCTCCTCCCGGTCGCCCGCACGGCCTTCGACGCCCCGGGCGCAGCGACGGCGCTCCGGAGCACCCCGGCCGGCGTCGCGCTCGGGCGGGGGCGGGTCACCCTCCGGCTGGTGTCGACGTCGGCGGCGCTCGGGCCCCTCGCGACGACCACGGGCGAGTTCGGCGTCCCCGTGAGCACGCCCGTCACAGCGGCCGACCGCGCCGTCCCGATCGCCGTCACCGCCTGGGTCGCGGACGCCCAGGGCGACCTCGCCCCGGTGTCCCTGCACGGCGGGGTCCTGCGGGTCGGCACGAGGTCGACCTCGACCGCCGCGGGGTCCCTGCCGACGGGCGGCCCGTGGCACCTCGTCGCGGTCGACCTCGTCGCCCGCCCGACCGCCGACGTGCAGGACGCCCGGATCGCGATCGGGACGCTGCGGGTCGGACCACGAGTCGTGCCGTTGCCCGCGCGGTCGTGGACCACGGCCCCGGCGGCGTTCGGCCAGGGCGTCCTCGCGCGCACGACCGACCCCGGCCGGATCGCCGTCACGGCCCGCGACCTGTCGAGCAGCGTCGCCGGCGGTGACGGCATCCGCCTCATGCCGTCGGCCGGACGACGGGTGCCCGTCGTCGTCACCGCGCGGCTCGCCCGCGCGGTCGGGCTCCACGTCGGCAGCGCGATGCAGATCACGGGGCCCTGGGCCGGGCTCGACGCCCGCGTCGTCGGCACGGTCCCCGTCGTGCCCGGCACCGACGGCGGTCCGGCCGTGCTCGCCGACCTCGACGCGCTCGACCAGGGCATGCTCGCCCAGGCCCGGCAACCGCAGCGCGTCCAGGAGGTCTGGGCCGCCGACGCCGGACAGCGCGACACCCTCCGCCGCGCGTTCGACGGCCACGTCACGCTCACCACCCCCGCGAGCGACGTGCAGCGCCGGTTCCTCGCGCTCGACACCGACGTGCTCCTGCTCGGGGCGGCCGGAGGGCTCGCGTTCGCGCTCCTCACCCTGGTCGCGGCCGTCGCCGTGTCCGCCCGGGACCGCGTCGGCGAGACGATCGCCCTCCGTGCCGTCGGCGTCCGAGCCGGGACGCAGGGGGCCGTGCGCGCGGCGGCGCCCGCCGTGGTCGTCGTGCACGGACTCGTCGCGGGCGTGCTCGCGGGCGCGCTGACCGCCGCGCTCGTGGTGGCCGGGAGTGCCCGCACGAGCGTGCCGGGTGCGCCGCCCGCGCTGCCGGTCGCGGTCGCGGTCGCGCCGGGACCGATCGCGCTGACGGTCGGCGTCGTGCTCGTCGTCGGGGCCCTCGTCGTGCTCGGGCACGGCGTCGCCGTCACCCGCGGTGCCCGTCGGTCGGGAGGCCGGGGATGAGCGGCCCTCGCGCGATCGGTCGTCCGCACGGGCAGCTGGCACAGCCGTCGCGGCGGCACCTGGTGCTCCGGGGCCTGATCGGTCAGTGGGCCGCACTCGTCGCGGTCGCGGTGCTCGTGACGGTCGTCACCGCCGCCGGGGCCGCCGCGCCGCGCCTGACGACCGCCCTGCTCGACGCGGACCTCGTGCACACGGTCGACAGCGCGAGTCCGGCCTACCGCGACCTCTCCGGCGCCGTGCAGCCCGACCCCCTGTCGGCGCTCGCACAGCTCGACGCCCAGACGGCGTCCTTCGCGCAGACATGGACTAGCGTGCCGAGCCTGCTGCAGCGCGTGCGCACGGACGCCCCGCGCGCCGTGCGACGGGTGCTCGACCGGGGGCACGTCGCGGCCTCCGCGGCCGGCGTCGCGCCGCCCGGGCGACCGACCCCGAACGGCTTCGCCGCGACCGGCCCCCGCGGCGGCGTGCACGAGCTGACGGCGTACCGGATCCAGACGTCCCCCGAGTTGCAGGCCGCCGGGCGCCTCGTCGCCGGTCACTGGCCGCACGTGCAGACGGGCATCGGCGACGGGACCGTCCTGCAGGTCGTCGCGTCCCGCGCCACCGTCCGGGCCATGCACTGGCGCGTCGGCCGGCGGCAGGACCTCGTCGACGTCGGCGGCGACCGGTACCCCGTCCGGCTCGTCGGCGTGTTCGTGCCCCGGCATCCCGGCAGCGGCCTGTGGTCCCAGGACCCGAACCGCCGCACTCCGTCGACCATGTTCCTGCCGGACGGCACCCCGGTCCTCCACGGGTCGGTGTTCGTCGACGCGACGACCTGGCCGGCCATCGCGTCGGCGATCGGCGGCACGACCGTCCAGGTGTGGTTCGGGTTGCACGTCGACCGCCTCGACGAGGCCTCGACGCCGGTCGTGCGCCAGGCGCTGACCCGCATGCTCGCCGACCCCACGCCCGTCGACGCGACGAGCGGCGACCAACGCTCACTCCTCCTCGGCACGTTCCTGCCGCAGCTCCTCGCCCTGCACGAGGAGCGGGCCGCCGCCTCGGCCGCGGTGCTCGCCCTGAGCGCGACCGGTCCGCTCGGCGTCGCCGGGGTCACCCTGCTCCTCGCCGTCAGCGGGCTGCTGGCGCGACGGCGGGCGGTGCGGGCACTCCTCCGCGACCGCGGGGCGGGTGCCGGCGCCCTGGCCGGTGGTGCGGCCCGGGACCTCGCGGTCGCGAGCGTCCCCGGTGCCGCGCTCGGCGCGCTCGCCGCGGTCCTCACGATCCCCGTCGGCGGGTGGGACTGGACGCCCGCCGCGCTCGCCGCTGCGGCCGCCCCGCCGGCGCTCGCCGCGGTCGTGGCGCTCGCCGAGGTCCTCGGGCAGCGTCGGCGTCGACCGCTCCTGCCCCGGTTCCGGTGGGTCGCCGAGGCGCTCGTGGTCGCCATGGCCGTCGGGGCGACCGCGGTCGTCGCACAGCGCGCGGCGGCACCGACGGGAGGCGCGCGGCCGGTGGACGCGTTCGTCACGGTCACGCCCCTGCTGCTGGCGGCCGCGCTCGTCGTGCTGCTGCTCCGCGTCCGCCCGCAGTTGGCACGACTGGTGGTCGGGTTGGTCCGACGACGCGGTGCCGCCGCCTTCGTCGGGACGGCCGAGGACGTCCGGAGCGGCCCGACCGCCGGCTGGGTCCTCGCGACGATCGTCGGGGCGACGAGCATCGCGGTGACCGCCGGGGTGGTCGTGACGAGTGCGGCCGCGGTGGACCTCCCGGTCGACGGCCGCACGCGCGGCGTCGACACGCATCCGCTCGTCGGTGGACTCGTGGTGGTCGTGGTCGCCGGCCTCGTGCTGTCCGCGGCGATGACGGCGGCCGCGATCGCCCTGACGGTCGTGAGCGCGGCCCCCGTGCGGCAGCGCCGCGGGGCCATGCTCCGCACGCTCGGGCTCACCGGACGCCAGCGCACGGCCGTGACGCTCTGGGAGCTCGGCCCCCGGGTGTTGCTCGGGCTCGCCGCCGGGGTCGTCCTCGGGCTCGCCGCCGTGGTGGCCGTGGTGCCCGCGATCGTGCCGCGGACTGCCGACCACGCCGTGGCGGTCCTCACGGTGGACCCGCTCGCCACCACCGCGACGGTCGGGCTGCTCGCACTCGCGGCGGTCCTCGCCACGCTCGCCGCGGTCGTCGTCGACCGACGGCGGTCCGGGGTCACCGACGGAAGGGACGACACATGACGATTCGATGCCGCGACCTGGTCCGCGTGTACACGACCGAGGGCGTGGAGGTGCAGGCGCTGCAGGGCCTCGACCTCGACGTCGCGAGCGGGGAGCTCGTCGCACTCGTCGGTGCCTCGGGGTCGGGCAAGTCGACCCTGCTCGGGATCCTGTCCGGGCACGACCGACCGACCGCCGGCAGCGTCACGGTCGCCGGCACGGACCTCACGACGATGCGCGCCCGGGACCACCTGCACTACCGGCGTCGTGTCGTCGGGTTCGTGTGGCAGCAGACCGAGCGGAACCTCGTGCCGTACCTCACGGTCCGCGAGAACGTGTTCCTCGCGATGCAGCTCGGTGGGTCCCGGCAGCGCGAGCGCCGCGCGGCCGAGCTGCTCGAGCTGCTCGGCATCGGTGACCTGACGGAGCGGCTGCCGGCCGAGGTCTCGGGCGGACAGCGGCAGCGCGCGGCGATCGCGGTCGGACTGGCGAACGCACCCGCCGTGCTGCTCGCCGACGAGCCGACGGGCGAGCTCGACGAGGCCACGAGCGCCGACGTGCTCGAGACGATCCGCACGGTGAACCGGGAGCTCGGCACGACGACGCTCATCGTGACGCACGACCCGGCGGTGGCGGACCACGTCGAGCGCACCGTGCGCATCCGCGACGGGAGGACCGCGACCGAGGTCCTGCGCGGCGACCGGCTCATCGGGGCGGCGGGCGCGTCCGGTGCGCAGGAGTACACGGTGGTCGACGCGGTGGGGCGCCTGCAGCTGCCGCAGGAGTACGTCGAGACGCTGGGCCTCCGCGACCGCGTCCGGGTGCTCCTGCGCCCCGACCACGTGGGCGTTTACCGCGCCGAGGGCCCCGACGACATGACGGACGAGGGGACCCGCGCATGACGGACACGACGAGCGGGCGCCGCGCGGCGGCGACGCGGACCGAGACCCCGGTCGTCCGCGCTCGGGGTCTCACCCGCCTGTACCGCGACGGCCGGCAGCGCGTGCGGGGCTGCGAGGACGTCTCGCTCGACGTGGCGCCCGGCGAACTCGTCGTCCTGCGCGGGCGGTCGGGGGCGGGCAAGTCGACGCTCCTCCGGCTCCTCGGCGGTCTCGACCGCCCGACGTCGGGGACCGTCACGGTCGCCGGGCGCGAGCTCACCACGGCGACCGAGGACGAGCTCGTCGAGGTGCGGCGACGGGACGTCGCGTTCGTGTTCCAGGACTTCGGGCTGCTGCCGACGCTCTCGGCCGCCGAGAACGTCGAGATCCCGCTCCGGATCGACCGCACGCCCGTCGCGGAGCGCACCGCACGGGTCGCCGCGACCCTCGAGGCCGTCGGTCTCAGCCGTCACGGGCACCAGCGCCCGACGGAGCTGTCCGGTGGACAGCAGCAGCGCGTCGCGATCGCCCGCGCGATCGTGACGCCGCACCGGGTCCTGTTCGCGGACGAGCCGACCGGTCAGCTCGACAGCGTCACGGCCGACCAGGTGATGCGGCTGCTCGTGACGCTCGCCCACGAGCGCGACGTCGCGGTCGTCGTGTCGACGCACGACCCGCTCATCATGGCCCAGGCGGACCGGGTCGTGGAACTCCGGGACGGCCGGGTGGTGGGCGAGCACGCGGGCGGCGCCACCGGTGTGGAGGCCTGATTCCGGATCCCGCGTCGGCGGCGGAGTACGACATCCCGGGAATGCGATCGCCCGCGCTGCGCCGCGGTACCGTTCCGGCGCTCGGGGCGGTGAGCCCCCGGTCCGGGAGCGCGCACGTGGTCCCGGCACCACGACGTGGAGGGCAGATGGGGCGCCAGGCACAGCGACGACACCGGACGGTACGACGACGGCCCCGGGGACGCCGACGCAGCGCGGTCGGCGCCGCGCTGCTCGTGGGCGCGGTGGCCGCGATCGCGGTGCCGGACGTCGCCGCCGCGGCACCCGTGCCGCTGACGCCCGCGGTCGGGATCGACGACCCGCCGCCCGTGCTGACCGCCGACGGCGTGGTCGGCGCGCGGCTGCTCACGCAGGACGGCGCCGCGGTCCCCGACCGACCGACCAGTGCGATGCCGTCGGGCCACTCCGTGTCCCAGTTCGCGTTCCGGGAGCCCGCCGCGGACCGTCGTGCGGTGCTGCCGAGCGCGGCGACCGGACGGTTCACGATGACGACCGACGGCGCTCCCGACGGGTGGAGCGCGGTCCACACCCCGGCGTCCGGCGGCGTGTTCGACGGCGGCGAGGAACAGCCGCCGACCGGGACGGTCCACTCGGACCTCTGGGTCAGCGCCGCGAACCCGGGCACCTGGACCTGGACGCTCGACTTCTCGTCGCTGCGCGGCGGCGCCCTGCCGACCGGCACGGTGCTGTTCGTCCACGACGTCGACATCTGCGGGAGCGCTGACCGCGAGTCCGTGCGGTTCGCCGGGCCGACGGGGCGGTGGCTCCGCTACGAGGCCGACACCGGTGCGGGCGGTCCGGCGGCGGTCACCGAGGACACCGCGGCCGGCCGGTACGACGTCACGGCGACCTGCCCGACATGGCACACCGGCGTGACGCAGACGTTCCGCACGACGACCCCGGTGGACCACCTGACGGTCACGGCGACGGGTGCGGAGCCCGGCACGACCCCGAACTCGGGGCTGTTCTGGGGCATGCAGCTCCCGGTGGACGGGGCTCGGCCGGCGGTCGACGTCACGACACGCACCGAGGGGCGGGACGTCGACGCGGCCCCGGGTCCGCGGGTGCCCGAAGGGCAGCGACTCCGGCGCGAGACCGTCGTGCGGAACACCGGGAACACGGTGCTGACGGACGTCCGGGTCACGGACGAACACGTCGGCCGGCAGGGGCTGGGATGCGCGGGTGGGCTGGCCACCGTCCCCGTGCTCGAACCCGGGGCGTCGGTGGCCTGCACCGGCACCGTCCGGGCCGCCGCGGGGACGACGGCGAGCGGGGTGTCGGCCACCGGGACGCCCGCCCGGACCGACCGGACGCCACTCGTCGGGGTGCCCGCGCCGACCGCCTCCGACCGGACGTGGTGGACCGGGACGACCACGGGCTCCGGCGGTGGTGACGGCGACGGCGGGTCGGGTGCCAGCACCGGCCAGGGCACGGACCTCCGACCCCTGCCGGCCACGCGCATCGAGACGGGCGGCGCGGTCGCGGGTCAGCCCGGACCTGACCGGGTGAGCACGGCTGGCACGGCGGCGGGTGCCATGGGTCTCGCTGCCGTCCTCGTCGCGGTGACCATCGCCACCTCGGCCGTTCGACGCCGCGGATGACCGCCGGCACGGACGCGCCGCCGCCACCGCCGGTCCCGCCTCGACCGCGGACGATCCTGCCCCTCCGCGTCGTCCTGCCGACGGCATCCGTCATCGTGGCCGGTGGGTGCCTCGCGGCCCTCTTCGGGTCACCCGGCGCGGGTGCCGCCGGTCCGTCCGCATCGAGCTCGGCCTCGGATCCGGCCTCGACCGGGCCGGTCAGCGGGCGGGACCTCGACGGACGGCCGGTCCGCGCGGATCCCGGGGCCTCGCCGCTCCCGGCCGCGTCGGCCGAGGCCTCGATCGGCGTGCGGCTCCGGGTCCCCGCGGTCGGCCTCGACGTGCCCGTCGGCGCCGTGAGCGCGGTGGACGGCGTGGTCGTGCCTCCCGGCTTCCGGTCCGCCTACTGGGTGCGGGACCGGGGGAGGCCCGTCGAGGACGCCGAACGAGGGACGGTCGTGCTCGTCATGCACGCGCTCGGTGGCGGGGGTCGCGCGCCGGGCAACGCGATCGTCCGCCAGGACGGCACCGTGCGCGTGCGCGCCGGTGACGAGGTCCGTGTGGGCGACCACCGGTACCGGGTGGAGGCCTCGCGCACGGTGCGGAAGTCGGGACTCGCCGCCGATGCACTGTGGAGCGACGAGCCCGGGCGGTTGCTCGTCGTCACGTGCCTGCCGAGCCCGGACGGGAGCGCCGCGACCCGCAACGTCGTCGTGGCGGCGCGGCTCGTGCCGGACGGCTCCTGACGACGCTCACACGGCGGCGATCCGTCGGAGGACCGGTCGAGACGCCCACAGCCAGCCGCGGAGCAGCAGGCGGAGGGTCCGGCGTCGGAGCCCACCGCGCACGCGAGGCGCCCGGCGGGCGTGTGGGGGCAACGCCTCCGACAGGGTCAGCTGCGCGACGGGGACCACGTGGGCGGCGCGCAGGTCGGTCCGCGCCGGCGGCGTCAGGCCCCGGGTCCGGTACCAGGCGTCGTCGTCCTCTCCTTCGTGCCCGAAGACCGCCGGGTCCACGCCCGTCGAGCGGACCATCGCCCGGTGCCCGGCCTGGTGCAGCGACCGGTACTGGTAGTGGTGCAGGCGGATCCGCGCGCGTGCCGGTCGTCGGAGGTCGAGCGGCCACTCCGACCCGGCGGGCCAGGTCGTGATGGGGGTGTGCCGGACGAACCGCACCTCGGAGTGGTTGCACGTGAACCACCGGACGTCCCGCCAGGACGCCCGGGCATCGCCGTCGCGGAGGAGCCGCGCGTGGTCGTCCTCGGTCAGGTAGTGCTGGAACGACGCGCTCATCACGTGGTCGGCGGTGGGCTCGACGGCACGGAGGAACGTCCGCGGGTCGTCGACGTAGAACTCGTCGGCGTCGAGCCGGCACCACCAGTCGCCCGGCTCGGCGCGCGCCACGGCCTCGGTGTAGAGCCACTGCCGGAGCCAGTCACGGTAGGTGCCGAGGAACCGCCCCCACACGACGACGGGCTCGAGCTCGTCCGCCAGGGCGAGCACGGCCTCCCAGGTGCCGTCCGTGCTGCCGTTGTCCATGACGTGGATCGCGTCGGCCCACGTGGCTGCGGCGCGGAGGACGTCGCCGACGATGTCGACCTCGTCCTTGACGGTCATGAGGGCGATGATCTGCATGGTTCCTCCGGTGGCGCCGGGCGTCGGCCCGGTCATCCCACCGGCACCGCGGCCCGCCCGGGGGCACGCGACCACGAGCGGTGCGCCTCCTGCCGCCTCCGGTTCACCTTCGTCATCGCCCGCAGCGACGGGGTCAGCCGCCGACGGTCGACTCGCGGATCACCAGGGTCGGCTGCACGGCGAGCCGCCGCTCCGGTGTGTCGCCGTCGATGAGCGCGAGGAGCGCGCGGCCGGCCTGCCGACCGAGCTCCTCGAGCCGCAGGTTGACGGTCGTCAGGGGCGGGCGGCTCGCGAGGGCCATGACGTCCCAGTCGTCGAAGCCGGTCACCGCGACGTCGTGCGGCACCGAGCGTCCGAGTTCCCGGAGCCGGTCGCACACGCCGCGGGCGATCTGGTCGCTCCCGCAGGCGATCGCGTCGAGGTCGGCGCCACCGTGCACGAGCAGGTCGACGGCCTGACGGCCCCAGCGCTCGGACCACTCGCCGTAGAGCGGTTGCCCGACGAGGCGGTCCCCGAGCCGGGCCTGTGCGGACTCCGCGCGTCGGTGGGCCGCCGAGTGGTGCTGCGGGCCGGTGACGTAGGCGACGCGACGGCGGCCGATCGCGACGAGGTGGTCCGCGAGCAGTGCCGCACCCGCGGCGTCGTCGAGGGTGATCGAGACGTCGTCCGGACTGGTCGAGGGCGTGAACGCGTAGACGACGGGCATGTCGACGCGGATCGGGGGTCTGGCCTCGGCGCTCCGGCCGGTGACGATGACACCATCGACGCGGCGGGACGACAGGGACCGCACGTAGTGGTTCTCGCGGACGATGTCGTCCCGGGTGTCGCACATGAGCACGGCCATCTGCCCGGCGCTCAGGACGTCCTCGGCGCCGAGCATCACCGGGATGCTGAAGCGGCCGAACGAGTCCGTCGTGATCATGCCGACCGTGTAACTCCGGCCCGACGACAGGGCACGGCCGCGGGCGTCGACGACGAACCCGAGTTTCGCGGCGGCGGCTCGCACGCGCTCGCGGGTCTCCTGTCGGAGCTGACCGGTGTCGTTGAGCGCCTTCGAGGCCGTCCCGATCGACACCCCGGCCAGCGCGGCCACGTCGGTGATGCGCACGGTGCCGGCTCCGCTCGCGCGGCTGGTCGTCTCGCTCGTCACGGCGTCGTCCTCTCCGTCCGCACGCCGGGGTCGTCCGGTCCCCGGTCGGTCGGAGCGCTCGGCCCCGACCGGATCCTCGTCATCATAGAACCCCGACGGAAACAGGCTTGCGCAGCGCGGCACAACGGTCCTACTGTGACCGCAGAAACCGTTTTCTGGTTTTGCCGAGGCACGATCGCCGCGGTGACACCGGGAAGTTGCCCGGGGCAGCGTCGCCCTCCACGTCGGCGTCGCCTGTCCCTCCACATCGGGGAGTCACGCACCATGACCGCAACCGCACCGTCCGCCGTCGGCACCGCCGGCCAGCCGCGGACCGCCGAACCCGTCCGCCCCTCCGGGGACGCCCGGGTCGCGCTCCGCCCCCTCGCGCCCGACGCGGCGCGGATCACCGGGGGCTTCTGGGCCCTCCGCCAGGACCGCAACGGACGCGACGCGATCCGCTCCGGGTACGAGCAGCTCGAGACCGCCGGGAACTTCCGCAACCTCCGCATCGCCGCTGGCGTCGAGGAGGGCGAGGCCGTCGGACCGATCTTCATGGACTCCGACGTCTACAAGTGGCTCGAGGCCGTCGCCTGGGAGTACGGCCGGCAGCCCGCCGACGACCTCCTCGAGCTCCAGCGGCAGGTGACCGACCTGGTCGCCCGCGCACAGGCGGAGGACGGCTACATCGACTCGGTCCAGCAGGTCCGGTACCACGACCAGGGTCGCTACCACGACCTCCCGTGGAGCCACGAGATGTACTGCGCGGGCCACCTGTTCCAAGCCGCCGTGGCGCAGTCGCGGGCGACCGGTGACACCGCCCTGCTCGACGTCGCGATCAAGCTCGCCGACCACCTCGTCCGCACGTTCGGCGAGGACAAGCGCCACGACGTCGACGGCCACCCGGTCGTCGAGATGGGCCTCGTCGAGCTCTACCGCGAGACGGGCCGCCGCGAGTACCTCGACCTGGCCCACTACTTCGTCGACGCCCGCGGCCACGGCCTCATCGAGCGCTACGGCAAGGAGCCGACGTACTTCTCGGACCGGGTGCCGGTGCGCGAGGCCGAGACGGTCGAGGGCCACGCGGTCCGCGCCGTGTACCTGGCGTCGGGTGCCGTCGACGTCGCGATCGAGACCGGTGACACCGAGCTCATCGAGGCGAGCGAGCGGCAGTTCGCCTCGATGATGGCGACGAAGGCGTACATCACGGGCGGCCTCGGGTCCCGCTGGGACATGGAGGCGTTCGGCGACCCGTACGAGCTCCCCACCGACCGCGGGTACTCCGAGACCTGCGCGGCCATCGGCGGTGTCCAGTGGGCGTGGCGGCTGCTGCTCGCGACCGGCAAGCCCGTGTACGCGGACGCCATCGAGCGCCTCCTGTACAACGCGTTCATCGCCGGGGTCTCGCTCGCCGGGACCGAGTACTTCTACGTCAACCCGCTCCAGCTCCGCGACCGGGCACACCAGGACGAGAACCGGTCCCCGGCGCACGGCCGCCGCGGCTGGTTCGACTGCGCGTGCTGCCCGCCGAACATCATGCGGACGTTCGCGAGCCTGGACGGCTACGTCGCCACCCAGAGCGGTGAGGGCCTCCAGCTGCACCAGTACGCCACGGGCGACTACGCGGGGGAGCGCGGTGCCGTCCACGTCGAGACCACCTCCCCGTGGGACGGCACGGTGACCGTCACGGTGACCGAGAGCACGGGCGAGTGGTCCCTCGATCTGCGCGTGCCGGACTGGTCCGACGCGACGACGGTCACGGTCGGCGGCGAAGCGGTCGAGGGCGTGCAGGCCGGTCAGCCGGTCCGCGTCACCCGGGAGTTCGCGGTCGGCGACGAGGTCACGGTCACGTTCGACATGTCCGTGCACCTCTACGAGGCCGACGCCCGCATCGACGCGAGCCGCGGGCAGGTCGCGATCGAGCGCGGTCCGCTCGTGTTCGCGGTCGAGCAGGCCGACCAGGACGGGTTCCGCGTGGACGACGTGCTCGTCGACGTGGATGCCGCGATCGACGCCGAGTACCGCGCCGACCTCCTCGACGGCATCACCGTCCTGCACCTGCAGGGGCAGGCCCCGGCCGAGCACGCCGAAGCCGCGTGGCCGTACCGGCGGATCGGTGGAGGCGCGACCGCCGTGGCGGAGCCGGCCCCGGCCCTCCAAGCCGTCACCATCACCGCGATCCCGTACTACGCCTGGGCCAACCGCGGCGTCGACGCGATGCGCGTCTGGCTCCCCCAGGCCCGGTGACCCATGGACCGCAGGACGTTCCTGGCGGGGTCGGTGCTCGGCGGCGCGGCGTTCGCGCTCGCCGGGTGCTCCGGATCACTCCCCGCGATCAGCTCCTCGGACGCCGGCTTCGGCGGCAAGGCGACCGGCACCGTGCAGGTGTGGTGCCGTGCCGCCACCCAGGCCGGGCTCACGGCCACGGTCGCCGACTTCAACCGTGACCACCCGGACCTCCACGTCGACCTGACGCCCGTCCCCGACGCGCAGTACGTCACGAAGCTCGCCACCGCCATCCGTGGTGGCGAGCCGCCGGACGTGGTCGACGTGGACGACATCAACTCGATGCTGTTCATCTTCCGCGACGCGTTCGCCGACCTCACCTCGGCGGTCAAGGGGCTCGACTACTTCGACCAGCTGTCGACCGGGCACCTGCACCTGCTCGAGCGTGGCGGCAGGTACTACGGCCTGCCGTACCTGGCAGACAACTCGATGCTGTACCTCAACACCGAGCTGTTCGACCGGGCCGGCCTCGACCCGACCGAGAGCACGAAGGACTTCGACGGGCTCCTCGACGCGGCGAAGAAGATCCGGGCACTCGGTGACGACGTCTACGGGTGGTCGATCGCCGGGAACTCCCCGGGCATCCTCGGCTTCGTCGTCCAGCCGCACATCTGGGCGACGGGCACCGACATGATGCTCGGCGCGGTCGGCAAGCAGCACGGCCACATCACCGGGAACGACGGGCTCGAACAGACGCTCGAGTTCTACCGTCAGCTGTGGAAGGACGGCCTCATGTCCCGCAACGCGTTCTCGGACGCGGGCACGACCTGGGGTGCGGACTTCCGCGCGGGGACCGTGGGCATCATGCCGACGAACTACGGCAGCACCTGGAACGCCTCGACGAAGAGCATGCAGAAGAAGATGGCGACCGCGCTCATCCCCGGGCCGACCGGTGGCCGCGCGTTCTTCGACGGCGGTGACAACATGTGCATCCCGAACGGTGCGTCGAACCCGAACGGCGGGTGGGCGTTCATGCAGTACGCCAACTCGCTCAAGCCGCAGCAGAACCTGCCCACCGGCGGGTACTTCCCCACCCGGGGGGACGCGGCGACCGCCGAGTACCGGCGGAAGTTCCCGCTCGCCTCGCGCCCGCTCGACAACCTCGACAAGGGCTACGCGCCGCAGACCCTGGCGTACAACCTGCTCGTGAACCAGCCCTCGGCACCGTTCTTCACGATGTTCCGCACCGCGGTGTTCGGCGCCGGGGTGCAGCAGGCACTGCGGGCCGCGGCGCCCGAGTACGACCGGATCCTCGACCAGGCCCAGGCCTGACCCCGCACGCAGACACCATCCGTGACCGCCGAGCGGTCGACCCAGGACCGTACAGCGGTCGTCCGACCGCGCCGCGGTCACCAGCACAGAGAGGTGCAACGATGTCGTCACTGACAGGGACCCGACGGGTCCCGGTGTCGCAGCGGACGGAGCGACGGAGTCCCCGTCCCCGGAACTCGCTCACCCATCCACCGGCCGCCGGGCTCGCGCTCGTCACGCCCGCGATGCTGTTCGTCGGCGTGTTCGTGCTCGTCCCGCTCGTCTTCGCGGTCTACATCTCGTTGACGAACTGGCCGCTCATCGGCGCCTACCGGTTCATCGGGCTCGAGAACTACGCCAACCTGTTCCAGGACCCGGCGTTCGTCCACGCGATCGGCTACACGCTGCTGTACACCGCGATCGTGACGGTGCCGATCCTGGCGCTCGGGTACTTCCTCGCGGTGCTCATCCGGGCGCGGCGCAAGGGGTCCACCGTGCTCCGGACGATCTTCTTCCTGCCGTACGTCGTGGGCCTGACCACCCTGAGCTTCATGCTCGTCCTCGAGGCGCAGCCGAACTCGGGCGCCGTCAACCTGGTCCTCAAGGCGCTCCACGTCACCGACGGGACGACCGCCTGGCTCGTCAACGCGCCGCTCGCCACGTTGCTCATCTGCGTGCTCGTCGTCTGGGCCGTGTCCGGGCTGACGATGGTGCTCATCATGTCGGCCATGCAGGGCATCCCCGACGAGGTCTACGAGTCGGCCGCCCTCGAGGGGGCGTCCTGGTGGCAGCAGGAGCGGCTCATCACCATGCCGATGATCCGGTCCACGCTCGCGCTCAGCGTCATCATCTCGGTGATCGGCTCGCTGCTCGCGTTCAACCAGTTCTTCATCCTGACCCAGGGCGGGCCGGGCACCGCGACGACCACGATCGTCAACTACATCTACGACCGCGGGTTCGTGAACCTCCAGCTCGGCGCGGCGACCGCGGAGTCCATCGCGCTCGTCGTCGTGACGGGTGCGGTGACCGCATTCCAGTTCTGGGCGCTCCGCGAGCGCGACTGAGGAGACGACGACATGAGCACGACGAGCACCAGCCGAGCCGCGGGCCTCGCCCTCGCACCCGAGATCGCCCCGGACGTCGTCCCCGGACGCCGCGGCGGTCGACACCACCAGGGGAGCGTCGCCCACCCCCGCGACACCCGGGTGAAGCGCACGCTGTACGTCATCGCCGGGGTCGGGTCCGCCCTGGTCTTCGGGGTCCCCCTGCTGTGGGCGATCCTCCGGGCGTTCCAACCGGAGACGGTGATCACGGCCCCGCCGACGTGGTCGACCTTCTTCCACCTCGAGATGGCGAACTTCCGGACGATCCTCGGCCCGGGGTCGCACCTGCTCCAGGGCCTCGTGAACTCGCTCGTCGTCGCGATCTCGGCGTCGGTCCTGACGGCCGTGATCGCGACCCTCGCCGGCTACGGCTTCGCGCGGTTCCGGTTCCCCGGCGCCAAGTGGGTGTTCGGCCTCATCCTGCTGACGATGATGGTGCCGTTCCAGGCGATCCTCACCCCGCTGTACCTCGAGCTCAACGCCATGAAGCTCACGAACTCGCTGTTCGGGCTCGTGCTCTTCTACGT
The DNA here is from genome assembly GCF_003234555.1 of Curtobacterium sp. MCBD17_019. NCBI lineage: Bacteria > Bacillati > Actinomycetota > Actinomycetes > Micrococcales > Microbacteriaceae > Curtobacterium > Curtobacterium sp. MCBD17_019. The sequence goes on along the minus strand of NZ_QKTT01000019.1, from coordinate 16,905 downwards.
CACGGTGAACCTGCCGTTCGGCGTGTTCGTGATGCGCAACGCGTTCGAGGCGATCCCCACCGAGCTCGAGGACTCGGCGTTCGTCGACGGCGCCTCCCGGACCCGGCTCATCCTGTCGGTGCTCCGGCCGCTCCTCATGCCCGGCGCGGCGACCGCGGCGCTGTACACGTTCCTCGTCTCGTGGACCGAGTTCCTCGGTGCACTGACGTTCCTGACCAAGGACTCGCTGTACACGCTGCCGGTCGCGCTGCTCAACCTGCAGACCGGGGCGTACGGACAGGTCGACTACGGCTCGCTCGCCGCGGGTGCCGTCGTCGCGATGATCCCCTGCATCGCCCTGTACATCGGGCTGCAGCGGTTCTACGTCGCCGGCCTGTCGTCGGGCGCGATCAAGGGGTGACGCCCCGGCCGGGAGGCACCGCTCGGGTCGCCGACGTCGGTGACCGGTGGCGTGCCTCCCGGCCGCCGGACCGGGGGTACCTTGATGTCGAGACACCGCGACAGGGCGGGCACGAACGAGGGAGTCGACGCCGGCATGGCCCAGATCATCTACACGCTGACCGACGAGTCCCCGCGGATGGCGACGGCGTCGCTGCTGCCCGTCGTCCAGGCGTTCGCCGGGGTCGCGGGCATCGACGTCACGACCCGCGACATCTCCCTCGCCGGACGCATCCTCGCCCAGTTCCCGGAGCGTCTCACCGCCGAGCAGCGGGTGCCCGACGCGCTCGCCGAGCTCGGGGCCCTGGCCGACCGCCCCGAGGCGAACATCGTCAAGCTGCCGAACATCTCGGCGTCCGTCCCACAGCTCAAGGCCGCGATCCGCGAGCTCCGCGAGCAGGGCCACGACCTGCCGGAGTACCCGGACGCACCGACGACCGACGAGGAGCGCGACGTCCGCGCCCGGTACGACAAGGTCAAGGGCAGTGCCGTGAACCCCGTGCTGCGCCAGGGGAACTCCGACCGCCGGGCACCCGCGTCCGTCAAGCAGTACGCCCGCAACCACCCGCACAGCATGGGTGCCTGGAGCCCCGAGTCCGCCACTGAGGTCGCGACGATGTCCAGCGGGGACTTCCGGTCGAACGAGCAGAGCGTCGTCGTGCCCGCGGCCGACAGCCTCCGCATCGTGTTCACCGCGGACGACGGCTCCGAGCAGGTCCTGCGGGACGCCGTGCGCGTCACCCCGGGCGAGGTCGTCGACGCCACGGTCATGCACGTCGCGGACCTCCGGGCGTTCCTCGCCGACCAGGTGGACCGAGCGCAGGAGGCAGGGGTCCTGTTCTCCGTGCACCTCAAGGCGACCATGATGAAGGTCTCGGACCCCATCGTCTTCGGCGAGGTCGTCCGGGTGTTCTTCGCCGACGTGTTCGACCGGTACGACGACGCGCTCGCGGCCGCGGGCCTCCGCGCCGACGACGGCCTGGCGGCGCTGTTCGCCGGGCTCGAGCAGCTGCCGGACGGCGCGGAGATCCGCGCCGCGTTCGACGCCGCGCTCGCCGCGGGGCCGGCGCTCGCCATGGTCGACAGCGCGAAGGGCATCACGAACCTGCACGTGCCGAGCGACGTCATCGTCGACGCCTCGATGCCCGCGATGATCCGTGCGTCGGGCCACATGTGGGGTCCGGACGGCGAGCCCCACGACACCCTCGCGGTGATCCCCGACTCGAGCTACGCGGGTGTCTACGCGGCGACCATCGAGGACTGCAAGACGAACGGCGCGCTCGACCCCGCGATCATGGGGTCGGTGCCGAACGTCGGGCTCATGGCGATGGCGGCCGAGGAGTACGGGTCCCACGACAAGACGTTCCGGATCCCGGCCGACGGTGTCGTGCGGGTCCTCGACGGCTCGGGCGCGACGCTGCTCGAACACCCGGTCGGGGCCGGGGACATCTGGCGGGCCTGCCAGACGAAGGACGCCGCGATCCGTGACTGGGTCGGTCTCGCCGTCACCCGCGCGCGAGCGACCGGCACCCCGGCGGTCTTCTGGCTCGACGACACCCGCGCGCACGACCGCGTCCTCATCGACCTCGTCCACCGGTACCTCGCCGACCACGACACCGAGGGGCTGCGGATCGAGGTGATGTCCCCGGTCGACGCCACCCGGTTCTCGCTCGAGCGCATCCGCCGCGGCGAGGACACGATCTCGGTCACCGGCAACGTGCTCCGCGACTACCTGACGGACCTGTTCCCGATCCTCGAGGTCGGCACCTCCGCCAAGATGCTGTCGGTCGTGCCCCTGCTCGCGGGTGGTGGCCTGTTCGAGACGGGTGCCGGCGGCTCCGCCCCCAAGCTCCTGCAGCAGCTCCTGACCGAGGGGTTCCTGAGCTGGGACAGCCTCGGCGAGTTCCTGGCGCTCGCGGTCGCCTTCGAGCAGTTCGCAGCCGTCGCCCAGGAGCCCCGCGCGCAGGTCCTCGCGGACACGCTCGACCGCGCCACCGGCCGGTTCCTCGAGGAGAACCGATCGCCCGGACAGGTCGTGGGTGAGCTCGACACCCGGGGCAGCCACTTCTACCTCGCGGCGTACTGGGCGGACGAGCTCGCGCGGCAGACCGACGATCCCGCCCTCGCCGAGGCGTTCACCGCCCTCGCCGCGACCCTCCGCGACCAGGAGTCCGTGATCGTGGGGGAGCTCGCCGCGGTGCAGGGCCGACCGTCGGACCTCGGCGGGTACTACCGGCCCGACCCGGACGCCGCCGCCGCGGTCATGCGCCCGTCGGCGACGTTCACCGCCGCCGTCGACGCGCTCGTCGGCTGACCGACACGGTGCGCGGCGGGTGCAGGCTCGGACCATGACCGACGTCGAACGTCCCGGCGCCCAGGAGTGGGTGCCCGAGCACCCCGACCTGACCGCGCTCCGTGCGGCCGCCCCCGTGTGCCACGGATGTGAGCTCCATCGGGAGGGCACCCAGGTGGTGTTCTCCGCAGGGAGTGCGGACGCCCGGATCATGCTGGTCGGGGAGCAGCCCGGCGACCAGGAGGACCGTGCGGGGGAACCGTTCGTCGGGCCGGCCGGGCGCTTGCTCGCGAGCGCGGTCGAGCGCGCCGGGATCGACCGGAGCACCGTGTACGTCACGAACGCGGTGAAGCACTTCCACCACGAGCAGCGGGGGAAGCGCCGGATCCACCAGAAGCCGTCGGTGGCGCACGTCGTCGCGTGTCACCCGTGGCTCGAGGCCGAACTCGCCGTGGTGCGCCCCGAGGTCGTCGTCGCACTCGGGGCGACCGCTGCGCGATCCGTGCTCGGCCGCAGCGTGACCATCGGACGCGAGCGCGGACGCCTCCAGGAACTCGACGACGGCTCGCGCCTCCTCGTGACCACCCATCCGTCGGCCCTGCTCCGCATGCCCGACGAGGACGCCCGCCACGCTGCGTTCGACGAGCTCGTCGCCGACCTCCGGACCGCTGCAGGGGCGCTGCGGTGAGCGCGCCGTCGCTCCCCGGGATGCCGTGATGCGTGCCACGTCCGTGGTCGTGGTCGGCGGCGGGGTGCTCGGCGCCTCGACGGCCGCGCACCTCGTCCGCCTCGGCGCCGCCATCACGCTCGTCACGGAGGCCGGTCCCGCGTCCGGCGCGTCCGGTCGCTCCCTGTCCTGGCTCAACTCGGCGGGAGCGCGGAGCGACGCGTACCACCGGCTGCGCACGATCGGGATCGACCGCTACCACACCGTCCAGCAGCGGCTGGACCGCCGCGACGTCGTGCGGTTCGACGGCGGCCTGACCTGGGCCGCTCCCGGAGAGTCGTACCGGGAGCGTCACGAGCACGAGCTCCGCATCGGTTACGACTCCGTGTGGATGTCGCGCGAGGACGTCGCCCGGCACGTGCCCGGAGTCGATCCGGCGGCCGTGCATCCGGAAGGCGCCGTCCTCAACCCCGGCGAGGGGTGGGTCGACCTCGCGCTCCTCGTCGACCACCTGCTCGCCGAGGTCGTGGCCGCGGGCGGAACGGTGCGCACCGGAGCCGGACGGAGCCTCCCGACCGTCCGCGACGGCCGGGTGACCGGCGTCACCACGGCGAGTGGAGAGCACCTCCCGGCCGACGCCGTCGTGCTCGCGACCGGTCCCTCCGTGCCGCGGGACCTCGCCACGCTCGGCGTCACCATGCCCGACCAGACCCCGATCGCACTCCTCGTCCGGAGCGAACCCGTCGCGACGCCGCTCCGGGTGGTGCTCAACACACCCCGGGTCGCGGTGCGCCCGGCACCCGGCGGCTCCCTCGTGTTCGACGCCGGCTGGAGTGAGCGCGAGGTCCGCGTGCTCGATGACGGCCGGTACGACGTGCGGGACTCGACCGTCGCGGGGTTGGTGGCCGAGGCGCGCGCCGTCCTGGCCGGGCATCCCGTGCTCACCGTCGCTGGCGTCGGGGTGGGCCCCAAGCCGATCCCTGCCGACGGCGACCCGGTGGCCGGTGCCGTCGACGGCATCACGGGCCTGCACGTGCTCTTCACCCACAGTGGCGCCACGCTCGGCCTCGTGCTCGGTGAGCTCACGGCCTGGGAGGTCGTGCACGACGCCACGCATCCGTTGCTCGCGGACTTCCGCCCCTCGCGGTTCGTGACCGCTGGCGGATGACGGGCGTCGGTGCCGTGGGTGTCGGCGGTGGCGCTGGCGGTGGCGGTGGCGGTGGCGGTGGCGGCGGCGGCGACGCCCGCGTGGCCGCCGGCGACGAGTTCTGCGTGGCCGCGGGTCAGCGGCGCGGGCGGGGCGTCCCCAGCAGCGCCGTGAGGAGCAGCCACACGAGCAGGCCCGCGCCCGTGAGCACCGCGCCGAGGGCCACGAGCGTCCAGTAGCCGCTGAGCACGGTCTGCGGCTGCGTGATCGCCGACGGCCACCAGTCGCTCAGACCCGCGATCTGCGCCGGGAACGGGTCGAGGCCGAACAGCGCCAGACCGGCGAGCAGCAGCAGCACGCCGACCAGGGCGACGGCACCCCGTCGGTACGTCCGGAAGCCCCGGATCGTGGCGGCGACCACCCCGAGGATCCCGACGACGGCGAGCCCGAACGCGATCTGCGGGACGGGCGTCACGGCGAGGGTGAACCATGCGACGACGGCGTACGGCACGACGAGCAGCCCGCCCGCACGCGCCCACTGCTTCGGACGGCGCCATTCCTCGTACACCCGGGGCACCGTAGCGGGCGTGCCAGGACGGTCGCTGGGACCGTGCCCGCAGGGTGCTGCCGGTGCTGCCGGTGCTGCCGGTGCTCCCGGTGCTCCCGGTGCTCCCGATGCCCGGGAACCGGAGCGCGGCTAGCATCGTCCGGTGCACGTGCCAGACGCCGAGATCGACGTCGACGAGGCACTGGTGCGACGACTCCTGCTCAACCAGCACCCCGATCTCGCCGGCCTGCCGCTGCGACCCCTCGCCGAGGGTTGGGACAACGTCGTGCTGCGGCTCGGCGACGAGCTGCTCGTCCGGGTGCCGCGGCGCGAGGCCGCCGCGCACCTCGTCGAGCACGAGCAGCGGTGGCTCCCCGGCATCGCCGCGCGCGTCCGACACGTCGTCGCCGTGCCCGAGCCCGTGCGCATCGGTCGGCCGTCCGCGGTGTTCCCCTGGTCGTGGACGGTCACCCGGTGGGTCGCCGGTCGCCCGGCTGGAGCATCGACGGACCTCCCCCGCGACGCACCGGAGACGCTCGCCGCGTTCCTCCGAGCCCTGCACGTCACCGCGCCGGAGGACGCGCCGCACAACCCAGTGCGCGGTGGCCCGCTCAGCGGACGCACGTCGGCGGTGGCGCGACGACTGCGGTCGGGACGCATCCCGCGCGCCGCCGACCTGGAGCGCTCGTGGACGCAGGTCGCCGCCGCCCCCGCCTGGCAGGGGCCGGCGCTCTGGCTCCACGGCGATCTGCACCCGTTCAACATCGTGGTCGACGACGATGCGCTCGTCGCGGTGGTGGACTTCGGTGACCTGACCGCAGGGGATCCGGCCACCGACCTCGCGACGGCATGGCTCACGTTCGGCCGGGAGGCCCGGCAGCGGTTCCGCGCTGCCCTCGCGCCCGACGACGACACGTGGACGCGCGCCCGCGGGTGGGCGATGTCGATCGCGACCGCGCTCGCCGCCTCGCCCGACGGCTCGGACCAACGGGCCGCAGGGCTCCGTGCGCTCGAGGCCGTGCTCGACCACTGACGCGGTGCCGGACCCTCGCGAGCCCGGGCCGGACCGACCCGGAGCCGTGCCGGAGCACCGCGGGAAACGGGGGTATCGCCCTCCGAGGAGAACGGGACTACCGTGACCCCACACCGTTCCGTGCCACCGATCCGGAGGGACCGTCATGACCCTCGAGTTCCGCGTCCAGCACGACGTCGACAGCGACGCCTCTCCTGTCCGGGAGACCACCACGCCCCGCCGCTCGGGACTCTTCGGTTGGGTCGATCGACACCACGAACGGCGTGCGGCCGCCCGGGGCCGTCGCGTGGCCGCCCAGCTCGCGGAACTCGCGTCGCTCGAGCACCTGTTGTCCGACGCTCGTGACGTCGTGGACCACGGCTGGATCCAGCATGCGTGGTTCGCGTACCTGGACGACCGGGGCCGCACGCGCAAGGCGTCGAGCGCCGCGGCGCTCGACGTCGCCGGTCGACCGCTCGTCGGTGCGTGCCTCGTGGGCGCGGTCGTGTACGCCGCGGGCGGGCCGCACGCCGTCCACTCGCAGCCGGTCCAACGTGCGCTCGACCTCGTCTGGCACGCGCTCGCCGTCGAGGAGGGCGCCCCCGTCATGTGGTGCCCCGCCCCCGACGTCCGGATGGGCCGCGTCCGCGACCTGACGAGCTGGAACGACGCGCCGTCACGCACTGCCACCGATGTCGCCTCCTTGCTGTTGACCGCCGAGCGGGTCGCCGTCCATGAGTCCGATCGGATCGTGGCACGGGCCGCAGCGCGCGAGGCGGTCCCGGCCTGACGCTGGGGAGGACAGCGCGCGTCCACATGCCGTTGACATCGCACCCAGCAGGTTCGCACCCGGGCCGGGCAGGGCGCCGCTAGCGTTGCGGCATGCCCACTCCCGTGCTCGAGGCCCGCGGCCTCACCCGCACCTACGGCCGCGGTGACGCCCGCTTCGACGCGCTCAAGGGGGTGTCGCTCGCGGTGGACCGGGGCGAGAGCCTCGCGATCGTCGGCAAGAGCGGCTCCGGCAAGTCGACCCTCATGCACCTGCTCGCCCTGCTCGACCGGCCGACGAGCGGTCAGGTGCTCCTCGACGGTCAGGACGCGGCGCGCCTGTCCGCGCGCCAGGTGAACCGGACGCGCAACGACACCTTCGGGTTCGTGTTCCAGCAGTTCTTCCTGACACCCCGGACGAGCGTCCTCGACAACGTCGTGCTGCCGCTGACGATCGCCGGGGTGTCGTCGCGTGATCGCCGCCGCCGCGGGATGGAGGCGCTCGACGCGCTGGGTCTCGCCGACAAGGCACGGAACGACGCCAACGACCTGTCGGGCGGGCAGAAGCAGCGGGTCGTCATCGCCCGCGCGCTGGTCAACGAACCCGCGGTGATCTTCGCGGACGAGCCCACGGGCAACCTCGACACCACGACCGGTGAGCTCGTCGAGGGCATGCTGTTCGGACTGCAGCGGGAACGGGGGATCACGCTCGTCGTCGTCACCCACGACCCCGAACTCGCCGCGCGGTGCGATCGCAGCGTGAACGTCCGCGACGGTCTGATCGTCGACACCACGGAGGCCGCCGCGTGAACCTCGTCGACCTCCTGCGCACCGCGATCGGGAACACGTTCCGGTCCAAGCTCCGCACCACCCTCACGGTGATCGCGATCTTCATCGGCGCGTTCACGATCACCCTGACCTCGGCGATCGGCACGGGGGTGTCGTCCTACATCGACACCCAGGTCGCATCGATCGGCACCACCGACTCGCTCACCGTCACCAAGGCCGCGACGACGTCGAGCTCGGACGACGGGCCGGCCAAGTACGACCCGTCCGAGTCGGGACAGACCTCGCAGCGCGGCCCGGCGTCCGTGTCGTACCTCAGCCCGACGGACATCAGCGCGATCCGGCGGACCACGGGCATCGCGTCGGTGCAGCCGGCCGTGGCGCTGTCACCGAAGTGGCTCGAGTACGGCGACCACGGCAAGTACGTCGTCAGCATCGCCGGCGACGCGGACGCGATCCACGCCGACCTCGCCGCAGGACGCCAGCTGTCGTCGACGTCGTCCGAGCGTCAGCTCCTGCTCCCGACGAACGACCTCAAGGCCCTCGGCCTGGGGAGCGCGCGCAACGCGGTCGGCACGACCGTCACGATCGGCATCGACGACTACCTCGGGCAGGAGCACCAGGTCCGGGCGACGGTCGTCGGTGTGCAGAACGAGTCGCTCTTCGGCGGTGGTGCGGGTGCGAACGCGGCGTTGACCGAGGCGCTCCGCACCGCCCAGGAGACCGCGAAGCCGACCGCGGTCTCGACGGGCTACGCCTCCGCCACGGCGACGGTGGCGTCGGGCGCCGATGTCGCCAAGGTCAAGTCCCGCCTGTTGGCGGCGGGCTACACGGGACAGACCATCGCCGACCAGCTCGGGCAGTTCGAGACGGTCATCAACGGCATCGTCGGCGTCCTCAACGCCTTCGCCGTGATCGCGCTCATCGCCGCCGGGTTCGGGATCATCAACACGCTGCTCATGAGCGTGCAGGAGCGCACCCGCGAGATCGGCCTCATGAAGGCCATGGGCATGGGTGGCGGTCGGGTGTACACGCTGTTCAGCCTCGAGGCCGTGTTCATCGGGTTCCTCGGCAGCGCGATCGGCGCGGGGGTCGCGATCCTGCTCGGCACCGGGATCTCGAACCTCCTGGCCCGCACGGTGCTCAAGGACCTCCCCGGCCTGCACCTGTTGCAGTTCGCGCCCGGCTCGGTCGCGACGATCATCATCGTCGTGATGCTCATCGCGTTCCTCGCGGGCACGTTGCCGGCCCGTCGGGCTGCTCGGCAGAATCCCATCGAGGCCCTGCGGTACGAGTGACGAGCAGCCGCGGTCGAGCGCCCTCCCGACCGCGGCTCGGTATCGTCGAGGACGGTCGCTCCGCGCGGGCGACCACGACGGGGCGGGAGGACGATGGTGGCGGTCTTCGGGAAGCGACCGAAGCACGAGGACGTGCGTGAACGGCCGGTCGACCCCGACGAGCTGCGCCGGTCCGTCGACGAGGGCATGCTCATCGCCCGGTCCGCGATCGTCATCGCCGTCGCGAACCGCATCATCCTCAGCGCACTGCAGCAACACGAGTCGTTCGACGCCCGCGTGGTCGCCGAGGCCGCGCGCGAGGAACTCCGTCGGTTCGCCGCGGAGCAGCGCGAGGACGCCGAGCGGATGCGCGAGATCCGAGCGGTCGCGCAGAACGCGCGGGGGCGGTCCCGCCACCAACACGACTACAAGCGCGGGGACGACCTGAAACTCCGCACACGCGAGGCGACCTACACCGAGCTGGCGGAGCGGCTCGAGGCGAGCAGCGAGGATCCGTCCTTCGTGGACGCCATCGTCATCGCCGCGCGGCAGCGGGCCTGGGACGACATCGGTTCGACCGTCGTCGGGCGGCTCGGATGGGCGGCGGGTCCTGCTGACGACTACGAGGTCGGGCTCGAGGACCGCCTGCAGGAGCTGGCGGCGGACATCGACGCGCTCCGGCCCGGACACCCGCCCGCGTCCGACTGACCGGGCCCGGGCCGATCCGGCGGCGCGGTTCGAGGACGTACCGCTGCCGCGCTTCCGGCGCCCCGGGGTCAGGCGCGGTAGTCGTCCCGGCGCTCGATGCGGTTGCCGTCGGCGTCGTAGCCGGTGCGGGTCGTCGAGGTCGAGCTCGATCCGCGCAGGCCGACGACCAGACTGATCACGAGCAGGATCACGCCGGCCACCATGAGGATGTAACCGATCATGCTCAGGTTGAACCAGGCGACCTGCACGTTGACGGCGAACGCGAGGATCGCGCCGATCACGAGCAGTGCGATGGCGGTGCCGATGCGCATGGGGTGCTCTGCCTTCCTCGAGGGACGCCGACGGTTCCGTCCGGCTCCCGGGACGCTACACCGATGGCTCCCGTGCCGCCCGCGACCGGCAGGGCCGGCCGACCAGACATCGAGTCGACGCGGGTCGAGTCGACGCAGTTCGACCTGTGGAGGGGGACGCCATCCACGACGTCACGTCGCTGTGGGCGCGCGACGAGCCGGACCCGTAGCGTGGGGGTCCAGACGAAGGGAGCGCTCGTGGTCGATGCGGTCGTGGTCGGTGCCGGACCGAACGGGCTGGCCGCAGCCGTGACCCTCGCGCGCGCCGGACTCGCCGTCACCGTGTACGAGCGGAACGACACGATCGGCGGGGGTGCGCGGACCAAGGAGCTCACCGAGCCGGGGTTCCTCCACGACGTCTGCTCGGCCGTGCACCCGATGGCGCTCCAGTCCGAGTTCTTCCGTCGATTCGGCATGGAGGACCGGATCGAGCTCCGCCTGCCCGAGGTCCAGTTCGGACATCCCCTCGACGCCGGTCGTGCCGGGCTCGCGTACCGGGACATCGACCGGACGGCTGACGGACTCGGGATCGACGGCCGCGCGTACCGCGACCTCATGGGTCCGCTCGCGCGTCACGCCGACGAGGTCTCCGACTTCGCGACGAACGCGCTGCTGCACGTGCCGCGCCACCCGGTGACGGTCCTGCGCTTCGGGCTGCGTGCCCTCGAGCAGGGCACCGCACTGTGGAACCGCCGGTTCCAGGACATCGTGGCACCCGCGATGATCACCGGCGTCGCCTCGCACTCGATCCAGCGGATGCCGTCGCTCGCCACGGCCGCGGCCGCGTTGTCGCTCGGTGTCTACGCGCACGCCAGGGGGTGGCCGGTACCGATCGGGGGGAGCCAGGCGATCGTGGACGCGCTGGCGGCCGACCTCGTCGCGCATGGCGGGACGATCGAGGTCGACACCGAGGTCCAGCGCATCGAGGACCTCCCCGACGCCCGCGCGGTGCTGTTCGACACGAGCGCGCAGGGCATGCGTCGGATCGCCGGGTCGCGCCTCCCGTCCTCCTACCAGCGAGCGCTGCGGCGCTTCCGGTTCGGCAACGCGGCCGCCAAGGTCGACTTCGCACTGTCCGACCCCGTGCCGTGGACGAACCCCGGCCTCCGGAAGGCGGGCACCGTCCACATCGGCGGAACCCGCGCCGAGATCGCCGCCGCCGAGCGCGCGGTGTCCCAAGGCCGCCGCCACGACCACCCGTACGTGCTCGGGTCGGAACCGACGGTGGTCGACCCGAGTCGCGCGCCCGAGGGCAAGCACGTGTTCTGGGCCTACGCGCACGTGCCGGCGGGTTCCCAGCACGACGAGACCGAGGCCATCATCCGGCAGATCGAGCGCTTCGCCCCGGGGTTCCGGGACACGATCATCGCCAGCTCCAGCCGGACGGCGGTCGAGATGGAGCAGTACAACCCGAACTACGTCGGCGGCGACATCGCCGCGGGTGCGGCCACCTTCGGGCAACTCGTCCGGCGCCCCACGCTGTCGCCCGATCCCTGGCGCACACCGGCCGACGGCGTGTACCTGTGTTCCGAGTCCGCCGCTCCCGGTCCCGGCGTCCACGGCATGGCCGGCTGGCACGCCGCACGGAGCGCCCTGCGGCACACGTTCCACCTGTCCGAGGACGTCGATCTGTCCCCTCGGCCCTGAGAAGGAGGTCCCCATGGCCCGCAACGTCCGAGTCTTCGAATGCCCGCCGGAGGCCGTGTTCGACGTGTTCCGCGACGGCTGGTTGTTCCCCGTCTGGGTGGTGGGGGCCTCCCGGATGCGTGCGCTCGACCGCAGCTGGCCGGCGGAGGGTGCCCGGATCCACCACTCGTTCGGCTCCTGGCCGTTCCTCATCGACGACACGACCTCCATGCTCGAGTGGGATCCGCCGTACCGCATGCGCATCCAGGCGCGCGGTTGGCCGCTCGGGGAGGCCCAGGTCGAGTTGACCGTCGAACCGCACCGCCGCGGGTGCAAGGTGACGATCCGCGAGAACCCGAGCAAGGGTCCCGGCACCCTCGTACCGGGCTTCGTGATGCAGCCGATGCTGTTCCTCCGGAACATCGAGACCCTGCGCCGGCTCGGTCTCGTGGCGGTCGGCCGATGGGCGCTTCGGACCGGCGCTGAGCCCGGGGCCTGAGTGCGGCGGCCAACCCGAGTGTCCGCACCGGACGCACGCAATACGGTTGCACGATGGGGTCGAACAGCGAGGATCTCGGATCGGGATCCGGTTCGGTCGTGCTGTCGCGCCCGGTCCGTGCAGCGATCCGGTTCATCCGCGAGAACGCGCGCTCGCACATCCGCCTGCAGGACATCGCCGCAGCGTCGGTCCTGACCCCGCGCGGCCTGCAGGCAGCGTTCCAGCGCGAGGTCGACGTGTCGCCGATGGAGTACCTGCGCAGCGTCCGGCTCGAGGGCGTGCACCGTGACCTCCGGAACGCCGAGCCGGGTCAGCGGTTGACCGTCGCCGAGGTCGCCCGGCGCTGGCGGTTCAGCAACGTGGGCCGCATGGCGACCGCGTACCGCTCGGTGTACGGCATCGCGCCGAGCACGACGCTCCGCTTCCTGTCCGGCGAGGACATGGACGGCCGTACCGCTCCCGTGGACGTGGCCGGTGTCGCGCGTGAGGACCGGCCCCATTTCCGTCTCGTGCTCGACTGCGAGGTCGAGATCGACGACGCCGACGTGATGCGCGCCAGCATCGACGAACAGCTCGACCAGGGCCAGCGCGCATGGCCGGGCTACCGGCCCTCGGGCGGCGTCGACGACCTGGTCGCGTTCGTGCTCGGCCGTGCGCTCCGCCGAGCGGCCTCCGACGTCGAGGGCATCACGTTACGTTCCGTGAACCCCATGGTCCGTGTTCCCGACCCGCAGGGTGACTACCCGTCGGCGGAGCTCCCCTCGTGGGCCGGCGCGGCTCCCGACGAGCACCTCGACGGCGACCACGAGGCGAGCGACCCGCTGGAGGAGACCGCATGAGTGGCGAGTTCGAGCGAACCCTCAGCGCACTCCGGTCCGGGCGTGTACGGGACGCGGACCTCAGCGTCCCGTTCGTGCGGCTGCTCCCCGTCCGAGGGTGCTCCGTCTCGTCGTTCGGGGTCCCGTTCGGCAACGAGACCATCTCGGCGTCGGACATCACGGCGTCCCGGATCGACGAGATCCAGTTCGACCTGCACGAGGGCCCCTGCTGGGAGGCGATCCGGCGTGCGCAGCCGGTCCTCGAGGACGACATCCGACACCGCGCCTCGCGGTCGTGGCCAGCGTTCACCGAAGCAGTCCGGCACGAGGCCGTCGGCGCGCTGTTCGCGTTCCCCGTCATGTTCGGACCGCTCCGACTCGGTGCGGTGGACCTGTACGCGCCGGAGCCGACCCCCCTCGAGCCGGAGCAGGTCGAGCAGGCGAGCCTGCTCTCCACCGCGGTGGGCCGGCGGATCCTCCAGCGGTCCATCGCGTCGATCGGCGTCGGCGGGGCGGTGCTCGACCGCGCTCCGTCCTCGCGGCGGATGGTCCACCAGGCGACGGGCGTGGTGCTGGCGCAGCTCGACATCACCGCGGAGGACGCCTACCTGCTCCTCCAGGGGCACGCCTTCGCGCGACGCCGACCGACGCGCGAGATCGCCGAGGACGTCCTCAGCGGGAAACTCCGCTTCGAGCGCCGCGGCGGACTCATCGAGGAGTCGGAGTGAACGCGGATCAGCGCCGGGGCGTGGCGGACTCCGCGCGGCACCGCGCGGTGGCGTCGCCCCGCGTCCGCTGGGACGGGCCTCCGCCGGCGGTCACTCCGCGCGGCTGAAGGCCGACGCGCGCGCCACCTGGTCCGCGGTCACGGCGACGCCCGTGTACCGCTCGAACTGCCGGGCGGCCTGGAGCGCGATCACCTCGGCGCCCGTGATGAGGTGCCTCCCGGCGACACGGGCGGCGGTGACGAGTGGTGTCTCCGCCGGGAAGGCCACGACGTCGACCACCGTGTGCGCGTCGGCGATGCGCTCCTCGGGGAACGCGAGCTCGCCGGCGGCGTCGCCGTGCATGCCGATCGGCGTGACGTTCACGAGGACGTCGGCGTGTCCGGCCCCGGCGCCGTCGGCGAGCCATCGGTAGCCGTACCGCTCCGCCAGTGCGGTGCCCGTGTCCCGGTTCCGTGCCACGACGGTGAGGTCGTCGAACCCCCTGCCGCGGAACGCCGCGACGACCGCCTTCGCCATCCCACCGGACCCGCGGAGCAGGACCGAGGAGCGGGGGTCCACGCCGTGGTCGGCGAGCAGGGCGGCGACCGCCTCGTAGTCGGTGTTCGACGCCGTCAGCACGCCGTCGTCGTTGACGACGGTGTTGACGGAGTCGATCGCGGCCGCGGACGGTTCGAGCGTGTCGACGAGCGGGATGATCGCCTCCTTGTACGGCATGGACACCGAGCACCCGCGGATGCCGAGCGCGCGGATGCCGCGGACCGCGCCCTCGAGATCGGTGGTCGTGAACGCCTTGTACACGAAGTCGAGGCCGAGCTCGTCGTAGAGGAAGTTGTGGAAGCGGGTCCCGATGTTGCTCGGGCGACCGGCGAGCGACATGCACACCTGCATGTCCTTGTGGAGGATCGGCATGGTCCCAGCATGCCCGGCGCGGAACGAGGGGGCGGGGACCGGTCAGGAAGCCAGGGTGCGGGCCAGGCGCAGGTACTCCGGGTGCTCCGGATCGCGCTCGGTGGGGCGGAAGCCGACGCGCGCGTAGGCCCGCAGCGCGGGTTCGTTGCCCGGGACGACGAACAGGGCGACCTCCTCCATGCCGATCGACCGGGCCGCGTCGAGGGCGAGCTCGAGCATCGGGGTCGACAGGCCCCGGCCGCGCTGCCCGGGTGCCAGGGCGATCCGTGCCAGGCGCCCCGTGGTCGGGGTGACGAGCGCGGTCTCGACGTGGCCGAGCACGGCGTCGGGGGCCTCGACGGCGGTGACGGTCCATGCCTGGCGACTCGGATCGTCGATCGAGGCGAGGAGCGCGGCCGCGGTGTACGGCCAGGGCGCACCCGTCCCGGCGAACGCGGAGGCCTGCTCCGGGGTCGTGAACCAGGTCACGACGACGGCGGCGTCGGCGGGCGTGAACGGGCGGAGCGCGAGGACGGGTTGCGGCGGTGCGGTCATCTCGGACATCGTCTTACAAACGTAACAAATCGGAAAAGAACTGCCCTTACTGTAATCATCACTACGGATCGCGCCGCCTCCGGACGGCACCGGTCCTCCCCGCACCGCTCCCGAGTCCGAAGACCGGCGTCGTCCGACGTCGGGGAAGTGAAGAGGCACATGAAGCAACGCACCCGCGTCGCGGTCGCCGCCGTCGCCGCCGCAGCGGCGGTCGTCGTCGCCGTCGGCACCGGCGGCGCCACCGCGTCCGCAGCCACCACGAAGGGCGGCACGCTGACGATCGCCCGGTCCGCCGACATCATCTCGATGGACAACACGACCACGTTCGACAACAACTCCATCCACGTGCAGCAGCAGATCATGGAGCCGCTGTTCAACGTCAGCGCGAACGGCAAGAAGCTCACCCCGTGGCTCGCCAAGAGCTACTCGATCTCGTCGGACAAGCTCGACTACACGATCCACCTCCGCAAGGGCGTCGAGTTCTCGAACGGTGACCCGGTCACGGCCAAGGACGTCAAGTTCTCGCTCGACGCGGACACCGCCACGGGCTCGAGCGGCTGGGGGTACATCAACGCCGCGATCGACAACGTCACGGCCGTCGACGACGCGACCATCGACATCCACCTCAAGCACGCATGGGCCCCGCTCATCGCCGACCTGTCGCTGTTCAGCAACGCGATCGTCCCCGACAACTACGGCGGCGAGACGAAGGCGGAGTTCTACACGCACCCGGTCGGCACCGGCCCGTACAAGTGGAGCTCGTGGAAGAAGGGCCAGTCGCTGACCCTCGTCAAGAACACGCACTACTGGCAGAAGGGCAAGCCGCACCTGAACAAGATCGTGTTCACGGTGGTCCCCGACGCGAACACCCGGAAGCTCCAGCTGCAGGGCGGTCAGATCGACATCGACGACACGCCGGACTGGTCGAGCCTGTCCTCGCTCGCGAGCGCGTCGGGCGTGACCGCCAAGACGTTCAAGTCGACGCAGATCGACTACATCGCCTTCAACGAGAAGCGCAAGCCGTTCGACGACGTGCACATCCGGCGCGCCATCGCCTACGCCATCGACCGCAAGGCCATGGTCAAGGCGATCCTGTTCGGGCACGGGTCGGTCGCGAACTCGCTGCTCTCCCCGGGGACGCCGTACTACGACAAGAACGCCCACGGCCCGACGTACAACGTGAAGAAGGCCAAGGCCGAACTCAAGCAGTCGTCGCAGCCGAGTGGCTTCACGACGACGCTGCTCATCCGCTCCGGTGACCCGAACGAGACGTCGATCGCGCAGATCATGCAGTCCGAGCTCAAGAAGATCGGCATCACCATGAAGATCAAGCAGCTCGACCCGACCGCGAACAAGCAGGCTCGGCTCGCGGGCGACTTCGACATGGCGTGGTCCGCGTGGACGATGGACATCCCGGACCCCGACGAGTGGACCTCGTTCGCGGTCGACCCCAACGGTGGCTCGAACTCGGCGTTCACGAACTACGACAACGCCGCGGTGGTCAAGCTCAACAGCCAGGCCCAGCAGTCGGTCGTGTCGAGCAAGCGCAAGGCGCTGTACGCCCAGCTGCAGCAGCAGACCGGCGACGACGCGTTCCTCGCGTACCTGTACTACTCGCCGTACGTCTACGGGATCTCGGACAAGGTGTCCGGATTCCACGTGACGCCCCTCGGGAACTTCCAGCTCGAGAACGTCAAGAAGCAGTCCTGACGGACTGACCGGCGGGAGGGCCGGGTCGTCTCGACCCGGCCCTCCCAGTCGGGGCCCACCGGCCCCCATCCACACCCGCCCCCTGCGG